>NZ_JBDPME010000013.1:0-247671 GCF_039871825.1 Nonomuraea sp. B12E4 | reverse complement strand
ACGCCCTTCTGCGCGGCCTTCGTTGTCTCGGCGAACGTGGCTTCGCGCTCCTGGAGCAGCGCTGGCGCACCCTTCAGCATTTGACGCTCAGCCCCTCACGAATTGGCGATGTGGCCCGAGCAGCGCTGGTTCTCACCCACTTCGAGCACGGACGGATCATGTGAAAGTCGCAGAGAAAACCTCAGTCGATGAGTGATCTGCTCCGGCACCTGCTCACCCGCGAAATGGGATGCCGGCCTGCTGCACGATGAGGTTCGCTCATGTATGGAGCAGCGTCTGAGCCAACCGGATGCGGTGCTGATCGCTGGTGACACCACCGCCATCAAGGAGGGCGTCAAGCCGGTCGGAGTGGCCCGCTCATCTGCTTCCCTGTTGCCGCCCTGGCTGGTGGTGCCCGGTTTTCGTGCCGTGATGGATGATCTGCCCGGGGGCACCGCACAGGCCCAGCGGCGCCTCACCGCGTTGGATGTGGTGGCGTGCGCGCGCCGTGCCCGGCGGTGTGCCGTGGATCCACGACCCGCGGAACACGGCCGCCGACGCCACTGCCGTCCACTCGATGTGGGCCATCATGTTGGGCACGAGCAGCAGTGAGAGCGGCCGTGGAAAACTGGCTCTGGCACAAAGGTCGTGATGTGGTCACGGTGCGTGAGCTATGCCAGCAGAACCCGCTTGCGGAGGAGGTCGAGGTTCGCGCGGCCGAACATCTGGCGCTTGAGGCTTTGACGCGGCAGGCGTTGCCCTCGACGGCCCCGCTGCTGTGGCGCAGGGTCAGGCCGATGGTGACGGCGTCGTAGTCTCGGCGGATGCCGCGGGCGAAGGCGTGCAGGGCAGGGAGGGTGTCGTTCTCGACGTTGGTGAGCCAGTCTTCGAGGTGCTTGGCGCCGGTGAGGCCGGGAGGCTGGTTCGCTCTATAGCCAATGCAGGCGACAATCAGGTTGTGGCACCGGCCGCTGATGGTCATGGTGGCGGCGATGTCGGCACTCGTCGTCGTCGCGGGCTTCGGCCTCTTCATAGACGGCCGCGAACTCATGGCGGAGTCGATCTGGGCGAAGCCGTTGAAGTTCGGGGTCTCGTTCGTCATGTTCGGCGCCACGCTCGCCTGGATGCTGCCGCAGCTTCGCAAGGCAAAGCGCACCATGTGGACCCTCGGAACCGCCTTCGCCGTCGCGGGGCTGATCGACGTCGGCTTCATCACGGTGCAGGCAGCCCGCGGCACATACAGCCACTTCAACGCCGAAACCGACGCGTTCAACGCGACCGGGCAACTGATCTTCTCCGGCGGCGTGATGGGGCTGTTCGCGGCGAACCTGCTCATCGCCATCATGCTGCTGTTCCAGCGGACCGGCGACGCGGCACTCACCTGGGCCCTGCGCGCCGGGATCGGACTGGCCGTCCTCGGCATGGCGCTGGCATCCTTCATCACCGCGTCGACCTCGGCGAACGGACCCCGGACGGCCAAGGACGCCTACGGCAACCCGGTCTCACTCGTGGGAGGCCACGGGGTGGGCGCACCGGACGGCGGCGGCATGCCGATCACGAACTGGAGCACCGAAGGCGGAGACCTGCGCGTCCCACACTTCATCGGCCTGCACTCCGTCCAGGTGTTCCTGCTGACGGTACTCATCCTCACCGCCCTCGCGACCCGGATCAGCCTGCTCCGCCACGAACGCGTACGCGCTCAGCTGACCGGCGTCGTCATCCTGGGATACTCCGCACTGTTCGCCATCACGGCATGGCAGGCTCTGCGTGGCCAAGCCCTGATCCACCCCGACGGAGCCACCTGGACCGCACTCGCGGTAGCGATCTTCGTGACCACACTGCCGGCGGCCCTGACCATCACGGCAGCCCGCCGCCGCGGCGACGCGGCACCCGCCGGATCCACCGGGATCCACCGGCCGGGACCCCATCGCGGTCCGGTGAACAGCCGAGGAGGCTGGCGTGCGGGGCCGAAGCTTTCTCATGGTGGAAAACCGAGTAGTTGACGGCCGTTCGCGGGATGGCTGCGGTAGTGGTTGGTGCTACGGCACAGGGAGAAAGGTATGAGTGCCCGTACTCGCGGCAGACCTCCTCCGTGAGGAGGACGTCGATCCATGCGAATACGGGCACTCATTCGAGTAGCCGGAGTTATCGCGTCAGCGGACTCCTGAGTGACGCTCTGGAATGCGCCACGCGCTCATGCTGTGGCCCGAGCCCTACTCATCCCAGTCGTCGTGATCGTCGAAGCCACGGTCGGAGTCGTCATGGTCGAAGCGGTCGTGGCCGAAGTCGAACCGATCGTAGCGGTTGAACCGGTCGAAGCGACGCTCGTGGTGACGGTTATGGTTCTGGTTGACGTTGTTGTTGAAGACGTTGACCCGGACGCGGAGCTTGTTGTGATGGTGCCGGCGTCCGCCGCCCCAGCAGCGACGCCAGCCACAGCCGTGGCTTCCGGTGAGCATTGACGTGCCGGCGCCGACCTGGGTGGCGGCGCTGGCCGCGGTCGTCGCCGCGCCCAGGCCGACCACGCCACCAGTAAGTGCCGTGCTGATGGCGAGGCCTGCTATAACACTCTTGAGTTCGGGCATTGCGTTTCCCCCTAAAGGATCGATCGCCCCGTTCTCGACGCTCCCCGCTCACCGGAAGATACCGAATTGCGGGGTAGCGCCCCGGATGACCAATAGCGAATCATCCGTATCTTGGATATATCCTCCAGAATGGCCCGCAAACCGGAATTGTCCGATTTTGCCCTATAGTGGTCATCCTCAGAGCATCACTACGGGCCATAACGCGGGATCGCTCATTCGCCAAGCCCTTCGCAGCCTCGCCGGCGCGCATCGGACGGCGCCAACCGCAAACCACACGAGGGAAACCGACCCCCGTACACACAACGGCGAGGGCCCCTGGCCAATGCCAACGGAGCCCTCGCCGAGAATAACCGCGGAGATGCGAAGAAATGAACCTCAGGCCGAACCGCGACCAAGGTGCGAAACACGCCTGAGAGCCCGACCTTCACCGATCGAATTCACTGCGCTGTGAACAACGACCATCTCGAGATGCGGACACTTATTTCCACGCTATCAGCACGCGGTCATATCATCCGCCTCACGGGTGGTCGTGGTGCGGCTTCACGACGCGCCGCTCGTCGCGACGCCTCTCGTCCTTGACGCGGAACTTGTCGTGCTCGCGCCTGTCGTCGCGCCGATAGTCGCGCCTGTCGTCCCAGGTGTCGTTGAAGTTGTCGTTGGTGACGTTGAGGCAGACACTGCCGTGGCGACCGTTGCGGAACCCCCCTCCGCCTTGACCGCGGCAGCGACCGCCCCAGCCACCCCAGCCGAATCCACCCTGATCGCCGAAGCCAAACCCGCGGTTGCGGCGGTGGCCGAAGTCGTCGCCGACGAAGTCGTCGCCGGAGTCCCAGCCGTCGTCGGTGAGAATGGACGTGCCGGCGCTGACCTGGGTGGCGGCGCCGGCCGCGGTCGTCGCCGCACCCAGGCCGACCACGCCGCCGGTCATTGCCGTGCTGATGGCGAGACCTGCGATAACACTCTTGAGCTCGGGCATTGCGTTTTCCCCCTAAAGGATCGGTTGCCCCGTTCTCGATGTTTCCGGATTACCCCGAAACAAGTCTTGGACGGCTACTGAGGAGTCATCCATTCAATGTCATTTCCGAAGCAGCGGGTAGGCAAACAGCAATCGCCCCATTTTGCTATAGATTAACAGTTCTACTACCTGCATTAAACGTCTATCCAATGAAATGGTACGATATGTCCGATTGTCCGCGATCGACGATGAGGCCACGCACAAAAGTGCCATTGATCATCTCGTCAACAGGACTCCGGATATCGGCCCGCCGGATCGGCGCATGGCCTTGGCACCCCACCTGGGGGATCCTTACAAAAATGCGAAGGCTTGCGAACACGCGTGGCCGCACCGCCAATCGCCTCCGCCGCACCCGGACATCAGAACTCGTTGTCGCCACCTGCCGGCCGGCCACTGGCGCTCGGCTTCAGCGACCCCCGTTCGGCGGGATATGCCATTCGGCGGGATGAGGCCAGGATCGCCCCGGGAGCGGCGTTAGGGTTTCCTCGAAGGCGTCTTCACTTGTGCTGTCCCGGAATTACCTGAGTTTCCGGCATATCCCTTCGGCAACGATGAGTGTCTGCGCGGTCACGGTGCGTCGCCACCTTCATGCTTTCCGACCTGGGCTCCCATAAACGGCAAACGATAACTTTTGCCCCACCCTTAGGTCGTCATGAGATCCATTAGAATGAATATGGTGAAATAATCCGATATGGATGGATTTGCGAGGATTGGTGTCGGCTGCGGACGACTGAGACGCCATGGCATTGCCACGACTCTCCATTACACAGATCTTGAGGTAGTGGATCTCCGCGTCGGTGATAGCGGCTGAGCCGGGCGCGAGCGTTGGTGGCGGCGGCGGAAGGCTCGCCCGGCCAGGACGTGCTCGATGGTGTCGGTGGCGGGAATGAACAGCCGGGCCAGGACGCGTCGGATCTCCGCCCGCGAGGGTAGGGCTCGGGAACGCCGCTCCTGGTGGTTGTGGCGGTGACTGGCGGTCTTTCCCTGGTTGGCAGGGGTGTCGTTGTCGCCGGGAAAGGCGGTCTGGGTGGCGGCGGGACTGGGGAGGTGCCCCGGACCGGCAACCCGTGGAGATGGGTGTTGCCGGAGCGTCGTGCCCATAACCGATGGTCTCAGGAGGTGGACCTCGTGCCGGGTGGGCGTCGGAGTCTGCCGTAGTGCCGCTATCAGCCGCCGGACGACACAACCGGTGACCTGTACGTGATGATCGACGTCTTCTCGCGGTAGGTCGTGCTTGGGAGGTGCGCCTGCGCGAATCGGGTAAGCCGGCCCGGCAGTTCACGGCAGAAGGGGCGGTCCTTGATGACCGGCGAACCGCCCCGCTCGTCATCCGCCGCAGGAAGCCGATCCCCCGGCTCCAGGCATGCAATACGACCAATGCTCCGAGGCAGAGGTCCACCACGTCCGCAACTCGCCGGCCTCACACGGCAGGGGGCGGCCAGAACCCGCCTGGGCACAGCTCATGGCCAAAGGGTGACGCACGGACGCTCGCGGTCTGCAAGTCCGCCAAGACACCGTCCATCCGCAGAAACAGCGAGGGCCCCCTGGCCAATGCCAGCGGAGCCCTCACCCGGAATCACCGTGGAGACGCCGAGAATGAACCTCAGGGTCGAGCCACGAACAGGAACAACCCCGAGACCGCCGACATTCAGCGGTCGAATTCACTGCACTGTGAGCAACGAACACCCACGAAAATACAGGCGCCCATCTCTACGCCGTCAGCGCACGGTGCTATTGCCAGCCTCAGGGCGCTTCGGCCGCCGCGTCGTCCTTCTCCTCATAGTCCTTCTCGTCCTTCTCCTCCTCTTCCCTCAGCGGCTTAATGAGCTCGAACCTGCGCTCCTGCGGCTTGAAGTAGAACGACCTGTCGTCCTTGTCCCAGTGCCTGTCGTGGCGCCGCTCGTGATTGAAGTGGTCGTTCTGGTTGAAGTTGCGGTTGAAGACGTTCAGCCGAATGTGCATCCTGTGGTGACGGCGGTGACCACCGCACCAGCCCCAGCCCCGGCAGCCGCCTCCGGTGAGCATGGACGCGCTGGCGCCGACCTGGGTGGCAGCGCTGGCCGCGGTCGTCGCCGCACCCAGGCCGACCACGCCGCCGGTCATTGCCGTGCTGATGGCGAGGCCTGCGATAACACTCTTGAGCTCGGGCATTGTGTTCCCCCTAAAGGATCGGTTGCCCCATTCTCGATGCTTCCGGATACTCCAAAACAAAGCCCTGAACGGCCGCTGAGGAGTCATCCATTGAATGTCATTTCCGACGCGACAGGCGGACAAACAGCAATCACTCCATTTTGCTATGCACTAACAATCTTATTGCTTGCATTAAACATTTATCAACTGAAATGACACATATTATCCTGATATGTCCAGTTTGTTGATCGCCAAGATCCAGAGACAAGGCGTTCCACGTGGCGATGGAGCCGCAGCCTCCGGAATTCAAGGCGGATGCCGTCGCGCTGTACCTGCCTGACCCGGCGCGGATGCACGGAATGCACGCGTTGGTGGCCTGGGCATCAACCGCGAGACCCTGCGCTTGTGGGTAAAGAAGGCCCCGACCGACGGGCAGTGCCGCAACGAGAAGCAGCGGCCGGTCACCAAACCGGCACGAGCACCGCCATCGTCTGACGACCTGCTGGAAGAGGAGACAAGCAGATCCCGTCGACGGCACCAACGGTCGCCCGCGCTTCACCGCCGAAGCGCGCCCCCAGAGCCGCACGGTCGATCACAGCCGCGTCATGTCGTGCTCGATCCGCCAGCGGATCTTGGCCGGGCGGATCAGCTCCCGCAGCCGGAGTCGGCCACCACCAGCGGCGGTACCTGCCCCCAGGCGGCCAGCTGATCGAGCATCTCCAACGCCTGCTGCCACTTGGGGCGGTGCCGCTGACCCTCAGGGATGCCGCAACGCCGCCGCCGCTCGGCGATCACCGCGGCCTCGGCCGCATCCTCGGCCAACGCCTCGTCCCAGCATTGTGGCGGGAACAGCCGCCAGGTCAGCGCCGCAGAGCAGGTATCGGTGACCGCGTGCACGCTGACCACGATCTGGCAATCGGTCACCTTCTCCGCAGCTCCGGTGTACTGCCGGGCCGCCCCGGGGGAGGCGTCACCGTCCCTTGAGGTGGCCGGTGTCATCCAGCACGCACGCCTGCGGAGCCACCACGCTTACCGCGCGCTGCGCCAGACGTCTGCGCACCGCCACGTGATCCCAGGTCGAGGAGGTGATGAACTGCCGCAGCCGTTGATGATCCACTCCCAGCCGCTCGGCCTTCGGCACCATCGACTTCCGCCGCCCGTCCAGCATCAGCCTTCGTAGGTACAGCCCGCCATTGGACCGCCGCTCCCGACGCGCGAAGGAGGTGAACACCTCACCCGCGAAGTCCTCAAGACGGCCTCGGACATCAGCCAGCTACGCCGGAGTCATGCAACGACCGTCTCACCAAATCTCGACCTAACCAAGTACTACTAGGCGGATTTGCGGGATTTGCGTTTCAGCGGTGCCCCTTTTTGCTTCTCGGCCCCGCCTGCTGCCTGCTTCGGCTTCGCCGGCTCGCCTTCCCGCTCGCGCTTGGCCGCCTCCACGCTCGCCCTCAGCGCCGCCATCAGGTCCACCGCGGGCCGCGCCTCCTCCTCCTCGCGAGGCGCGATGACCTCCTTGCCCGCCACCTTCGCCTCGATCACCTGCTGCAGGGCCTCACGGTAGGTGTCGTGGTATTCGCTCGGGTCGAAGTCCGACTCCATGGTCGAGATCAAGGACTCGGCCATCGACAACTCCTGGGCGCGTACCTCGATGTCCTCCTCCAGGAAGCCGAAGTCCGGCGCGCGGATCTCGTCAGGCCAGAGCATGGTCTCCAGGACGAACACACCGTCGCGCACCCGCAGCGTGGCCAGGGACTCCCGCTGCCGCAGGGCCACCTTCACCACCGCCACCTGGCCGGAGCTCTCCAGGGCGTTGCGCAGCAGCACGTACGGCTTCGCCCCCTGCGCGTCCGGCTCCAGATAGTACGACTTGGCGAAGTAAATGGGGTCGATCTGCTCGGCTGGGGTGAACTGCAGCACGTCGATCCTGCGTGACGTGCTCAGCGGCAGGTCCTCGAAGTCCTCGTCGGTGAGCACCACCATCTCGCCCGTCGCCAGCTCGTATCCCTTGGCGATGTCCGAGTACGGCACCTCTTCCCCGTCCTGGGTGCACACGCGCTTGTAGCGGATCCGACCGCCGTCCTCGCGGTGGACCTGATGGAAGGTCACGTCCTTCTGCTCGGTCGCGGAATAGAGCTTGACCGGGATCGTGACCAGCCCAAAGGAGATCGCACCTTTCCAGATGCTGCGCATCGGCACTCCTCAGCTCTCATTGGCCCACCAATGGGCACATACCCGTCATGGGGCAACCAATGCCATACCCAATCGAACCAATGCTGGCTGTACCTGGGGAACTACCCTCCGATCGCGAACGGTACGGCCTGGAGGTCAAGTGGGACGGCATCCGTGCCATCGTCCATCTTGACGGTGGACTTAAGGTGACAGGGCGACATGGAGTGGAATATACACGGCGATATCCGGAAATTTCGGGCTTCGGGGTGAAGAACGCGATCATCGACGGCGAGGTCGTCGCCCTCGACACGCGCGGCAGGCCCAGCTTCGAGCGGCTGCAGCGCCGCATGCACCTGACCGATCCCGAGCCGGTGCTGCTGGAGCGGTATCCGATCACGTACATGCCCTTCGACCTGCTCTATCTCGACGGTACGCCGCTCTTCGACCTCCCCTACCGGGACCGCCGCGCCCTGCTGGACGAGCTCGACATCGGCGCGCCCCCGTGCTTCCCCGGTGACTCCGACCTCCTCGGCGCCACGCACCAGCAGGGGCTGGAAGGCGTCGTCGCCAAGCGCCTCGACTCCCCCTACCGGTCCGGCACGCGCTCCCCGTGGTGGATCAAGGTGAAGAACCTCACCACCAGGGAAGTGGTGATCGGCGGCTGGAAACCCGGCAAGGGCCGCCGGTCGGGCGGGATCGGGTCGCTGATCATGGGGGTGCACACGAGCGACGGCCTGACCTACGTCGGGCACGTCGGCACCGGGTTCACCGACGCCGTGCTCGACGACCTCCACCGGCGGCTGCGCCCGCTGGAGATCCCGGGCAGCCCCTTCCACAACGAGGTCCCCTGGCGTAACCGATGGGTGCGGCCGGAGCTGGTGGGAGAGGTGGCCTACACGATGTGGACCGACGAGCAGCGACTGCGCCATCCCGTGTGGCGCGGCCTGCGCGCCGACAAGAGCCCCTCAGAGGTGACGCGATGAAAGTGCCGGTCAAGGTCGGCGGGCGCGAGCTGACGCTGAGCAACCTGGACAAAGTGCTCTATCCGGACTTCGGCTTCACCAAAGCCGAGATCATCGACTACTACAGCCGCATCGCGCCCGTCCTGCTGCCGCACCTGCGGGGCAGGCCGCTGACCGTGAAGCGCTACCCGAACGGTGTCGGCTCCCAGTTCTTCTTCGAGAAGAACGCCCCCGACCACATCCCCGGCTGGGTCAGGCGGGCCAGGCTGCCCGTCTCCGGCAGCACCAAGAACCGCGAGAGCATCGACTTCGCGATCCTCGACGACCTGCCCTCGCTCGTCTACTACGCCAACCTGGCCGCCCTGGAACTGCACGTACCCCAGTGGCGCGTCGATGAGGAGGGCAAGGCGCTGCCGCCCGACACACTCGTGTTCGACCTAGACCCCGGGCCGCCCGCGACCATCGTGGAGTGCTGCCAGGTGGCGCTCATACTGCGCGAGCTGCTCTCCGGCGAGGGCCTCACGGCCAGGCCGAAGACCAGCGGGAACAAGGGCATGCAGCTGTACGCGGACTGGGACTGCCGCGAGGAGCCCTCCGCGTACGCCAAGCGGCTGGCCCAGCTCCTGGCGAAGGAGCATCCCGCGCAGATCGTCAGCGTGATGACGAGGAAGGTGAGGCCGGGCAAGGTGTTCATCGACTGGAGCCAGAACAACCCGGCCAAGACCACCGTGGCGCCCTACTCGCTGCGCGCCAGGGAGCGGCCGACGGTATCGACTCCGTTGATGTGGGAAGAGGTCGAAGGGTGCGAACGAGCTGAGGATCTGGTGTTCGAGGCGCAGGACGTACTCGCCAGGGTGGAGAAGCACGGCGACCTTTTCAGCCGGGCGTAGGCTGGTTCCGTCCACACCAAGAGGGGGACCGAAGATGTCGGAGATGGACATTCGCGGGGACGAAAGGTCCTATGACGACGAGGATCGGGAGCTGTCGATCGAGACTCCCGAGGCGGATGCCGCCGAGCAGCAGCGCGAGCTACGCCTCGACTTCAGCAGGCTGCGCCGGGAGGTGCCGCTCGACGTCGATCCCGCGGACGCGGCCGAGCAGGACCGCGTGGTGGATCTCGACGACGAGGACTACCGCTGAGAGCGAGGCGATGCGGTGACCTCCTGCGGAGGCGGCTCAATCGTGATGACTGTCGCTGAGGTGTCGCCTACCCGCACGTAGGATGTCCGAACAGCCCGCTGAGAGACCTATGGAGACCCGCGTGACCGCAACCCCGGACGCCAAGCCCCGGGGCACCCGGCTGCCCCGCCTTGCCCGCCGTCGGCAGCTACTGAGCGCCGCGCAGGAAGTGTTCGTGGAGAACGGCTATCACGCGGCCGCCATGGACGAGATCGCCGACCGGGCCGGCGTCAGCAAGCCGGTGCTCTACCAGCACTTCCCCGGCAAGCTGGAGCTCTATCTGGCGCTGCTCGACCTGCACGTGGACGACATGGTCAACCGCTGCCGGGAGGCACTGGCCTCCACCCACGAAAACAAGCTGCGCGTGCAGGCCACGTTCAGCGCGTTCTTCGACTTCGTCTCCTCGCAGGGTGAGGCGTTCCGGCTGGTCTTCGAGTCCGATCTGCGCAACGTCGCGCCGGTGCGGCAGCGAGTGGAGCGCTCGCTGCGCGAGTGCGCGGAGATGGTCAGCGCGGTCATCCAGGAGGACACCGGGTGCACGAGCGACGAGGCCCATCTACTCGGTGTGGGCCTCGTCGGCATGGCGGAGGTGAGCGCCCGTTACTGGGTCACCACACACGGCTCGATCCCCAAGGACGCGGCCGAGCAACTCATGGCCCGCCTCGCCTGGCGCGGCATCAGCGGTTTTCCGCGTACGGCATAAACCGTTCGCTGGGCGCGATCATTCGCTTTTTCCCGGGTACGAGCGGCCACGATGGGAGTGAGCCAGCCCGTCGACTAGGGAGCCAGCATGGAAATCAAGATCGGCGTACGCTCCGTACACCGCGAACTCGTTGTTGAGACCGACCTCACGGCGGAGCAGGTCGAAGAAGAGATCAGAAACGCGTTGTCGGCCGATCGTGGCGGAGTGTTCGCCATCACCGATCTGAAGGGCAGGCGAGTGGTGGTGCCCATGGCCTCCCTCGGGTTCGTCGAGATCGGTGAGGACGAGGCCCGGCCGGTCGGCTTCGGCGGCACGCTCTAAGAGCTCAAGCCGGGGGTACGGCCGGGCGCCGTACCCCTATGCGACCACGCAGCCACGCGACCGCGCGTCCCGACGCTAACGCCCGGACAAATCACCCACCCACTCACGCGAACGCCTGGACGACGCGAACCCCCGAGGGTGATCGCTCACCATGCGAACGTGCGAGGCGCCTCGACGCCGGCCGCGCAGACCGTGTCCCACGCGAATGCCGCGCAGGCGGCCGCCGGGCTCCAGCCTGCCGATCGAGCGGGCTCAGGCTCGGGCATGCGGACCGCCCGATCCGGCGGGCTCAGCCGAGGAGACGTGATCCGCCGATCCGGCAGCCCGGTGGTCGGCGGTGCCGAGGGACGTCATCCCGCCTCGGCTCCGTGATCGGACAACCCGCGCTCTCCCTCCGCAATACCGCGCGCGAAGTCCAGCGATTCGGCCCACATCTCGTCAAGGAACTGCCGTAGCGGCGCGAGGCCCTCATGCCTGGCACGGTACAGCCGTTTCGTGTCCTCGCGCCGCTCGATGACCAGACCCGCCTCCTTGGGCACCTGAAGATGCCGCGAGACGGCGGACCTGGTCACTTCGAAACGCCCGGCGATCCTGCCCGTGAGCAGCTCCTGGCAGGCGCCACGGCCCTGGCCGGGCGGACTGACGCGATCAGAGGCCCATGGCGGCCATGCGCTTGCCGTGCGCCTCCGTCAATCTCGCGAAAAGCCGTGAAATATCCGTAGCGCCCTCCCCGGCCGACTCCACCACCAGCAGCGCCAGCTCCGGCCGCGCCGAGGCCACCTGCTGCGCCTGGCTGAGGGCCTCGCCGACGAGCCGTCGCGCCCACAGCGCCAGCCGCCCGCCCGCCGTCGGATCCTCCTGGATCGCCGCCCTGACCCGCTCGACCGCGAAGCGCGAACGCCCCTCGTCCACCAGCACCTCGTCCACCAGATCGGCGATCGACGCGTCGAGCAGCCTGGCCGCCTCCCGGTAGAAGTCGAGCGCGATGCCGTCCCCCACGTACGTCTTGACCAGGGCCTGCAGCCAGTCCCCCGGCCGGGTCTGGGCGTGCCACGCGTCCAGCGCCGCGACGAACGGCGACATCGCCGCCTCCGGCTCGGTGCCCAGCTCGGCAAGCCGGTCGCGCAGCAGGCGGAAGTGGGCGTACTCGGTCACGGCCAGCTCGCTCAGCGCCGCCCGGTCCGCCAGCGAGGGTGCCAGCGTGGCGGCGTCCTCGGTCATCCGGGCGTACGCGCTGAGCTCCGCGTAGGCCAGCACGCCGAGGAGATCGACGACTCCTGGAGACTCCTTCATGGAAGGCAGCGTACTTCGGGAAATCTTCGGGAACATACGCAAGCTCGGCCAGCGTTGTGGTATCGAGTACACTGCTCTGTGAAAGTGCGACCGCAGTGTGTTAATTCGGGGGATTCCCCTGGTTACCCCCCGCTTCCCCGGGTGCGCGGTCGCTGATGACGCGAGAGGGCTGGCTCTACCGCGTGGACCCACGTAACGGGGGCTGTTTTCCGCCCGTCGGTCCCGGCAGGCCCGCCTTCATTGGAGACTGAGGCAGGCCACGCTGACGACTTTCCGAGACCTCGGAGTCACACCAGAGATCGCCGATGCCCTCGAGACCGAGGGCATCGTCACACCGTTTCCCATCCAGGAAATGGCACTCCCGCTCGCCCTGAGCGGCCAGGACCTGATCGGTCAGGCGCGTACGGGCACGGGTAAGACCTACGCGTTCGGCATCGCCATGCTGCAGAGCATCGGCAAGCCGCGCAAAAACCGCAAGAAGCCCCGCGGGCTGGTCGTCGTACCGACCCGCGAGCTGGCCGTACAGGTCAGCGAGGACCTCGTCACCGCGGCGGGCAAACTCGGTTCCCGAGTGCTGACCGTCTACGGCGGACGGGCCTACGAGCCGCAGATCGAGGCGCTCAAGGCCGGGGTCGACGTCATCGTCGGCACCCCCGGCCGCCTGCTCGACCTGGTCAAGCAGAAGCACCTCGACCTGAGTCAGGTCACCACCCTCGTGCTCGACGAGGCTGACCGCATGCTCGACCTGGGTTTCCTGCCCGACATCGAGCGGATCTTCAAGCTGATCCCGGCGCAGCGGCAGACGATGCTGTTCTCGGCCACCATGCCGGGAGAGATCGTCGCGCTGTCGCGCAAATACCTCAACCGTCCGACGCACGTACGCGCCGAGCTCGAGAGCGGCGAGGGCGAGGCCACCCCCCAGGTGCGCCAGCTCGTGTGGCGGGCCCACCGGATGGACAAGATCGAGATCGTCGGGCGGCTGCTGCAGGCCGAGGGCCGCGGGCTCACCATGGTCTTCTGCGAGACCAAGCGGGCCTGCGACATGGTCGCCGAGCAGCTCGACACGCGCGGCTTCGCGGTCGCGGCCGTGCACGGCGACCTCGGCCAGGGCCAGCGCGAGCAGGCCCTGCGCGCGTTCCGCAACGGCAAGATCGACGTGCTGGTGGCCACCGACGTGGCGGCCCGCGGCATCGACATCGACGACGTCACCCACGTGGTCAACTACGACTGCCCCACCGACGACAAGACCTACGTGCACCGCATCGGCCGCACCGGCCGGGCCGGGCGCACGGGCATCGCGGTCACGTTCGTGGAGTGGGAGGAGCTGACCCGCTGGAAGATGATCAACCAGATGCTCGGGCTCGACTTCGCCGAGCCGGAGGAGACCTACTCCACCTCACCGCACATCTACACCGAGCTCAACATCCCCGAGGGCACCAAGGGTGTCCTGCCCCACGCCAACCGGTCGCGGGCAGGGCTGTCTGCGGAGCACATCGAGGACCTCGGAGAGACCGGGAGGGTGCGCGGGCGCGGCGGCCGGTCCGCTGGTGGGCGCCGTGACGAGCGCGAGGAGCGCCCTGCCCGTACGCCGCGCCAGCGCCGCCGCACTCGAGGCGGCAGAGAGATGGCCGAGACCGCACCCGCCGAGACGCCGGAGGCCGAGCTCGTGGAGGCCAAGTCGGAGGACACTCCCGCGATCTTCTCAACCGACGAGATCCAGGACATGGCCGGAGACAAGCGCACCCGGACCCGCCGGGGCGCCGCCACCTCCGCCATCGAGCAGGCACTGGCCGACACGCCCGAGACACCGGTCAGGAGCACCCGCTCCCGCCGGGCCGTCGCCGAGGGCGCCGACGTGCCGGCCAAGCGCACCCGCACGCGCCGGACGGCCACCCAGGCCGAGGCCGTGACGGAGGGCGTGACAGAGGCCGCCAGGCCCGCCGTCGAGCCCGTCACCGCCCCCGCGGCGGAGCCGGTCACGGCGCCTGACACGGGATTCCGCGCGGCATCCGACCCGGGGCCCGAGCCGAGCTTCCTCACCACGCCGCCGCCACCGGCGCGCAAGGAGCCGGAGCGGATCATCCCGCCGAGCCCGTTCGCGGTGATCTTCCAATCGCCCGACCTGGCCACGGACGACGACGACATCGCCCCGTCCGCCGCCACCGAGCGCAAGCAGCAGCGTCGCCAGTCCCGAGGCGGCAACCGCCGCCGCGCGGGCTGAACCGAGTAGGCAACCGCCCTCGGACCGAATTCGGCACCCGCCCCCGGGCGGGCCGATACGGGAACGGCCATCGGGCGGCCGGACCGGACGAACAGGCGCGCACCCGGCCAGGGTGCGCGCCCCACGTCAGGGCCGGCCGCGAGGTCGCGGGCCGGATCTCAAGGTCGCCCATAGGTCACAACTCCCCCGAACTTGCCCAGCGTAATGGCCATGCCGGTGTCGAGGCGCTGACCTCTGGGTATTGTTGCCTCACGTGAGTACGCCGCGATTCCTCGATCTGCCTCCTGGCGTCGCACCACGAAAGATCGACACGCCACAGGGCACGTTCGCGGTCCTGGAGGCGGTTCCGGTCAGTGGTGTGATTGAGCGCTGGCCCGCGCTCCTCGTCCCCGGCCTCACGGGCAGCAAGGAAGACTTCATCGCGATCCTGATGACGCTGGCGCAGTCGGGCCGCCGGGTGGTGGCCATCGACCAGCGCGGCCAGTACGAAACGCCGGGTCCCGACGACCCCTCCGCCTACACCTGCCCCTCGCTCGGCGCGGACGTCGACTCGCTGGCCCAGATCGTCGGCGGCGGCGACCCCGTGCACCTGGTGGGTCACTCGTTCGGCGGGCTGGTGGCCAGGGAGGCGGTGATCGACGGGCGGACGAAGTTCGCGTCGCTCACCCTGATGGGGTCGGGCCCCGCCGCCATCGAGGGCGAGCGCGCGCTGACCGGCAGGAAGATCGTGGACGAGATCCCCACGCTGGGCCTGGAGCACGTGTGGCACCAGCGGCTGGAGCCCGAGGCGCTGGCCGCCGACGTGTCCGACGACATCCTGGCCTTCCTGCGCAAGCGCCTGCTCACCAACTCCCCGTTGGGCCTGACCTGCATGGCCCGGCAGGTGCTGACCATGCACGACCGCACCGACGAGCTGCGCCAGATCGAGGTGCCCACCCTGGTCCTGTACGGCGAGCACGACGACGGCTGGCCGCCCGAGGTGCAGTCGGAGATGGCGGCCCGGCTGGGCGCCGAGAGCGTGGTCGTGCCGGGCGCGGCCCACTCCCCCGCCGTCGAGGCGCCGGAGACGACCGCCGCGGCGCTGGTCAGGTTCTGGAACGCGGCCGAGAAGCACTTCTTGGACATACGGTCCCATGCCATGTAATCATCCGTTTACCATGTCCGGCATCGACGACATCGTGGTCCAGCCGCCGCACAGCATCACGTGGCGGGTGCACCTCGACCGCTCCATGTGGGTGGGCGGCGTACGCAGCCTGATGCTGCAGGCCCTGCACCCGCTGGCCATGCTCGGCGTCTGGCAGAACTCCTCCTTCCAGGAGGACCCGTTCGGGCGGCTGCGCAGGACCGCCGACTTCGTGGGGCGGGTGACGTTCGGCAGCCCGCGGGAGGCCGACGAGATCGGCCGGCGGGTGCGGGGCATCCACAAGGCGCTGCGCATCCGTGATCCCGACACCGGCCGGACCCACCGGGTCGACGATCCCGAGCTGCTGCTGTGGGTGCACTGCGCGGAGGTGTCGTCGTACCTGGCGGTCGCCAGGCGCGGCGGGCTCGGGCTCACCGAGCGCGAGGCCGACCGCTACCTCCACGAGCAGCGCAAGAGCGCCACCTACGTCGGGCTGCACCGCGAGGACGTGCCGGGCTCGTGCGCGGAGATGGACGCCTACTTCAAGCAGGTTCGTCCCAGCCTGCGGGTGACCGAGGAGGCCGCCGCGACGGTGCGCTTCCTGATGTGGCCGCGGCTGCCGCGGGAGCTGCGGCTGCTCTCGCCGGGCAAGCCCGCCTACTTCCCGTTCGGCGCGCTCTGCTACTACACGCTGCCCGACTGGGCCCGGCGCATGTACGGGGCACTGCCCGAGGTGCCCGGGGTGACGGTCACGGCGGCGCTGAGAGCCTTCCGGCTGGGCCTGAACGCGCTGCCGGAGCCCGTGCACGACCACGTCTTCTCACAGGCCACCAGAGACATGCTGAGGGCCGCCAGGGAGCGTCTGGCGGCGGCCGGCTACGACGTGAGCAAGGGGCTCAGGGGCCTGACCGATCCCCGGCGCCGGCCGCCGGAGCTGGCCGCCTGACCGGCAGGAGCACGCCGGCCACCAGCACCGTCCGCAGCCCCGCGCGGGCGGCCGGCCCCACCGCGAGCGCACCGCCGGCCAGGTCACGGTGGCGATCCCGACCCGGAACTCGGCCTCGATGTCCACCAGCGCCACAGCGATCATGGACGAGTTGAGCGGATTGAACAGCGATCCCAGCGCCACCACCGCCGGTAATCGCCCCACGCGCGCCACACCCGGTCCATAACCGCTGCCCCACTTCGGTAACGGCGGTTTACTCGGCGAGACCGTCCCAGGGCTGCCGATCCGGTGCCACCGCCCGGCCCTCGGCGCAGTGGCGGCGGAAGTCGCACCACGAGCAGATCGGCCCGGGGCTCGGCGCGAACAGCTCGTCGATCTCCGCCGGCACCTCGGCGGGCCCGACCGACGGCCGCTCGCCCGGCGCCCCGGCCGGCCGGGCCCGGCCGCCCTGGGGCACGAGCTCGCGGTAACGCTCGTCCGCCGTCGCCGCCTCGGCCCCGATCTCCTCGGCGCGCCGCAGGTGGCGGGTCAGGGACTCGTCGGTGTGCCGCCACTCGACGATCTCACCGGTGGGCAGGTGGTGCAGCTCGACCGTGCGGCAGGAGGTGCGCATCATCGTGGAGGCGGCGATCGCGTACGTGGCCAGCGCGAGCGACGAGCGCGCGTCGTCCTGGGTGAGCGGCCGTCGTCCGGTCTTGTAGTCGACCACGACCAGCTCGTCCCCGCGCCGGTCGAGCCGGTCGATGCGGCCCGACAGGGCGATGACCTTGGTACGGGTGGCCACGGTGCGCTCGACGCCGACCGGGTCGTCGGACGGATCCAACGTCGCGACATATCCGGACACGAGGTCGCGGGCGCGGCCCAGCCACCGCCCCGACTGCTCGGCGTCCCTGAAGCCCTCGTCGATCCACCCGTTCGTGACCAGGATGGAGGCCGTCAGCGGGGTCCGCCGCTCATAGGGCTCCCGCCACCAGCCCGCCAGCGCGTTGTGCACGCTCGCCCCTACGCTGTTGTGCGCCCAGGCCGGCCCCTTGGAGGGCTGCGGCCGATCCAGGTAGGTGAACCGGTAGCGGCGGCGGCAGTCGAGCCACGTGTTCAACCGCGACGGCGTGCACGAATAGAGCCGCCGCGGCATCCCTTCCAGGGGAAGCTGACCCTGCACGGCGCTCATCCGGCCTCACTCCGTAAGGTGGACCCGATCGACGGGCGCCGCCGCCTTTCCCCGCTCCGCTCCTCCAGGTGGCGGCAGTGCCCCATCTAGTCGTCGCCCGGGTTGAGCGAGATCCCGGAGATCTTGGTGCCATCGCTCAGCGGACCCCCGGCCGCCGGGGCGTCGGTGTCGGCCCGCGTCAGGGAGCCGGACACCCAGTCGTCGAAGTGCGGCTCCAGGTCGCCGATCGTGACCTCGTCACCGTGGACCGGCAGCACCCGGGTCTCGCCCGGCAGCGTGAACAGCCGCCCGCCGATCGCCGTGAGCTGGTCGGCCAGGGCCGGATATTCGCCGCCCAGCTTGCCCGGGCCGTCGGCCTGCAGGGCCTTGCCGGTGAAGACGGCCTGGAGGTCCTCGCAGTAGATCGACACGCCGCCGGGCGTGACGCCGGGCGTCTCCATGACGTCGAGCGCCACGTCGGCCACCTCGAAGCGGCCGTCGTCCTCCATGTCGATGTCGGGCCAGGTCTCCGACCAGGTCTCCCGCCACAGGGGCTTGTCCTTGGGGTGCAGGGCCACCACGGCCTCGTCCCTGCTGGCCACCTCGATGGCCGCGCCGACGTGGTCGGGCAGGCCCGCCGTGCAGATGACGGCCAGCACCTCCCGCTCGCCCACCTGCTCGAGGATCTTCTCGGCGTCACGCGACGCGTCGATGACGATCACTTCGTCGTCGTCGCCGATGATCCACGTGTTGTTCTCGACCTTGTGCTCGGTGCCGTCGATGTCGACGACGCCCTCGGTCACCACTCGCTCGATACGCGCTGTCACGTTTCCGAACTCTAGCCCGTCTGCCCGACAGCGCGAATCGTGTTCACCGGCCTAATCCTCGAGCCGCGGTGAGAAGGCCCCGAAGGGCACGTCCAGGTCCTGGTCCCGGGCGTCGCGCAGGGCCAACTCCGACAGCGCGATCACCCAGCCCGCGTCGGCCGGCCAGGCGATGGCCCACAACCAGTTACCGAGCGCCTCACCGGCGTAGACCGCCCGGTCGTCGACGCCCCCCACGCACCACATGGCGGTGGGATGGCCGAGCACCTCGATCTTGGCGTTCGGCGGCCCGGCGTCGAATCCCTCGCCGGGGTCGGGACCGTCCAGCCCGGCGAAGGACGCCCCGAGCCCGATGCCCGGCTCCTCGGCGATGATCAGCAGGTCGGCCGGACCCTCCGCCATCAGCGACGGCCCGGACAGCGCCACCACGCTCGCCCGGCCCCCGGTGCGCTGGTCGCCCACCTCGGCGAATCCGGTGACCAGCCAGCCCGGTGGCAGCGGCCAGGGCAGCCACACGGGCACCACGGAGGTCTTGCGCATCGCCTCGAGCGCCATGCTGGTCGGCGGATGGGGAGGCTGGTAGGGCAGGACGTCGCCGTGCGTGTCGCATCGGAACGATGTCGACCACGCGCTCGGCCCGTGAAGCGGGCCAAAACACCGTGGGCAAGTTGGTGCCGCTCTCACAGCTACCCACGCTGCTTCTTCCAGGGTCGTCGCGTCAAGACCGGTTCACGTTATCCCGTCGTAATCTTGGTCATGTGCGCGTAAATTGTGTCGGCGCGATTATTTTCGACGCCTCTGACCGGCTGCTCCTCGTCCAGCGGGGCCATCCTCCCGGCATGGGCCTGTGGTCGATCCCCGGCGGGCGGCTGGAGCCCGGCGAGAGCGACATCGCGGGGGTGCGGCGCGAGGTCCTGGAGGAGACGGGGCTGCACGTCGAGGTCGGCCGGCTGGCCGGCACGGTGGACCGCCCGGGACCCGGCGGGGTCACGTACGTGATCCGCGACTACCTGGCCAGCGTCTCCGGAGGGGTGCCCACAGCGGGGGACGACGCCGCGGACGTGCGGTGGTACGGCATGGCCGAACTGGCCCACCTGCCCCTCTCAGAAGGACTCCTGGAGTCCCTGGCCGCCTGGGGCGTGCTGCCGAGGTGACCATGGACTCCCCGTGCTGGGTGACCGCTCGGGGCTATCGGTTCGCGGTCAGGCTGGAGGTCCACAGGATCAGGTGGTCGGCGTTGTACGTCGTGGACCGGCCGAGTGCCACCACCTCCGAGCCCGACACGGCCACCGCCGTCAGCCACTGCGCGCCCTGGCCCGCCAGGCGGTCCTTGGTCAGGACCATGCGGTTCCACGACAGGCCGTCCTGGGAGGTCCAGGCCGCGCTGTCGCCCTCGCCGGGCACGCCGTGCCAGCCGACGGCCACCAGTCCTTCTTCCGCCGCCGCCAGGTCGAACGCGTCCGCCGCCTGGTCCGCCGGCAACCAGGCGGTCCGCCAGGTCTCGCCGTCGTCGTCCGAGACGGCCGCGAAGGCACGGCGGGCGCCTTCCGTGATCGCGGTGCCGATGGCCACGAGATCGCCCTGGTGAATCGTGACCCGCCGGAGCCCGGCCGAGGTGGCCTCCGGCGGGGCCACGCGGTGGCGCGGGCTCCAGTTCACGCCGTCCTCCGAGTACCAGACCACGCTGCTCTCCTGGTCGGCGGCGCCCGAGCCGCCCACCGCCACGTACCCGTCGCCGCTCGCGACGACGTCGTGGATCCGCACGCCTGAGCCACCCTGCGGCAGCTTCTCCGACCTGGTGAACTTGCGCAGGTCGGGCGTGAACCACATGGCCGCGCGCACCGTGCCGGCCTCGTCCCTGGTCTCGCCGGCCAGGACGTAGCCGCGCGCGCCCGCCGCCACCACGTGGGTCTCCAGCGAGACGTGGCCGGCGTCGCGGGCGAGGTCACCGGTGTCGTTCACCCGCTTCCAGCTCTCGCCGTCCTCGGAGGTGACGAGGAGGGGGTCGATGACGCCCACGTTCGTCTCGGTGCCGCCGACGGCCAGCCAGCCCCGGCCGCCGTGCGCCACGTCCTCCAACGACTGCCTGCCCGCGCCGCCGAGGCTCATGGACTTCCAGCTCTGCCAGTTCTTGATCGTCCACAGGCCCGCGTCGCCCGAGGCCGAGCCGACCGCGACGTATCTGCCGTCGTGGCTGGCCAGGCCGTTGGTCTCGCGCGCGACCCGGGTCAGGCCGTCGACCTGGGCGAGCTGGACGCGCGACGCCTGGCCGCGCGGCGGCGCGGCCAGGAGCACGAGCTGGTTGTCCACGTCGGAGGCCGCCTGGTCGCCGCCGGCGAACAGGGTGCCGCCGTCGGAGATCGTGAACCCGCGTAACGTCGCGCCCCGCAGGTCGCCGAGGTCGGTGCGCTTGTCCCAGTCGCCGCCGTCGGTGGTGGTCAGCACCGCGTATTTGTCCAGCCCCGCCTGCGTGATCGCCGCGACGCCCGACGGGTAGGAGATCAGCGACTCCACGCCGGGGCTCTCGCCGCTGAGCCCGCGGATCGAGCCGCACTGTGACCACTGCGCGCCGGTCGGCGAGCAATAGACGCGTACGTCCCCGGCGACCGTGCGCTGCCGCGTCGGCACCAGCACGAACCGCTTGGGTAGCACCGCCACCGTACCGGTCCGCGGCACCGCCTCGGGAAGCTGGAAGCCGGTCGCCTGCCAGGTGCGCCCGCCGTCGGCCGAACGCAGCACCCGCGAACCCTCGCCTTCCGCGGGCTGCCCGATGGCCACGACCGTGTCGCCCTTGGCGACCACCGCCTTGATCTCCCGTACCTCCAGGCCCCTGGTCTCGACGCGCTCCCAGGTCCGGCCGTCGCCGGATCGCCAGGCCGCGGGGCCCGAACCGCCGTCGTCTCCCGTCGTACGTCCCACCGCGACGAACCCGGAGTCCGTCCTGGCGATGTCGTGGATCTGGTCGCCGGCCCGGAACGCGGCCATCCCGGTCTGCTCCACGGCCGTCCAGCTGAACCCGTCGGTGCTGGTCCACAGGCCGCGCCTGCCCGACGTCGCGTCGTCCCCGCTGGCCAGCCAGCGGCCCGCGCCGCCGACCACCCGCTGGACCGTGGGCGTCGCGGCACCGCTCACCTGGCCGAGCTGCCAGGTCTTGCCCGCGTCCGGGGAGAACAGGAAGAGCGGGCGCGGGGTCGGGCTCGTCGTGTCGCTGCCGACGGCCACCACCGTGCGGCCCACCGAGGTCATGTCGTTGAGCTTCTGGTCGGTGCCGTCGCCGGCGGCCGGAACGGTGAACAGCTCGTCCCCCGAGCGGCCCGTGCCCGCCTCCAGCCGCAGGCCGGAGGAGTCATCGCCGGCCCACCGCCACACGAGCACACCGGCGGCCGCCAGGATCGCCACGGCCAGGCTGACCACGATCGGGACCGCCCTGCTGCCGCGGTGTACCGGGCTGGACCTGCGCAGGGCGGCGGGGGCCGGGCCTCTGTGGTGCCTGCCGCTCGACCCCTGGGGGCGGGGTGGGCCGGTGGCGACCAGCCGATCGGGCCGCGTCGGCCGCCCCGCCGGCGGCCTCCCGACCCGCCGCACCGCTTCCCCGTCTTCCTCACCTTCGTCCCGCTCATCCCGCCAGGCGGCCTCATCGTGCCACTCCAGCTCGTCCTGCCGATCGGCCTCGTCGTGGTGCGCGGCGTCGTCCTGCGGATCGGACGTCTCCGCCCGCCCCTGGACGGGGAACGCGAGCCGATAGGGAGCCGTCCGGGGGTCCCGCCGGGGCACTGTGTCCCCTTCCTCGGGCGCGGACTCCTCCTCGGGCGCGGACTCCCGCTCAGGCGCCGCCTCCGCACCGGAACGAGCCGCCTCCACCTCCTGGGCCGCCTCCGGGTCAGCCGCCCCCGAGCCGGCCGCCTCCGAGCGGGCAGCCTCCGAGCGGGCAGCCTCCGAGCGGGCAGCCTCCGAGCGGGCAGCCTCATCGCCGCCCGCAGCCCGAACCTCCTCGGCGCCCCCGGTCGGGACTTCCTCGGCGCCCGGAGTCCGGGCCTCCCCGGTGCTCGCGGCTTGGGCTTCCTCCGCTCGCCCGCCCCCGGCCTCGGGGCTGGACGGGCCCGCCCCCAGGCGGGGGTCGGCGTGGAGGGGGCCGCCGGCGACCAGCTTGTCCGGGCGGTTGACGATGCGGCGGGGCCGGCGGCGCAGCGGGGGCTCGGGTTCCGCCGTCGCCGAGCTGTACGGCCTGCGCCCCTTGGGCGACTCCTGCGGCTCCTCCGGAATGGGCGCCGAGAACGGCGGCATCCCCCAGGGCGAGGTCAGGGGCAGCCCCCTGGCCCGGTCGTCGGTGGGGCCAGGCGGGGAATGGCTGATCCGGGGCTCTTCGGCGGATTGTGGTTCGGAGACGCCCTCAGGATGCGGGTCGTCGTCATCCGGCGATCGCCGTGGCGGTTCGCTGGGGCCGGAGGCCACGCGCCATACCTCCTAGTCGATCTTGTGATGCGGGTGCCACTTATCGAGTCGGACCTGGTCGTTCCACAGGATCCAGACCAGCATGCCTGAGCCGGAATAGCGAGACCTCTCTAGCGAGATTCCCAGCACCTTCCGCCCGATTTATTCAGAAATATCACTTATCGCACGCTTTTTGGCTAGATACAACGCACCCCACGCGTACACCCCGAGCTGCACCACGGTCCCCGCCAGCGCCTCCCACGGCACCGGCACCTTGCCCTGATTCAGCGCGTTGTCCAGCTCTCCGGCGGCCGCGCTCAGCCCGAAGGCCACCACGTTGTTCATGACGTGCAGCGCGATGGACACCTCCAGCCCTCCGGTCCGCACCACCAGCCACGCCATGACGGCCCCGAAGGCGAACACGTCCACCAGCCCGATCCACGAGTACCCGTGCAACGAGGCGAACAACGCCGACCCCAGGACGATGGCCCAGACGGGATTGCGTACGTGCGCCCCGACCGCCTGCACCAGCCAGCCGCGGAAGACGTACTCCTCGGCGGCGGCCTGGAACGGCACCAGCAGCACGATCGCGATGAGCGCGGGCAGGAAGACCGCCCATCCGCTCCAGCCGAACATGGGCCCGGAGCTCGCGCCCGTCAGCGACAGCACCAGCAGTTGCGTGCCCTGCCCCAGCGCCAGCGCCACGACGGCCAGCCCGGCACAGCTCAGCAGCCACGGCCAGCGCAGCCGCCCGGCCACGGACGACAACGTGCCGGGCCTGCGCCGCTGGACGAGCGCCGCCGTACCCACCACCAGCGCCAGCACGGGAGCGATCGACAGCAGCACCACCACCAGCCCGAACACCGGGTCGCCGAAGAGGTCGCCGGTGGGGTCCAGCGGCGCCGGGATGCCGAGGATCGCCGCCAGCACCAGGCCCGCGTAGACGACCACGATCCCGATGACGAAGAACCCGACCGCGACGATGAGCGTGCCGACGACCGCCCGCCACGGCTGCGCGGCGGCGTTCCTGGCCAGGTGGTCGTAGCGGACTCCACGCGGCATCGGCAGGAACCAAGGAGGTGGCGCCGGCCGGTAGTAGGGATGGCTGGGCGGCGGCGCCCCGTACGGAAGGTGAGGCCCTGGGTTTTCCTGCATCTATACATTCTGTCCGCCTGATGAGCATAAGTTCACAGACGGCCCGCCCTTTTAGGCGGATGCTCGGGGGCGTAGCCATTCCAACCCTGGGAGCAGTCCATGTCTAGGCTGGGACCTGTCATCACCCTCACGGCGGGCGCGGTGCTCGCCTTGGGGCTGGGTGTCGCCAGCATCACCGCGGCACCGGCGGCGAACGACACCGCCGCGAACACCGCCGCCGAGGCACCCGCGCCTGAGGAGACCATCACCGAAGCGCCCCCGCGGGAAGAGACCACCGCGGCCGAATCCCCCGCACCGGAGGAGAGCACCGCGGCCGAGTCCCCCGCACCCGAGGGGACGGCCGCGCCGGCGCCCGAGCAGACGGCGCCGAAGAAGATCGCCAGAGCCGACTACGGCGGCCGCGTCAAGGGCAACGGCGGCCTCATCGCGATCTCGATCAGGGACGGCAAGGCCATCGGCTACTTCTGCGACGGCAGGACCGAGGCCTGGTTCAAGGGCAAGGAGTCGGCGGGCGAGCTGGACCTGACGGGCTTCGGCGAGGCCAGGATCACGGCCACGCTGGGCGGCGGCCAGGCCAAGGGCAGGCTGGCCATCGGCGGCAAGAAGTGGAGCTTCGCCGCGCCCACGGTGGTCAAGCCGTCGGGCCTGTATCGGGCCACCGCGATGGTCCGGGGCGCCCGGCTGCGGGCCGGCTGGATCGTACTGAAGAACCCGCAGGGCGGGTTCACGCAGGTCGGCGCGGCCTTCGTGGACGAGGAGCAGCTCAACGTCCCCGAGTTGGACAGCGACCGGCCCACCTCCCCCGTGACTCTCGACGAGGCCACGCTCTACCCGAAGGACGTCGACGGCTTCATCCAGGAGATGCAATGACCACCGTCCACCAGCCCTCCCGCGGCCTCACCCCGCTGCTGGCCCCGTTGCTGATCGGCGCCCTCGTGGTGCTCGCCCTCGGCGTGTACGGCCGGGCGCACACGCCCACCGGGTTCGCCGTGGGCGTGGCCGGGTTCTCCGCCGCGCTGCCGATGAAGGCGTGGCTGACGACCGGGGCGTTCCTGCTGGCCATCGTCCAGGTGGTCTCGGCCCTGTCGATGTGGGGCAGGCTCGGGGTCTCCATCCCGCCGGCCGTGCACCGCTGGTCGGGGCGGCTGGCGTTCCTGCTCACGATCCCGGTGGCCTTTCACTGCCTCTACGCCCTGGGCCTGCAGTACGACGTGCCCAGGGTGCTCGCCCACTCGCTGCTCGGCTGCTTCTTCTACGGCGTGTTCACCGCGAAGATGCTGGCGCTGCCGAAGCGGGACGCGCCCGGCTGGACGCTGCCGGTGCTCGGCGGGCTGACCTTCACCGCGCTCGTCGGGCTCTGGCTGACCTCGTCGTTCTGGTTCTTCACCGCCATCGGCTTCAAGGTGTGAAGGTCTTCGTACGCGTGAGCCCGGCGGCCCGCCCCTTGGCGGCCACGACGAGCGCCATCTTGCGCGAGGCCTCGTCGATCATCTCGTCGCCGAGCATGACCGCGCCGCGCTTCTCCACCGAGGTGTAGTAGTCGTACGCCTCCAGGATGAGCTCGGCGTGGTCATAGTCCTCCTGCGTCGGCGAGAACACCTCGTTGGCCGCGTCGACCTGCGAGGGGTGCAGCACCCACTTGCCGTCGAACCCGAGCGCGGCGGCCCTGCGCGCCACCCGCCGGAACCCCTCGAGGTCCTTGATCTGCAGGTAGGGGCCGTCGATCACCTGCAGGTCGTGCATCCTGGCCGCCATCAGCAGCCGCATGAGGATGTAGTGGTAGGCGTCGCCCTCCTCGTAGCCGGGCGGCTGCTCGCCGACGACCAGCGAGCGCATGTTGATCGACGCCATGAAGTCGGCCGGGCCGAACACGAGCGTCTCCAGCCGCTTCGAGGACCCGGCGATGGCGTCCACGTTGACCAGGCCCCGGGCGTTCTCGATCTGCGCCTCAAGACCGATGCGGCCCACCTCGTAACCCATGGTCTTCTCGATCTGGGTGAGCAGCGTGTCCAGCCAGACGACCTCGGTGGGATCCTGCACCTTGGGCAGCATCAGGCAGTCGAGGAACTCCCCGGCCCCCTCGACGATCTCGATCACGTCCCGGTACGTCCACTGCGTCGTGAGGTCGTTGACCCTGACCACCCGGGTCCTGCCCGACCAGTCGCCCTCGCGCAGGGCGGCCACGACGTTCTTGCGCGCCTCCTCCTTGGCCAGCGGCGCGACGGAGTCCTCCAGATCGAGGAAGACCTCGTCCACGGGCAGGGTCTGGGCCTTCTGCAGGAATCTCGGATTGCTGCCGGGCACGGCCAGCACCGAACGACGTGAGCGCATGCGCCCACGCTACTTGCTCCCCCGGCCCGGCGAGGCGTCCGCCCGCACCGACGCGGCACCTGGAGCGGCCGGGGCGAAGCGGACTACAGTCATTGGCGTGAGCGACAACACCGCGGCCATCGAGGAGGGCGCCAAGAAGTCCGGCATCCTCTGGCTCACCCTCGACCGGCCCCGCCTGGCCTGGCACGCCTGGCACGACGGCGCGATCTACGTGGTGACCGGAGGCGGGGAGCAGCGGTTGCCGGGGCTCGACGCGCTCGACCGGGTCCGCGTCACACTGCGCAGCAAGGACAACGGCGCCAGGCTGGTGGAGTTCGAGGCGGCGGTCGCGGTCGTCGACCAGGCCACGGCAGGCGAGGCGGTGGCGGCGCTGGCCAAGGAGCGGCTCAACGCCCCCGACACCGAGCACCTCGCCGAACGCTGGGCCCGCGACTCCACCGTGCTCCGCCTC
The DNA here is from genome assembly GCF_039871825.1 of Nonomuraea sp. B12E4. Classification (NCBI taxonomy): domain Bacteria; kingdom Bacillati; phylum Actinomycetota; class Actinomycetes; order Streptosporangiales; family Streptosporangiaceae; genus Nonomuraea; species Nonomuraea sp. B12E4. The sequence goes on along the minus strand of NZ_JBDPME010000013.1, from coordinate 220,697 downwards.
ACCCCTGACCGCTGATCGCGCGCGGGCCGCTCAGCTCTGGGCCACGGCGCCGAGAGGCTCCTCGCCCAGGCCGGGCACGCTCCCGGGTGCCGCCGGCGGCGGAGGAGGGACGGAGGCCGTGGCGGTCTGCGCGAGGAGCGCGCCGGACAGCACGATCAGCCCGCCCACGACCTGGAACGCGCCCAGCGTCTCCCCCACCAGCGCCCAGGCCAGGACCGTGCCGGCGATGACCTCCAGCGACGCCACGGTGGCGCCCACGGCGGCCGACAGCCGCCGCACGGCGGTGATCCCCAGGATGTACGCGATCACGGTCGCGACCAGCACCATCCACAGGTACGCCACCAGCACCGGCAACGTCTGGGCCCCCGGGGCGGGCGTGGCGGACCCCGCGAACGCCTCCCACGGGACGTCCCACGGCCGCGCGAACGGGACCAGCACCACGGTCGCCCCCACCATCCCCCAGGCGATGAGGCCGAGCGGATGCAACTCATCCCCGAAGCTATCGCCCATCAGGAAATATCCGGCGCAACACGCCCCCGCCAGCAGGCCGAGCAGCAGGCCCAGCGCGTCCAGCCGCAACCCCTGCCAGGCCTCGACGACGATCCCGAGGCCCACGACCGCGACGACCGCCCCGATGTACGACGCCCGCGCCAGCCGTACCTTCCGTACGAGCCGCACCCACGCCACCACCATCACCGGCGACATGAACTCCAGCAGCAAGGCGATCCCCACCGGCAACCGCGTGATCGCGACGAAGTAGAGCCCCTGTACCCCGGCCACCCCGACGACCGCGAACAGGCCGACGAACGGCAGCTTGGACCGCGGGATCCGCAACGCCCGCGGCTTGACCAGGGCCAGCACGGCCACCAGCACCAGCCCGGCGCCCGCCATCCGGAGCCACACGGCCTCGATGGGCGCCAGCCCGGCCGCTATGAGGTATTTCGCCATAGGACCCGAGAACGCGTAGCAGCACGACGACACGAACGCGAGTGCGAGCCCCGCATACCTCATCACACACCACCCAGAGTAATTACCGTTAAGCGGGTTTGATACTGACATGTACGGCATCCCCGGCGCAACGGGGTACCGCTGTTAGCCTGGCGACGTGCAGATCTTCGTGGCCCGGCTGCCTGGGACCCCGGTCTTCGATCCCGCGGGCGACCAGATCGGGCGCGTCAGGGACGTCGTGGTCGGCCTGCGTCTCGCACGCCGACCGACCGTGCACGGCCTGGTGGTGGAGGTGCAACCGCGCCGCCGGGTGTTCATGCCCATCACCCGCGTCCGCCGCATCGAGGCCGGATCCGTGGTCTTCACCGGCCGGCTCAACCTGCGCAGGTTCGAGAAGCGCGGCACCGAGACCCTGGTCATCGGCGAGATGCTCGACCTGACCGTGCGCTACCAGGACCAGCCCATGACCGTCTACGACGTGGCCATGGAGGAGATCACGAAGTCCGCCTGGGAGATCACCAAGGTCGCCCTCTACAAGGGGCGGCGGCGCGAGCCGCGGACGGTGGACTGGGGTGAGGTGTCCGGGTTCGACATCTTGCAGGCGGACCAGGGGGCGGCCGGGCTGATCGCCGCGTTCGAGTCGCTGCGGGCCGCCGACATGGCCAGCGCGCTGCACGAGCTGCCGAGCAAGCGGCGCGTGGAGATCGCCCGCGCGCTCAACGACGACCGGCTGGCCGACGTGCTGGAGGAGCTGCCGCCCGACGACCAGATCGGCATCCTCGGCACCCTGGAGCCGGAGCGGGCGGCCGACGTGCTGGAGGAGATGGGCCCCGACGACGCCGCCGACCTGCTGCACGACCTGCCCGAGGAGCAGGCGACCAGGCTGCTGGCCCTGATGGAGCCCGGTGAGGCGGCTCCGGTGCGGCGGCTGCTGACCTATCCGGAGACCAGCGCGGGCGGCGTGATGACCAGCGAGCCCGTGATCCTGCCACCCACCGCCACGGTGGCCGAGGCGCTCGCGCACATCAGGCAGCAGGACCTGACGCCCGCCGTCGCCGCCCAGGTCTACGTGACCCGGCCGCCGACGGAGACGCCGACGGGCACCTACCTCGGGGTCTCATACTTCCAGCGGCTGCTGCGGGAGCCGCCGTCCGCGCTGCTCGGCAGCGTGATCGACCCCTCCATCGACCCGATCAGACCGGATCTCACGCTGTACGAGGTCACGTACTTCATGGCGAACTACAACCTCGTCGCCGCGCCGGTCGTGGACGGGCTCGGGCGGCTCGTCGGCGCGGTCACCGTCGACGACGTTCTCGACCACCTCCTCCCCGAGGACTGGCGCGAACGCTCCACCCACCCGGACCCGGGCCGCGACGCACCAGAGCCCGGCCCCAGCACACCGGACCCCGACCCCGGCACACCGGAGCCTGACCCCGGCTCATCGGACTCCGGCCGCGACGAGAGCGGGCGGGACCGGGCATGACGGCTGAACGCCTGGACCAACCGCGGGCCCTGCGCCGCCCGCTGCGACCGCACTACGACCCGGAGACGTTCGGCCGCCTCTCGGAGCGGATCGCCCGCTTCCTCGGCACGGCCCGCTTCATCGTCTACATGACCGTGTTCGTGGTGGTGTGGCTGATCTGGAACCTGGCGGTGCCACCGCAGCTCCGGTTCGACCCGTACCCGTTCATCTTCCTCACGCTGATGCTGTCCCTGCAGGCCAGCTATGCCGCGCCACTGATCCTGCTGGCCCAGAACAGGCAGGACGACCGCGACCGCATCCAGTACGAGCAGGACCGCGAGGCCGCCGAGCGCAACCAGGCCGAGATCGAATATCTCACCCGCGAGATCGCCGGCCTCCGCATCGCGCTCGACGAGGTGGCCACCCGCGACTACCTCCGCTCCGAGCTCACCCGCCTCCTGGAGGAGCTCAAGGAGCACCGCTGAGCGCGCGCTACCGGGGCCCGTGATCGAGCTTGGCGAGCACGGCCCGCACCGGGCCGATCTCGTCAGCGCCCAGCATGTCGAGGAACTGGGTCCGCACGCCGCGCAGGTAGGTCGGCGTCGCCTCGGCCAGGCGCTCCGCCCCGCGCTCCGTGAGCACCGCGAACAGCCCGCGCGCGTCGTCCGCGCACGCCTCCCGCGAGACCAGCCCGTCACGCTGCAACCGATCGATGAGCCTGGTCAGGCCGCTGCGGGAGAGCAGGACACGGCCGGCGAGATCATTCATCCGCAACCGCCGCGCCGGTGCCTCCGCGAGCTGCGTCAGCACCTCGTACGAGGCCAGCGGCAGATCGTGACCGACCAGCAACTCCGCCTCCAGGTGGCGGGTGATGCGCACCTGAGCCCGCTGCAACATCCGCCAGACCGCCAGTTTCTCGGTGGTGAGGCCCTCGTCGCGCAGAAGAGTCACGGAGTAACCTTAAGACGTTGTTGCACAGACACCTAACAGCGCGGATTAACCCCGTGAGGCCCGAGGTTCATACCATGGAGGGGCATCCTCACTGACGTCCAACGCCTGTGTCACATATACCAACTAAGGAGGGACGGCACTCCCTCGTGCCGAGACATCCATGGCACCAACCCAGGAACAGGTGACGGCCGCCCTCGCCACCGTCATCGACCCCGAGATCCGTCGTCCGATCACGGACCTCGACATGGTCAAGAGCATCGAGATCGCTCCCGATGGGGCGGTGCGCGTGGGGGTCTACCTCACCGTGGCCGGATGTCCGATGAAAGACACCATCCGCCGTGATGTCACCAACGCCGTCGCCAAGCTCGATGGTGTGACCGGCGTCCAGATCGAGATGGACGTCATGAGCACCGAGCAACGCAAGACGCTCCAGACCAAGCTGCGGGGCGACCGCGGGCCGGAGAAGGAGATCCCGTTCAACCAGCCGGGCTCGCTGACCCGCGTGTTCGCGGTGGCCAGCGGCAAGGGCGGGGTCGGCAAGTCGTCCGTCACGGTCAACCTCGCCGCGGCGATGGCCTCGACCGGCCTCAAGGTCGGCATCGTCGACGCCGACATCTACGGCCACAGCGTTCCTCGCATGCTGGGCGCCGCCGAGCGGCCCACCAAGGTCGAGGACATGATCATGCCCCCGGTGGCCCACGACATCAAGGTCATCTCGGTCGGCATGTTCAAGCCGGAGGGCAACACGCCGGTGGTCTGGCGCGGGCCGATGCTCGACCGGGCGCTGCACCAGTTCCTGGCCGACGTCTACTGGGGCGACCTCGACGTGCTCCTCCTCGACCTGCCGCCCGGCACCGGCGACATCGCGATCTCGGTGGCGCAGCGGCTGCCGACGGCGGAGATCCTGGTCGTGACGACGCCGCAGATGGCCGCCGCCGAGGTGGCCGAGCGGGCCGGGTCGATCGCGGCCCAGACCCACCAGCAGATCGCCGGGGTCATCGAGAACATGGCCTGGCTGCCCTGCCCGCACTGCGACGAGCGGATCGCGGTGTTCGGCGAGGGCGGCGGCCAGACGGTCGCCGACGCGCTCACCCGCACGCTGGGCGCCCGCGTACCACTGCTCGGCCAGGTGCCGATCGACCTGCGCCTGCGCGAGGGGGGCGACGAGGGCAAGCCGCTGGTGCTGACCGAGCCCGACTCACCGGCCGCGGCCGAGTTGCGCAAGATCGCGGCGGGCCTGAGCAAGCGCTCCTCCAGCCTGAAGGGCCTCCACCTCAACCTCTCCCCCCGTAAATAATTCCATCCTTTAGGGCCAGCACGGTGAGTTCGCCTCACCGTGCTGGTGCCTCACATCCCGGGGAGGGACGGTTACCGCGCCCCGTTTCCATCTTTTACGGCCAGCACGGTGGGCTCCACCCACCGTCGCTGGTGTCCGACATTCCAGGGAGACGGTTACCGACATCCCCGCTTCCCCGCCACAACGGCCGGGCACGGCCACCTGGGTGGTGAATCGCCGTCCTGAACCGTGACGTGGGTGTGGACCCAGGACCGCGAAGAGTCGTGGGCCCGAGATGTGAAGAATCGTGGGCCTGAAATGGCGAAGGGCGATTCGTGCGGGCGCACCGCGCCGGGAATGGTGAATCCTGGCGGGGCGGAGGGGCCGGGGTTGGGGTCTGTGGGGCGTTGAGGGCGTCTGTCAGGTCGCTTCGGCGTCGTAGGGTGGGATCTCCCCGTAACCGAGCGCGTTCTCCGGCTCAGGCGCGTACGGAGCCGTTGCGGCCGGCTCCAGCTCCCGCGACCTGTCGGAGTTGTTCCAGTCGTCCTCGAGGTCGTCGAGGAGGTGCTTGCGGACGAAGTTCCGCGGGTTGAGGTCGGCGGGATCGAAGTTCTGGAACTCGGGCCCCAGGCCGGACCGCAGGTCATCGCGGGCGTTGTTAGCCATCCGGCGCAGGTTGCGCAGCGTTTTCCCGGCCTGTGAAGCGGCCTGTGGCAGCCTTTCGGGACCGAAGACGAGCAGCGCGATGACGATCAGCGCTCCGATCTCCGCCCACCCGAGTCCGAACACCCTGAGCTCCTACCGCGCGGTCCGATCACTCCGGGGACGACCCCGGTCCCTCCACAGACTAAATGCTCCCGTGGGTGCGTCGCCCGTCCCCCCTAGGTCATATCACCCAAAATCTCCCCACAGCTCACCCGACCTGAACCACCCCGCCACCCGCCCGCCCATCTGAAGCGACCACACCCGGCACGACCTCGGCCCCCACACACACGCGCACCGGCCCACTATGGCGTCCGTCACTTTTCCGCCGGCAAGGCCGGGCACGCCGCTCACCCTGACGGCCCGGCTGGAGGTCAAGCTGGTGGACGGTCCGGGCCAAAAGTGAGCCCGCTCCGCGCGGGCCACGGCGGTACGACCGCCGTGGCACCGCGGATCAGGAGGGTGTCGGCGTGGGGACCGGCTCGTCGTCGGCGGTGACGATCAGGGTGGCGTTGTGTTCCTGACCGGCACGCTGGTACTTGATGGTGACCTTGGCACCCGGCGTCTTGCTCCGGATCAGGGCGATCAGCTCGGTCCCGTCCTGCAGGGCGAGCCCGTCCATCTCCAGGATCACGTCGCCGGCCTTCAGCCCGGCCTTGCCCGCGGGCCCGTCGGCGTCCACCGGCTGCTGGCCGTTGGCGGGCTCCGAGGCGATACGCACACCCTGGCCCCGGTACTGCTGATCCAGGATGACGCCGATCTTGGGGCGCTTGGCCTTGCCGGTGGTGATGAGATCCTCCGCCACCCGCCGCGTCTGGTTGACCGGGATCGCGAAGCCCAGGCCGATGCTGCCGCTCTGGCTGTTGATCGAGCGGCTCAGCGTGGCGATGGCCGAGTTGACCCCGACGACCTCACCCTTGCCGTTCACCAGCGGCCCGCCCGAGTTGCCCGGGTTGATGGCGGCGTCGGTCTGGATGGCGCTGATGTAGGCGGGCTCCTCGTTGCTGGTGCCGGTCTCGTCGCCCGCGATGACCGGGCGGTTGAGTGAGCTGACGATGCCGGTCGTCACCGTGCCGGTCAGACCCAGCGGGGAGCCGATGGCGACGACCGGGTCGCCGACCACGACGTCATCAGAGTTTCCGAGGTTGATCACCGGGTTTCCGAACGACTCCTCCGGCTTGATCACGGCCAGGTCGGAGCCCGGGTCACGGCCGACGATGCGGGCCGTCGTGGTCTTGCGGTTGTTGAACATGACCCGGATCTCACCGCCCTGGGCGGCCACGGCGACCACGTGGTTGTTGGTCACCACGTAACCGTCCTTGATCAGGAAGCCTGATCCTGACGCGCCCTCGGTGCTGGTGCTGTTACCGGCCTCGATCGAGACCACGCTGGGCAGGACCCGCGACGCCACGCCCGCCACCGAGTCGGGATCCCGGTTGGTCGCGCCCGTCGGAGCCGGGCCGAGGCTGTAGTTCGGGTCGCTGCCGGAGCTGCTCGGCCTGGTGAGCAGGTAGGTGCCGACGCTGCCGAGCAGCGAGGCCGCCACGGCGATGAGCGCGGCGATCGTGACGAGCGTGCCGGTGCCGGGCGGGCGCCGGCGCTGCCCGGCCAGGCTGTGCGGGCCCGTGGGCGGTGGCGCCCAGCCCGCTCCCATGCCCAGCGCCTGCTGCGGAGGAGGCGGCGGCAGCGGAGCTCCGCCGGGGGAACCGCCGAAGAGGCCGCCCTGCGGGCCGCTGCCGGGCCCGCCGAAGGGACCGTTGGCGGGACCACCGAAAGGTCCGCTCGGGGAGCCCCCGCCGGGAGCGACGCCTGCGGCCCCATAGGGCGGCCGGCCGCCGAACGAGGGGGCCTCGTAGGAGCGCGTGCCCCCATCCGGAGGACCGAACGAAGGACTCTCGTAGGAGCGCGTGCCGCCGTCCGGAGAGCCGAACGAGGGGGCCTCGTAGGAGCGCGTGCCGCCGTCCTCGGGAGCGCCGAACGACGGGCGCTCGAACGGCGACCCCTCGGACGACGGGGTCTCATAGGAACGGGTCCCGCCGTCCGGTGAACCGAACGAGGGACCCTCGTGGGAACGCGTGCCGCCGCCGTCCGGCGAGTCGAACGCGGACCCGCTGTAGCGGGGCCCGGTCTGCGTCGCGCCGTCGTTGCCTGGCGGAGCGTAGGAGGAACCGGTCCGCGGGACGTCGGGGGCCGGGGAGAAGTCGGGCTTGGGCGCCGCGCCGCCGCAGGACGCGTACGGTGGCGTGCCGTTGGTCTCGGAGCGGTCCGACGGGTCACCCCAGTCCGAGCCGAACGAGAGGGGCGGCTCAGGCCGCCGGCCCGGCTGTTCGGGCGAGTCCTCCGCGGGCAGGAAGTCCGGCCGCCCCTGTGGTTCGGGGGAGTCCGACGGCTTGCGTCCTTCGGTGGGGCGCGTCTCGTCGGTCATCTAAGTCTCACCACTCCTTGACTCGGCCACCGTAATCGTCGCTCTTACGGCATACGAGGGTCATAAAGCATTTGTCAGGAATCGCCTATGACAAATCCCGAACCCAGATCGTATGCCCCGCGCACCGCTGACTACGCCAACCCAAGCATCCACGGCATACCGGGGCATCAAGGTGTGGAGGTCGAGGGTGCGCCCGTCGGCGAGGTCCGAGCCTGCTGGAACAGCTCCACGGGCGGCGCCGGGTTGCCCTGGCCGACGCCGCTGGCGGCGAAGAAGGTGCCCAGCGCGACCGCGGCCGAGACCACCCCCACCGCGACGTATGTCGTGCGCCGCCGGCTACCCCGTCCAGGGCCAGAGCCACCGCCGGTCGCGTCCCTGCGCGGGCGGTTGTCCAGCGGAGCGATGCTGTGCGGCCCAGGGATGGGCACTCCACCGAACGTGCGGGAGGGAAAAGGGCGCTCCCTCGGCGGCAGCGGCCCTCCCGGCTCCGCCATCCGGAGCAGGGACATCGTCAGGTCGGCAGGCATCGCCGGAGTGTCCAGCGAGCGCAGGCGGGACTTCAGCGCCCGCATCGACTCGACCTCTCGCCTGCAGTCAGCGCAGAAGGTCAGATGTGCCAGCGCGCGTTCGCGGTCGGTGTGGTTGAGCTCGCCGTCGACGAGCGCCGAAACGCGTTCTCCAAGATGAGCCATATCAGACTTCCTCCCCACGGATCACGGTCGGGGGGAGTTGGGTATTACGGGGGGCCCGGTGATCGAGCGCCTCCCGCAACTGCGCCCGGCCACGGTGAATACGGCTTCGGACCGTACCCAGCTTGACGCCGAGCGTGGCCGCGATCTCCTCATAGGACAGGCCCTCGATGTCGCACAGCACGATCGCGGCCCGGAACTCGGGGGCGAGCGAGTCGAGGGCGGCCTGGATGTCGGGCTCCAGGTGGGCGTCGTCGAACGCCTGCGCCGGGGACGGCTCACGACCGCGCAGCCGCTCGGCCGCGTCGTCGGCCAGCCCCTCGAAGCGGATGCGCTGTTTGCGCCGCGCCATGTCGAGGAACAGGTTGGTCGTGATCCGGTGCAGCCACCCCTCGAACGTGCCCGGAGTGTAGCTCGACAGCGACCTGAAGACCCGCACGAAGACCTCCTGGGTGAGGTCTTCGGCATCGTGGACATTGCCGGTCAGCCGGTATGCCAGCCGATACACGCGTGCGGAATGAGTCCGCACCACTTCCTCCCATGTGGGAGGAGTCCAATCAGACGACACGGGAGTATCCGCCTGGTGGTCGCTTTCGTCCACCAGAACTCCTCTCTCTGGGACCACCGCTACCGCCATAGTGCCTGGTTTCGTCCCTTCGTGCGCACTGCCTGCCTTCCGGACCGGCAAAGCCCGTTTAAACCTGCAACGCCTTAGGACCCTCTTGAGTTCCCGTCCCGGCGTGTCTCCCCTAGGCTGCGATCGGTGCCAATCAGGTGTATGACCTTTTGCGACGATCGCACGAAAGCGGGGGGAGGAGGCCGATGACCAGTCCGGTGGAGGCCACTCTGGCCTATGCGGAGCAGTTCCATCAGGAGGATGAGATCCTGCACGCGGCGCGTCAGCGCGGGCTGGAGGTGGGGGCCACGCCCATCCTTCCCGGCGGTGGCGCGGCGCTCTGCTTCCTCGCCACCGCCGTGAACGCCAAATCCGTGGTCGAGATCGGTACGGGCTGCGGCGTATCGGGTTTGTGGCTGCTGCGCGGCATGCGTACGGACGGCACGCTGACGAGCGTCGACGTCGAGCCGGAGCACCAGCGGCTGGCCAGGCACGCCTTCGCCGAGGCGGGCTTCGCCGGCGGGCGGGTGCGGCTGATCTCGGGCCGGGCGCTCGACGTGCTGCCGCGGCTGTCGGACGGCGGTTACGACATGGTGTTCGCCGACGGCGCGAAGCAGGAGTACACGGACTATCTGGCCGAGGCGGTCCGGCTGCTCCGCGTCGGCGGCATCGTGGCCTTCGACAACATGCTGTGGGACAACCGCGTGGCCGACCCGGCGCAGCGCGACTCCGACACGGTCGCGCTGCGCGAGGTGGGCAAGCTGGTGCAGTCGGACGAACGGCTGCGCTCGGTGCTCATGCCCCTGGGCGACGGCCTGCTGGCCGCCATCAAGGTCGCCCGCTGAGACACCCGCTCCCATGAAGACTGCCCGGTAGACCTCGCGCGGTGCGGGTCTCCCGGGCAGAACTCATGCGGGCGGGGCCGTTCAGCCCCGGGTGAGCCACTCCAGCAGCAAACGCACACCGAAACCGGTGGCGCCCTTGCTCAGCGTGCCCTCGTCGACCATGCTGCGGCCCACCCCCGCGATGTCCAGATGAGCCCACGGCCGCTTGCCCGAGAACTCCCGCAGGAACAGCGCCGCCGTGATCGATCCCGCCCCGTATGTGCTGCCCGACTCGACGTTGGCCATGTCGGCGATCGACGACTCCAGCCCGGCCGCGTATTCGTCGATCAGCGGCATCCGCCACAACCGGTCGTCGCTGGCCTCCCCGGCCTCCAGGAGCTGCTTGGCCAGCAGGTCGTCGGAGGCGTAGACGGCGCCGAGGTTGCGGCCGAGCGCCACGGTGATCGCCCCGGTGAGCGTGGCGATGTCCACGACCACGTCGGGGTCGAGCTCGGCGTCGGCGTAGGCGAGCGCGTCCGCCATCACGAGCCGGCCCTCGGCGTCGGTGTTGAGCACCTCGACCGTGCGGCCGCCGTAGTGTGTGATGACGTCACTGGGACGCTGGGACGTGCCGGAGGGCATGTTCTCGGCGGCGGCGACCAGGCCGGTGACCCGCACCGGTGCCCCCAGCTCGGCCAGCGCGCCCAGGACGGCGATGACCACGGCCCCGCCTGCCATGTCGGTCTTCTGCGTCTTCATGTTCTCGTTGGGCTTGAGCGACAACCCGCCCGAGTCGAACGTGATGCCCTTGCCCACCAGCACCACGTGCCGCTGCGCCGGCTCGGCGGGCGTGTAGGAGAGCTGGATGAGCCGGGGCGGGCTGGCCGAGCCCTGCCCGACGGCCAGGATGCCGCCGAACCCGTCGGCCCGCAGTTGCTCCTCGTCCCACACCCGGACGGGCAGCCCCCGCTCGGCGGCCTGCTCGGCCAGCCAGGCCGGATTCTTGACGGAGGCGGGAGTGTTGGCCAGGTCGCGGGTGAGCGCCACCGCCCGCGCCACGGTCTGCGCCCGCCGCACCTGCTCCTCGTCCGCGCCCACGAGGACCAGCGCCCGCACGGTCTTCTTGCCCGGCTCTCCGATCTTGAACGAGTAGGCGGCCAGCAACGCCGCCTCCGCGAACGCCGCGTGGTCGCCGGCCGGCACCACCACGGTCAGCGTGTCCCGGCCCTTGGCCCGGCGGGTGAGAGCGGCGGCGGCCTTGCGCAGGGCCTTGGGAGAGCCGTCGCCCACGCCGTAGAGCAGCACGCGGCCCACGCCGCCGGCCCGCGCCACCGGCACGTCGACGATCTCCCCCGCCTCCCCCTTGGCCTCGTAGTGAGCCAGCAGATCGGGCACCGGCAGGTGCAGCTCGACCGCGTGCACGGGATCGAGATCGGCGGCATAGGGTACGGCCAGCAGCTCGGCGTCGTCGGGAATCTCGGCGACCACCGTCGCAGTGGTCTCAATGGGCACGGAACATCTCCTCAAACGTCAGCGACCCTGGCGCCGGACTTCGCCAGGGTCGTGGAACAAGTGTCTCTCGGGAGCTCTCAGCCGACGACGTTTTTCAACGCCTCGCCGAGCGCCTTCGCCTCGTCGGCGGAAATCTCCACGACGAGCCGGCCGCCACCCTCCAGGGGGACCCGCATGACAATGCCGCGCCCTTCCTTGGTGACCTCGAGCGGACCATCGCCGGTCCGCGGCTTCATCGCCGCCATGCGTGCATCCCTTCCTGCCTTGGGCTCCCGCGGCCCGCGATTTCCGACCTCCCGTGGGGGGCGGTCGGCGCATTCACGTCTTCTGTGATGTCCTATTCTCCCGCATCGAGAGCCCTCATGGGTAACGATCTCCTCCCAGAATGCGTTGTAGAGCCAAGCGATGACGGCCAAACTGGACTTCGTGCACGCTCGCGCCGCTCTGTTCGACCTGTATGGAGACCACCTGCGTTCACGAGGTGGGCAGGCGTCCGTCGCCGCGCTGGTCAGGCTCATGAAGCCGTTGGAGATCGCCGCTCCGGCCGTGCGCACGGCGGTTTCCCGAATGGTGAGACAAGGATGGCTGCGGCCGCTCAAACTGCCGCAGGGCGCCGGCTACGGGGTGACGCCCAAGTGTGTCAGGCGGCTGGACGAGGCCGCACTGAGAATTTACCGAGCCGGCGCGCTGACCTGGCACGGGCGCTGGCACGTCATCGTGTTCGAGCCGGTCAGGGAGCGGCCGAGGCGCGAACGCCTGCGGGCCGACCTCACCTTCCTCGGCTACGCGTCGCTGTCAGAGACGACGTGGATCGGTCCACGATCGTCGATCGAGCTGGACAATCTGCTCGAAGCCGAGGAGGTGCGGGCCGACAGGTTCGACGCGGCGCTCGAAGGCGATCCGCGTGAGCTGGTCTCCCGGGCATGGGATCTGACCGCCATCGGCGAGGCGTACGAGCAGTGGCACGCCGACGCTGTCACGCTGATCAGCACACTGCCCGAGGGAGCACCGGCGGACCAGGTGTTCGCCACGCGGAGCAGGCTGGTGCACGGCTGGCGCAACTTCCTGTTCCGCGACCCCGGCCTGCCGCCCGAGCTGCTGCCCGCGGGCTGGCCCGGCGAGAAGGCCAGGGCCTACTTCGAGCAGGAGGCCGTCCGGCTGCTGCCCGCAGCCGCCACGTTCGTCGACAGGGAGTTGAATTGATCCGCTATGACGTGGCCGACGCCGTCGCCACCATCACACTCGACCGCCCCGACGCGATGAACTCGCTGACCGTCGAGACCAAGCAGGCCCTGCTCGCCGCGCTGCGCGGCGCGGCCGACGACCGCGCGGTCAGGACCGTGCTGCTCACCGGCTCGGGCCGGGCCTTCAGCGCGGGCCAGGACCTGCGCCAGCACGCCGACAACCTGGAGGCCGGCCGCGGCCTGGACGACACCGTCCGGCGGCACTACAACCCGGTCGTCGAGCTGATCACCACGATGGCCAAGCCGGTGGTGGCCGCCGTCAACGGCGTGGCCGCCGGGGCGGGCGCGTCCCTCGCCTTCGCCTGCGACCTGCGGATCGCCTCGGAGAAGGCCAAGTTCGCGCTGGCGTTCGCGGGCATCGGCCTGGCCCCCGACTCGGGGGCGTCGTGGACGCTGCAACGCCTGGTCGGCCGGGGCCGAGCCGCCGAACTGCTGCTGCTCGGCGAGCCGCTCGACGCGCCCCGCGCACTGGAGCTGGGCCTGGTCACGCGCGTGGTCCCGGCCGGCGACCTGCTGAAAACCGCCCAGGAACTCGCCGCACGCCTCGCGCAGGGCCCCACCCTGGCCTACGCCGCCACCAAGCGGGCGCTGGCCTACTCCGCGACGCACTCGCTGCCCGACTCGCTGGCCATGGAAGCCGACCTTCAGGACGAATGCGTGGCCACCCGGGATCACCTGAACGCCACGCATGCCTTCCTCGCCAAAGAACCCCCGACCTTCAACGGTGAGTAACGGCCCCGCCACGCTCCCGATACGATATTCCTGGCGCCATGCAGCACTCCGATGCCTCGCGCGTGCCCGCCCCGCACGACTTCGCAGCCCTTCGCGCCGCGGCGGTCGACCTGCTGACCGGCGGCGCGATCGACGTCTCCGATCCGGTCTACGCCAGGCCGCTGGCCAGGCTGAGCACGACGGCGGCGGACTGGCTGGCCCAGCTCATCCCCTCGGTGATGTGGCCCGACCTGCCGCTCGAAGGCCGGCCGGGCAACGTCACGGGCAGCTACGCCCGGCTGCGCCTGATCGCCACGGCCTGGGCCACGCCGGGCACCGCGCTGCACGGCGACGACGCGGTCGCGGCGAAGGTGGTGGACGCGCTCGACCTGCTCCACGAGCGCCACTACAACGAGAGCCTGCCCGAGACGGGAAACTGGTGGTTCTGGGAGATCGGCACGCCGGCCGAGCTGTCCCGCACGTGCGTGCTGCTCGGCGACCGGCTCGACGCGGGCAGGCTCGGCGCGTACGTGGGGGCGATCGACCGGTTCTGCCCGGACGCCGACTGCCGGGCGGGCAACCCGCAGGCCGGCGAGAGCGGCGCCAACCGGGCCGACAAGGCCGCCATCGTCGCCTTCCGCGGGGTGGCCGGGCGCAGCGCCGACAAGCTGGCGCAGGCCCGCGACGGCCTGTCGGACGTGCGTGGCGGCGGCCGGCACAGCGTGTTCGGCTACGTCGAGTCCGGCGACGGGTTCTACCGCGACGGGTCGTTCATCCAGCACGGCGACGTCGCCTACACCGGCTCCTACGGCCTGTCCCTGCTCACCGCGGTCGCCCAGACGCTCGCGCTGCTGCGCGGGTCGCCGTGGGAGGTGACCGACCCGGGGCGGCGGCTGGTGCTGGACGCGGTGAAGGCGTCCTTCGCCCCGTTCGTCCACGACGGGCTGCTGATGGACACGGTCAGGGGGCGGGCCGCCACGCGGCAGGCGTTCTCCGACAGCGTGGCCGGTCACGCCGCGACCGGGGCGGTGCTGCTGCTCGCGCAGAGCGCGGAGGAGCCGTACGCGAGCCGGCTCAAGGGGCTGGCCAAGGGGTGGATCGAGCGCGGCAGGGCACGGCCCTACCTGGAGCACGCGGACGTGCCGGAGACGCGGCGGGCGGTCGCCGTGCTGGACGACAAGACGATCGAGGCCGCGCCGGGGCCCGTCGGGCACTTCGTGTTCCCCTCGATGGACCGGGTGGTGCACCGGCGGCCCGGCTGGTCGTTCGCGGTCAGCATGTCGTCGCGGCGCATCGCCGCCTACGAGGCGATCAACGGCGAGAACCTGCACGGCTGGTACACCGGCGACGGCATGACCTACCTCTACGCCGGCGACCCGGGCCACTTCGGCACGGACTTCTGGCCGACGGTGGACCCGTATCGGCTGCCCGGGATCACGGTCGACACCCGCACCCGGGAGGACCTCTCCTTCCGGGCCTACCGCCCGCCCAACGCGGTGGCCGGGGGCGTGGTGCTCAAAGGCCGCTATGGTGCCGCCGCCATGGAGCTGCTCGGCGACGGCGTGAGCCTGCAGGCGCGCAAGTCGTGGTATTTCCTGGACAACGCCGTGGTGGCGCTCGGCAGCGGCATCACCAGCCTCGACGGCGAGGCCATCGAGACCGTGGTGGAAAACCGGGCCACGGACGCCGAGCCGTACCTCGGGGACGGGTGGGCGCATCTGGCGGGCGTGGGCGGCTACGTGTTCGACGGGGCGCGCACCCTCGTGGAGACGCGCACGGGCCGATGGCGTGACATCAACGCGGGCGACGACACCGCCGGCGCCCTCGACCTCGTCACGCGGCGCTACGTGACGTTCTGGCTGGATCACGGCCGCCGCCCCGTGGACGAGTCCTACGCCTACATCGTGCTGCCGAACGCCAGCCGCGAGCGGACCCGGGCCTATCGCGGCCGGCGTCCCGTGCGGGTGCTGGTCAACACCTCGCGGGTGCAGGCCGTGCAGACGGGCCCGTTGGTCGCTGCCACGTTCTGGGGGGCGGCCGAGGTGGCGGGCATGGGCGCCGACGCGCCGTGCCTGGTGCTCATGTGGCGCACCGGCGAGCGCGTCACCCTGGCCGTGGCCGACCCGAGCTGGACGGTGGACGAGGTGACGCTCACGCTCGACCGCCCGGCGCGCGACGTCGCCTGGTGCGACGACACCATCACCGTGAAGACGGGCAAGCACCCCGCCGTCGTCGCCCGGCTCGGCGGGTC
The DNA here is from genome assembly GCF_039871825.1 of Nonomuraea sp. B12E4. Lineage (NCBI taxonomy): Bacteria > Bacillati > Actinomycetota > Actinomycetes > Streptosporangiales > Streptosporangiaceae > Nonomuraea > Nonomuraea sp. B12E4. The sequence goes on along the minus strand of NZ_JBDPME010000013.1, from coordinate 205,086 downwards.
ACGCGGCGGCACCCACACCGCCGAACTCAACGTGTACGCGCCACGCAACCCTCGACGTGATCGTTGACCAGGCCGATGGCCTGCATCAACGCGTAGGCCGTGGTCGGCCCGACGAACCTGAAGCCGTGCCCCTTCAGCTCCTTGGCCAGAGCCTTGGAGCCCGGGGTGATGGCCGGCACGTCGGCCATCGTCTTGGGCACCGGCGAGTCCGGCTCGGCGAAGCGCCACACCAGATCCGACAGGCCCCCGGGCAGGTCGAGCGCGGCCCTGGCGTTGCCGATCGCCGCCTCGATCTTGGCGCGGTTGCGGACGATGCCGGGGTCGCCGAGCAGGCGCTCCACGTCCTGCTCGGTGTAGGAGGCCACCTTGGGGATGGAGAAGTGGTCGAAGGCGGCGCGGAAGTTTTCCCGCTTGCGCAGGATCGTCAGCCACGACAGACCCGACTGGAACGCCTCCAGCGCCACCCGCTCGAAGACCTCGTCATCGCCCTTGAGCGGGCGGCCCCACTCCTCGTCGTGGTAGGCGATGTACATGGGGTCGGCCATGCCCGGCCACCAGCAGCGGGTCAACTCGGTCACGAACGCTCGTCCCCCTCTTTGCCGGCCGCCGCGGCCTCGCCCTGAAGCCCGTCCCCGTCCCTGGCCCCGGCCACCTCCACGGGCTCGCGGCCGGCCTCGATCCCGTCCGCCTGGGCCTCGTCGGGCTCCGTCTCGTCGGCCTTCGTCTCGTCGGCCTTCGTCTCGTCGGCCTTCGCCTTGTCGGGCTCCGTCTCGTCGGGCTTGGTCTCGTCGGCCGGCTTGGCTGCGTCCTCGGGCTCGCCGGGCTGGTCGTCCCAGGGCTCGGCGGGCTCGGCTTCGGTCGTGTCCTGGTGCCCGTCGGGCCGGCCGGCGCCGGCCGGGGGCACGTGCCACTCCGGGTCCTCCGGCGGGTGGCTCAGCTCCGCGGCGCCGTCCCAGGCGACCGCGGTGCCGCTCGCCGTCACGGGGTCGCCCGCCTCCGGCAGCTCCCGGGGCACGGGCGGGGCCTCAGGCTCATGGTCGGTGCGTAGCCCCGCCCCCGGCCCGGCATGAACCTCCTGGCGCGCGTGGAGCCGGCTCGACAGCAACTCGGACACCCGCTGCTCCAGCACCGCGATCCGGGTGTCACGCGCGCTGATCGCGGTGGCGGCCCTGCGCAGGGTCTCGTCGACACTGGCGGTGTGGTAGCCGACCAGGTTGACCGGCAGTTGCAGCGCCATGAAGTCGACCGCCGTGAGCTGCCCCGGCTCGGGCAGGTCGAGCGGCGGCACGTCCGGCGGGAACTCGGTCAGCTCACCGCCCCTACCGAGGGAGACCAGGACCACGCACGCCAAGATGGCGATGGCGGCGATGGCGAGTATGACCAGCACATTGGCATCGTACTCACACCACTGGGGCACGAGGTCCCGCACTTGCCGCGGCCGGTGCGTCTCCGGGCGCGGCGGGCACCGCGACCGCGCAGGTCACGCCGCCCGCGCGCGCCGTCAGCCGGTGGCCTCGCCGAGTTCCGCGACGCTGGGCCTGACCGGCTGGGTGCGGGCCTCCAGATGGGTGAACGCCTCCTGCACGGTGGTGGTCCAGGAGATCGCGTCGAAGACGTCGGCCCGGGTGAAGCCCTCGTCGTACAGGCCGGTCACGAGCTGTCTGAGCGGCTCGTACAGGCCCCAGGGGTCGAGGATCACCAGGGGGCGGTCGTGGATGCCGATCACCCGCGCGGTCCAGATCTCGAAGAGCTCCTCCAGCGTGCCGATGCCGCCGGGCAGCACCAGGAACGCGTCGGAGCGGGCGTCCATGAGGCCCTTGCGCTCGCGCATGCCGGGGGTGACGATCAGCTCGTCCGACTCCTCGTCCGCGATCTCGATGTCCACCAGGACCTGCGGGATCACGCCTATCGTGCGTCCGCCGGCGGCGCGGGCGGCCGAGGTGACCGCGCCCATGCAGGAGACCGTGGCTCCGCCGCTGACCAGGGTGTGGCCGCGCTTGGCGAGCTCGGCACCGACTTGTCCGGCCAAGTCGATGTATTTCAGGTCGATGTGCTGACTTGAGGCGCAGAAGACGCAGATGTTCACGAAGCGCCGCCTATTGGGGCTCGGCGTACTGGGCCTCCGTGGCTTCCAGCTCCTCCATGCGCTGCATGGAGCGGGCCCGGTCGGCGTCCACGATGATGCGGACGGCCTCGTCCACGTCGTCGGTGACGGAGATCAGGTCGAGGTCCTGGGCGGCGATCTTGCCGGTGCTGAGCAGGGTCGCCTTGATCCATTCGAGCAGCCCGCCCCAGAACTCCGAGCCGACCAGCACCACGGGGAAGGAGGTGACCTTGCGCGTCTGGACCAGCGTGAGCGCCTCGAACAGCTCGTCCAGCGTGCCGAAACCGCCGGGCAGGGTGATGAAGCCGCAGGAGTATTTGACGAACATCGTCTTGCGCACGAAGAAGTAGCGGAACTCGATGCCCAGGTCCACGAAGTCGTTCATGCGCTGCTCGAAGGGCAGCTCGATGCCGAGCCCGACCGACACCGCGCCGCCCACCTCCTGCGCGCCGCGGTTGGCCGCCTCCATGACGCCGGGCCCGCCGCCCGTGATCACGGCGTAGCCCGCCTCGGCCAGCGCCCGGCCGAGTGCCTGGCTCATCTCGTAGTCGGTCGAGCCCTCGGTGGTGCGGGCCGAGCCGAAGACGGTGACCGCCGGGGGAAGCTCGGCGAGCTGGCCGAAGCCCTCCACGAACTCGGCCTGGATGCGCAGCACCCGCCACGGGTCCATGTGCACCCAGTCGGAGGATCCCTGACGGGCCAGCAGACGCTCGTCATGGGTGGAGGTGGGGACCAGGCTGCCGCGGACGACGGCCTGCCCTTGACGGCGTTCTCGACGGGGTTGTTCCATGCGGGTTACGGTAGCCTCCTTCTCTTACGGTCGCGAAACCCCTGGTAGACCGGGGAAAGCGGGTTCTTGAAAAAACTTGGGAACTGCGGGGAACCAGATTTCTACCAGTCTGCGTCTAATCGTCGAGGGTGCTGCTCGGGACTGAAAGTGGCTTTCCCCGCCAAATGGCCGGCGAGGAAAGCCACTTTCATGTGTGGGGTCTGTCAGGCGGAGAGCCAGTCGAGCATGGCCCGCTCGCTCTCGACGATCTTGGGCAGCGACACGTACTCCCCTTGCTGGTGCGCCAGGTTCGGATCCCCCGGCCCGTAGTTCACGGCGGGGACGCCCAGCGCGGAGAAGCGGGCGACGTCCGTCCAGCCCAGCTTGGCGCGCGGGGTGCCGCCGACGGCCGCGCTGAAGGCGGCCGCCACCGGATGGGTCAGCCCCGGCCTGGCCCCGGGCGCGGCGTCGACGAAGCCGACCTCGAATCCGTCGAACACCTCCCGTACGTGCTCCTGCGCCTGCTCGATCGACAGGTCGGGGGCGAAGCGGTAGTTGACGGTCACCACGCACAGGTCCGGGATGACGTTGCCCGCCACCCCGCCCCGCACGCCCACCGCGTTGAGGCCCTCGTGGTATTCGAGCCCGTCCACCACCGGCAGCCGCGCCTCGTAGGCGTTCAGCCGGGCCAGCACCGGCTCGATCCCGTGGATGGCGTTGACCCCGAACCACGACCTGGCGCTGTGGGCGCGCTTGCCCGGCACGGTGACCTCGGCGCGCAGCGTGCCCTGGCAGCCGCCCTCGATGACGCCGTCGGTCGGCTCCATCAGCACCGCGAAGTCGGCCGCGAGCCAGCCGGGGTGGTCCCTGGCGACCCTGGTCAGGCCGTTGCGCTCGGACTCGACCTCCTCGCAGTCGTAGAAGACGTAGGTGACGTCCCGGTTCGGGGCGGGCAGGGTGGCCGCCAGCTTGAGCGCGACCGCCACGCCGGCCTTCATGTCGGACGTGCCGCACCCGTACAGGAGGTCACCCTCCACCCGGCTGGGCAGGTTGGCCGCGACGGGGACGGTGTCGAGGTGCCCGGCGATCAGCACCCGCTCGGAGGCGCCCAGGTCGGTGCGGGCGACGACCGTCTCCCCGGACCGTTCGACCTTGAGGTGCGGCAGTGCGGTGAGCGCCCGCTCGACCGCGTCGGCCAGCGCCCGCTCGGCGCCGCTCACCGACTCGATGTCCACGATCGCGGCGGTCAGCGCGCGTACGTCCTGCGTCAGGTCAAGCATCAGGTGTTCACTCCGTGTTCGCGCAGCACCTCGTTGAGCGCCGCCTTGTCGTGCCGCTCCCCCGGCTCCAGGCGCTTGATCACCAGCACGCACGGCAGCCCGAACGTGCCGCCGGGGAACTCTTTCTGGCGGGTGCCGCCGACGGCCACACTCCAGTCGGGGATGCGGCCGCGGGCCAGCTCCTGCCCGGTCTGGACGTCGATCACCGGGATGGACGCCGACAGGATCGTTCCAGCGCCGACGACCGCGCCCCGGCCGACGCGGGCACCCTCGACGATCATCGCGCGGCTGCCGATCAGCACGTCGTCCTCCACGACGACCGGGACGGCGTTGGGCGGCTCCAGCACGCCGCCGATGCCGGATCCGCCGGACAAATGCACATTTTTCCCGATTTGGGCACAGGATCCGACCGTGGCCCACGTGTCGACCATCGTGCCGGAGTCCACGTACGCGCCGATGTTCGTGAAAGACGGCATCAGCACCACGCCCGGCGCCAGATAGGAGCCCCAGCGAGCGATCGCGCCCGGCACCACCCGCACCCCGTCGAACGAGCTCTTCAGCGGGTGCCTGTCGTGGTGCTGGAAGTCCCCGACCTGCGTGCGGGCCATGCCCAGCACCTTGAAGCTGAGCAAAATGGCCCGCTTGGCGCGCTCGTCCACCACCACCTCGCCGTCGACCAGGTGCGCGGCCCTCGCCTCACCCCTGTCGAGCAGGTCGACCGCGCTGACCACGAGGTGGCGCGCATCAACGTCGGCCGGCGAAAGCTCCGCGCGGCGCTCCCACAGCTCGTCCACGACCGGTGACATCGGTGACGAGGTGCTCACGTGACTCATGGCCACGGAGCTTATCCGGCCGGGTAGGTTTCTCAGGGTGCGCATGCGCTTCTCCCGCGGAGTCATCACCATCGCGATCATCGTCATCGTGCTGGCCGTGGCCATCTCCGTGGGCCTCTACCACCTGCTGAAGAGGGCGACACCGCTGGCGGTGCCCGAGGCGCACTGCACGGTCCGCTCCCCCGAGGGCGAGCTCTACCTCTACCCGGAGCAGGCCCAGATCTCGGCCACCATCGCAGCCGTCGCGGCGCGTCGCAGGCTGCCGGAGCGGGCCGTGGTGATCGCGTACGCGACGGCGTTGCAGGAGTCGAAGCTCTACAACCTCGACTACGGCGACCGCGACTCGGTGGGGGTGTTCCAGCAGCGCGAGTCGCAGGGCTGGGGCAAGCGCAAGCAGCTCATGGACCCGGTCTACGCCACCAACAAGTTCTTCGCCGCGCTGGTCAAGGTGAAGGGCTACCGAAAGCTCCCGCTGGCGGACGCGGCCCAGGCTGTGCAGCGCTCGGCGGGCGGTTACGCGTACGCGCAGCACGAGCAGGACGCCAAGATCCTGGCCGCCACCTTCACCGGCCGCGTCCCCCAGTCCCTGCACTGCTGGTATCCGCCGGGCAAGGGCTCCCCGCCCCCGCCCCAGGCCGAGCAGGCGCGCAAGCAGCTCGCCAAGGCGCTGGGCAGCATGGCCATCACGACGAAGCGGCGCGGCTGGCTGATCGCCTCGTGGTCGGTGGCGCACGCGGAGAAGTACGCGCTGAGCCACGTCGGCTACGGCGGCGCCATCTGGTCCAACAACATGGAGCTCGAAGGCTGGCAGACCGGCGGCAAGTCGACCGACCGCCGGGTGGAGCTCTCCTGACCCGGTCCGCCGGGTCAGCGGGCGCGGCGGACGATGGAGATCGAGCCAGGCGGGAGCGGCTGGGCGTAGGCGGCCGTCCAGGCGCCGCCCTGGATGCGCTCGAAGGAGAGCAGGCGCCCGTCGGAGGCGCGGTAGTCGGCGAAGTCGAGCAGGCCCCGCTCGGAGTTGCCGGTGTTGCCCTCGCTCCGGAACGCGGCCGTGCCCCGCTCGATCGGGAAGAACTCCACGCCCTCCATGATGAGCATGCTCTTGGCCGGCACCATGCCCTGCGTGGGCACGTCCGTCCAGAGCTGCACCTCCAGGTGCGGCGGCTCGCCCGGAAGCACCTCCACGGACAGCCACTGGTGGCGCCGGGACCGGTCACGCAGCAGGTATTCGGTCCACTGGTTACCCTGCCAGGAGACGTGCATGGCGCCGAGCACGCGCGCGGGAGACCCGTGCACCTCGATCCGGTCGTCGACGCGGATCGTGCGAGGGTCGGTGTAGTCGGAGCCGGCATGTCCGGGCGCGCTCACCGGCGCCGGCAGCGGCGGGGTCTCGACGGGAGCGACCTCGACCGGCGGCGCGCTCGTGCGCCCCTTCCTGTCCTGCCGCAGGGTGGCCAGGAAGGCCCCCAGCAGCAACAGGATGGTGACGATGCTCAGCCCGAGAACGACCATGGAGGTCATGCTCATCGATCAGCTCGCTCCACTCGCGGTCTGCCTCGGCACAAGCCCTTATCAATTTGTTGCGATCACCATGTTTTGCGATCACCGTGTTTGCGATCAACGTGTAAGCGATCAAGCCCGTGCGGCCGGGCTATGACGCGCGATCCTACTGGAGGCGGCGCACTGCCGCACTGATCCGCTCGTCGGTCCCCGTGAGGGCGATGCGGACGTGCCGCCCACCTGCCGGTCCGTAGAACTCGCCGGGCGCGACCAAAATCCCGATTTCGGAAAGCTTGCCGACCTGATCCCAGGCGCTCTGCCCGTTGGAGGCCCAGAAGTAGAGCCCGGCCGTCGAGTGGTCGATGCTCCACCCCGCCTTTTCCAGCGCGGGCCGCAGCAGGGCGCGGCGGGCGGCGTAGAGCTCGCGCTGCCGCTCGGCGTGCTCGTCGTCGGACAGCGCGACCGTCATCGCCACCTGGGCCGGCCGGGGCATGAGCATGCCCGCGTGCTTACGGGTCTCCAGCAACTGCTTGACCAGGACGGGATCGCCCGTCACGAACCCGGTGCGGTAGCCGGCCAGGTTGGAGCGCTTGGAGAGCGAGTGAACCGCGAGCAGCCCCTCGTGGGAGCCCCCGCAGACGTCGGGGTGCAGGATCGAGACGGGTTCGTCCTCCCAGCCGAGCTCGATGTAGCACTCGTCGGAGGCCACGACCGTGCCGCGCTCGCGGGCCCAGGACACGATCTTGCGCAGGTGTTCGGCCGGCAGCACCCGGCCGGTGGGGTTGGCCGGGGAGTTGACCCAGAGCAGGTCCACCTTCTCCGGGCCGAGGGCGAGCGTGCTGTCGGAGGCCGTGCCCACCGCCCCGGCGAGCCGGGCGCCCACGTCGTAGGTGGGGTAGGCCAGCTCGGGGAAGACCACCCGGCCGGCCCCGAGGTAGGTGGGCAGCCAGGCGACGAACTCCTTGGAGCCGATCACCGGGAGCACGTCCCGCTGGTCGACGGTGACGCCGTGCCGGCGGCGCAGCCACGCCGCCGCGGCCTCGCGCAGCTCCTGGGTGCCGTGAGTGAGCGGGTAGCCGGGGCTGTCGGCCGCCCCGGCCAGTGCGTCCTGGACGATCCGCGGCACCGGGTCGACCGGCGTGCCGACCGACAGGTCCACGATGCCCCCTGGATGGGCCAGCGCGCGCTTCTTGTAAGGCTCCAGCCGGTCCCAGGGGAAGTCGGGCAGTTTGTTCACGGTTCTCCAGGGTTGTGCGTGGGCCATGCGAAAGCGCACGCCGACGGGGCGCATCCGGCCCGGATGCCCCCGTGCGTGGCGTGGCGGGACTCGCTAGTGGTCTTCACCCTGCGGCGGCAGAGCGGCCACCACCGGGTGGTCCTTGTCTATCTTGCCGACCTTCGAGGCGCCACCCGGCGAGCCGAGCTCCTCGAAGAAGTCCACGTTCGCCTTGTAGTAGTCCTTCCACTGCTCGGGAAGGTCGTCCTCATAGAAAATCGCCTCGACGGGGCATACAGGCTCACACGCGCCGCAGTCCACGCACTCGTCGGGGTGGATGTAAAGCATGCGCTCGCCCTCGTAGATGCAATCGACGGGGCACTCCTCGATGCACGCCTTGTCCAGGACGTCCACGCAAGGCTGCGCGATGACGTAGGTCACCTCGAGCTCCTTCTTCTCCGCACCATGGCATGACTTCTGACCGCGGTTTGCTAGGCCCTAGTATTGCCGTGCTTGCCAGCTGGCCGAAACGGAGGGTGGCAAACTCGTGTCCGCGCGCCTTGTCATCACCATCACAACTCAGGACATTGGTGCCCGGATCACCACCCGAAGGCGCGTCCCGGGCGGGTTTCGCGATGCGGTCGGGATCCTGGAGTCCTGGGAGGATGGCGTGCTCAATATACGTAAAAAAGATGGCACGCTCGTGGAGATTTTCGCGGAAACGCTGGTCGCGGCCAAGGTCGTTCCGGCCGCGCCTCCTCGACCTCGACCGAAGTAACGGTAAGTATTCGAGCTGTGACCGTACGTACCTGCGCCGCCGCAGCAGCCATCCTCGCCAGCGCCGGATGCGGCGCGTCGTCCACCGAGCCCGACGCGACCGATCCCAAGAAGCTCCCGCCGATCAACGTCCGGGCGGGTTCGATGAAGGCCGGTTTCGGCACCATCGAGCGGCTCGTCGAGGCCGCCAAGCGTGAGGGCCAGCTCAATGTGATCGGGCTGCCCCGCGACTGGGTGAACTACGGCGAGGTCATCGACACCTTCGCCGACAAGTTCGACATCAAAGTCAACGAACTCGAACCGGGCGCGAGCAGCAGACGGGAGCTGGAGGCCGCCCCGAAACTCAGGCCGGACGTGTTCGACCTGACCCTGGACGTCGCCGTCGCCCAGGCGGGCAAGTTCGCCCCGTACAAGGTGGCGGGCTGGCAGGACCTCCCCGACCCGATCAAGGACCCGGCCGGCAACTGGTACGCCGCCTATGGCGGTTACATGTCCATCGGTTACGACCCGCGCGCCGTCAAACCGCCCGCCACCTTCGCCGACCTGCTCAAGCCCGGCTACCGGGTCGCGCTCGACGGCGACCCGCTGCGCTCGGCCTCGGCGTTCGACGGCGTGCTGGCCGCCTCCCTGCGCAACGGGGTACCGCAGGCCTCCCAGGGGGTGGACCTGTTCGCCCGGCTCAAGCAGGAGGGCCGGCTCACCGACCTGACCAAGGCCAACGCCATCGTCGCCTGGGACTACCTGAACGCCGCCCGCAGCGCCCACCAGTCCGACGCCTGGCAGGTGACGATCCCGCGGGACGCGCCGCTCGGCGACTACCGCGTGCAGGCGATCAACAAGGACGCGCCGCATCCGGCCGCCGCCCGTCTCTGGCAGGAGTTCCTCTTCTCCGACGACGGCCAGAACCTGCTCCAGAAGGGTTTCGCCCGCCCGGCCCGGGGCGAGGCCATGCTCATGAGGGGCTCGCTCGACGCCGAGCAGGCGGCGAAACTGCCCAAGGCGCCCGGCCCGCCGGTGCTGGTCACGATCCCGCAGGCCGACGCGGCCAAGGCGTACGTGAAGGAGGAATGGTCCAAGCGCGTGGGGTGAGACCGAAGTGACTTGATATGTCGTAGGGACGTTCAGGCTCTAAAGTGAACAGACAGCACGGCCACGGGGGCCCGATGTCTGACCGAATGAGAGCTGATCGTCTTGCGATACGACACACCGAGCTTGGAGCGGTGGAACAGTCGCGCCTACGACAGCAGCTTCGGCTACGTCTCCACGCAGGGCGCACCCCTGGTCGACCTGCTGGATCCGCGTCCGGGCGAGCGCGTGCTCGACCTCGGGTGCGGGACCGGGGTGCTCACCGCGCAGATCGCCTTCAGGGGCGCGGACGTGCTCGGCATCGACGGCTCGGCCGCGATGATCGAGAAGGCGCTGGCGCAGTATCCCGGGATCAACTTCATCGTCGGTGACGGGCACGACTTCAGCGTCGCGGACCCGTACGACGCGGTGTTCTCCAACGCGGCGCTGCACTGGATGAGCCGCGACCCCGTCACCGTGATAGCGAACGTCCGCGAGGCGCTGCGGCCCGGCGGGCGGTTCATCGGGGAGATGGGCGGGGCGGGCAACTGCGCCGAACTGACCGCCGCGATGCTGACCGCGTGGCGCGAATACGGCCTGCGCGAGCCCGACCTGCCGTGGTACTTTCCCACGCCTGCCGAGTACGCGCGCCACCTTGAGCAGGAGGGCTTCGTGGTCCGGTTGCTCGAATATTTCGATCGGCCGACCCCGCTCGACGAGTGCCCCGGCGGGGCCGCGGACTGGGTGCGCATGTTCGCCGCGTCGGTGCTGGAAGGGCTCCCGCCGGACATCGTGGAGCCCCTGCTCCACCGCGTCAACGAACTGGCCGCACCCGCCCTTCGCAGGGAAACCGGCTGGATGGCGGACTACGTGCGGCTACGCTTTGCGGCGGTTCGGCGTTGATGCGTCGTGCATGATGCGTAGGGCAGATTTGCCGGACTATGGTCTGTTCCGTGGGCGGCGAGTTTATGGCTGCACCGCTGCGGCGGCGTGAGGGGCTGGTGAACGGAACGGGATGAACTTCTGTCTGAGCGACCTCGTACCACCGTTGAGGTGGAGCGACGCGTCGACGATCACGCTGCTCACCGGGCAACCGGACCTGCCGGACGCGTGGTGGCGCAGCCTGCCCATGCCGCACGTCCTGGCGGCCATCGGCCCCGAGCCGCTGGGTGAGCTGCTGACGGAAATCGCCCTGGAGCACTGGCCCGCGGCCGCGGTGGGCGACGTCATGCCGGCATTGCACGTGCTGGACCCGGAGGAGGCCGACGAGCCCGCCGTCGCGATCGCGCTCGACCGGGCCGGATCGTGGGCCGGGCTGCTGGCGCTGACCAGCAGGCAGCTCGTGGACCAGCCCTTCATCAAGGCGCGGCCGGTGCTGAACACACTGTTCACGGCGGTCCTGGCGCGGCTGGCGCACCCGGTGCAGTGGCACGCCCCCGTCGAGGCCGGTGCCGCGTCCGACGCCTCCCCGGCGCTGGTGCCGGTGCCGGTTCCGCACGACGCTCCGCTCCAGGAGTGCCCGGACGCCGGCGAGCCCGCGCGTGACGAGGAGCCCTCGCCCGCCGCCGGAGTGCCTGAGCCGGTCGCTCACGTGCCGGAGCATGCTCCGGAGGCCGAAGAGCCGGGCCGGGAGGCGGTCGCGGCCGAGCGGGCCGCTGAGCCGCTCGAGGAGGAGGTCCCGCACGAGCCCGTGGCGCAGTTCCCCGCCGTCGTGGCCGAGCGGGAGGCCACCGGGGACGAGCCCCATGAGGGCGCGCCCGAGCGGTGGGCCGCCGCGGCCGACCAGCCCGAGGCCGGGGCCGAAGGCGCGGAGCGGGCGCCCGAGTACGACACCGCCGACGAGCCCGCGCCCGAGCCCGCCGAGGAGGTCGCCCACCAGGAGGCGGCCGGGGAAGAGGCGCCGGAGCAGGAGCCCGCCCACCAAGAGGAGCCGGTCGCCGAGGGCGCGGACGGAGACGCCGAGCCGGCCCACGCCGCCGCCCCCGGAGAACAGCACGAGGAGCAGCCCCCGGACCACGAGCTGGCCGGGCTCATCGAGGCCGCGTTCGCCGGGCTCGACGACAAGAGCTGGGCAGTCGCACAGAACCGGGTCTTCACCGACCAGCCCTCCGCCGTCGACCAGCTCGCCAAGCTCTTCGCCGTCCCCCCGGCCGAGATCACCGCCACCGAGTACGAGCTCCGCACCCGCCTCGACCAGTGGCTGGGCAGCGACGAGGCGGCCCCGTACCGCGCCCACCTGGACGAGCTGCGCAGGACGATCGGCCCGGCGGCGCCCAAGGATCAGCTCATCGGCGCCGCCGACTGGCACAACATGGAGATCCGCGCGCTGGAGGTGCCCGCCTGGCAGTTCGTGCTGGCGACGCTCCCGCCGGAGCTCCCACCGCCCCCGCTGCCCCGGCGCAAACCGCCGGCCGGGGCGCAGTCGGCGTTCGGGCCGGTCCAGACGCCGCCTCCGGGCCTGCCGCAGTTCCAGGCGTTCACCCCGGTGACGCCTCCGGCGGCGGAGGTCAACGGGGCTCCGGACGAGGACGAGGACGAGGACGACGGGGCCGACCAGCCGCTCAAGGACGTCTCCCAGACCAGGCGCTGCTTCCGGCAGCCCGACGGCCGGTGGTGGTTGCGGATCGACGTGACGGCCGAGCAACTGGCCGGGGGCGAGTGCCCGTTGCCGACCGGGTTCGCGACGTACCTGGACCTGTCGCCCGGCGAGACGAGGACGGTCAGGAGCGCCGCGGGAGAGCTGACGATGACCTGGCACGGCAGACCGGTGCTGCAGTCCATCGAGCGCCTCCTGGTGGACGTGGGAGCGCGCGAGGGCGGGCACCTCTTCCTGACGCTGTCGGACGAGGGCGTGCTACGGGCCAGGCACCTGCCGGTCGCCGCGCAGGGCGCGGAGCAGATCACCAAGGCGCTCCGCCTGGTCGGGTACACGGCCCCGGGCGGCACCCGGGACCAGGCGGCCAGGGTGATCGCCACCAGGATCGGCCTGACCGGACCGGTGAGCCTGCCAGAGCTGTTCACCAGGCTCCGCGAACGCGGCGACCGCGACCTGCTCGCTCTCTTGGACTGAGCCGGTGCCGCGGCTCGCGATCGGCCCTGAGTTTCCCAGGGAGCTCAGCGCACTGGCCCAGCCGGTGCGCAGGGACGCCGTGGTCGCGCTGCGCCGATTCCTGCTGAACGTGGCCGGCGCCCCGCACCCCGAGCGGGTCAGGGGCGGCCGGGATCCCCGGGTCGCGACGCTGCGCCTGGCCGAGAGGCACCGCGGGGTGGTGGTGCGGCACCGTGACGTCTACTGGCTGCGTACGGTGCTGCCCGACCCCGACGCCTGGTCGTACGCCCGCCGCCACCGCTACGGCGTCAACCCGGTGCTCGGCGTCGTCGAGGTGTGGGACGCCGAGGCTCTGGAACGGGTCGAGCCCGCATTACGCCGGTCGGCCCGGTCGCCGGGGCTGTTCGACCCGATCTGCGACGGCGACCTGCTGGCGCTCGGCCTGGACGGGCAGGCGCTGCCGCTGTTCAGGCTGATCACGACCGAGGCCGACGTCGCCGCGCTCGAACCCCTGCTGCCGCCCACCCAGCACGCCCCGCTCGCCGTGCTGGCCCGCGGCGGCTCGCTCGCGGAGGCCTGGCGGGAACTGGACGCCTGGCGCGTGTCCGGCAGCACCTGCCGGACGACCGCACGAAACGACCGGAGCCGGCCCGACAACCCGGTCAGCGGGCCGGGCGGCGGGCCCGTCGACACCGAGGACCTGCACGCGGCGCTGCTGCGCAGCCCCGACCGGGCGGCCTTCGTGCCCGGCAAGCTGGAGCTCGACCGGGTGCTGAAGGCGCCGGCCTGGTGCACGTTCCCGCACCCGCCGCAGCACCGGCTGGCGCGGGCCGCCCGCTACGAGCAGCCGGTGCTGGTCGTGGGCGGGGCGGGCACCGGCAAGACGGTCATCGCCCTGCACCGCGCCGCCCACCTGGCCGCGCACGGCAGCGGGCCGGTGCTGCTGGTCACGTTCTCGCAGGGGCTGGCCGACGAGCTGGCCGCGCGGCTGGACGAGCTGATCGAGGACGAGGTCATACGCAAGCGGGTCGAAGTGGACAACCCCGAACGCCTGGTCATGCGGATCGTGACCGCCTCGGAGGGCCGCCGCCCCTCGCTGGTCGGCCCCGGGGCACGCTCGCTGGCCGAACTGACGGACGAGGCGACCAGGCTGCTGTCCCGGGATACCGGAGATCTGCTCGATGATGTGGAGCCGGGACGCAAGCCGTACCGTCACATCATTGTGGACGAGGCTCAGGACGTCAGCCCGGCGCAGTGGCGGCTGCTGCGCGCGGCGGCGCCGCACGCGCATGACGACCTGTTCGTGGTCGGCGACCCGCACCAGCGGATCACCGACACGCGGGTGGTGCTCGGCGCGGTCGGCATCCCCGCCGTCCAGCACACGCTCAACCTCTCCCACCGCCTGCCCCAGGAGTTGCTGTCGTTCGTGATCCGGCTGCGCGGCGGCGGCCCCGCCAGCGGCCTGGTCAAGGGCATGACGGCCATGTACGGGCTGCGTTCGGAGCGAAACGGCGACCGCCCGGTCGTCCTGGCCTACGACACCCCCGAGGCGGAGCTGGCCGGGCTGCGGGCCACCATCGAGTCGTGGCTGGCGGACGGCGTGCCCGCGGACGAGCTGGCCGTCGGCGCCCGGAACGCCGGGCTGGTCCGCGACGCCAAGCGGGCGCTGGACGGCCTCGACGTACGGGTGGCGACCTTCTCCCAGCTCAAGGGACTGGAGTTCGAGCGGGTGGCGCTCATCGGCGTGACGGAGGGCGTCGTGCCCGAGCCGCCGCCGGCCGACCCTGACGCTCGGGCTCGTGCCCTGCAGCGCGAACGGAGCATACTGTTCGTCGCCTGCACTCGTGCCCGGACGATGCTCTATATCTCCCATTCCGGAAGGGGAAGCCCGTTTCTACCCCTCTGATCACATAGTCTGAACTGCGGATATACTCCCACAGCCGGTTGGACCTCAATGAACCTCAGCCTGAGCGACCTCGCGCCACCACTGCGCTGGACCTCCCCTGGTCAGATAGCGCCGATCGTGGAGGAGCCCCAGCTGCCCGAGGCCTGGTGGCAGGCGATTCCTCTCGACCGTGCGTGCGCCATCGTGGGGACGCAAACCGTGGCGGGCCACTTCACCGAACTGGCCGTGGCCTGCTGGGGTCATCTGCTGCTCGGCGACATCCTGCCGCTGCTGCGCTTCTCCGACCCCGCCGAGGCCGAGCGCACTCCCGAGATGCTCGGCAAGGACGTGGTACAGAAGCTGTTCACCGGCGTCTTCGAGCGGCTGCTCGAACCCGTGCCGGAGGCGGTGCCCGCGCCGTCCAGGCCGGACAAGCCGCTGCCCGAGCTGATCGACGAGTTGTTCGGGGCGATGGACGACCGGCAGCGGGCCATCGCGCGCGACCGCCTGTACGCGGCGCAGCGGGTCACGCTGGACGAGCTGGCGCAGCGGTTCTCCGTGACGCGGGAGCGGATCAGGCAGATCGAGCGCGACCTGCGCGACCACGTGGAGTCCTGGCTGGGCGGCCCCGAGGCGAGCGCGCTGGCCACGCACGTCAACTGGCTGCGGGGCCGGCTGGGCTCGGCGGCGCCGGCCGACGACCTGCAGGCCGCCGTGCCGTGGCACCGGGCCGAGCTGCGCTCGCTGGGGATCCCGGTCTGGCGGTTCGTCCGTACGCTGCTGACCGGCTACGAGCAGGCCGACGGATGGCTGGTGGCGGGTGGGGCCGACGAGCTGAGGGAGAAGACGCGCCAGCTCTTCGCCGACGGGCCGCACCCGCTCGGCGAGGCCGTGACCATGGTGACCCAGCTCGGCGTGCGCGAGGACGTGGCCGAGCGATGGATCGTCGCCGTGCCCCAGCTCCGCGTGCTGGGGCAACATGTGGTGCCATGGCCGCGCAGCATCAACGAGAAGGCCGAGGCGGTGCTGGCGGTGGCGGGCGCGCCGCTGTCCCCGGAGGAGATCCAGGAGCGCATCGGCGAGGACTACAGCCTGGTCGGCATCCGCAACCAGCTCACCGCCGACGACCGGTTCCGCCGGGTGGACCGGAACAAGTACGGCCTGACCCGGTGGGGCGGCGACGAGTACCTGGGGATCAGGGAGATGATCGCCAGGGAGATCGAGCGGGCCGGCGGCGAGGCCTCCGTGAGCACGATCGTGGCCAACCTGACCTCGCGTTACGAGGTGAGCGAGAGCTCGGTGCGAGCCTACTCGGGCGGGCCCGGGTTCGAGCGCACGCAGCGGGGCTGGATCCGCGTGGCGGGGACCGCTCCTGGCGGCGAGTCGGAGCCGTACCAGCCGCGCAAGGACGTGTCGCTGACCCGGCGCAGCTTCCGCTCCCGCGACGGACGCTGGTGGCACCGGGTGGACGTCAACGCCGAGCACCTGCGTGGCTCGGGGTCGCCGCTGCCCACCGGGTTCGCGGCCTACCTGGGCATGGCGCCGGGCGGGCAGCTCACCGCCTCCTCACCGTCCGGTGACGTGGTCATCAGCTGGCACAACCAGCCGACCATGGGATCGATCCGCAACGTGCTGGCCGACTTCAAGGCGAGCGAGGGCGACCACGTGTTCCTGACCGTGTCGGACGGGGGCGAGCTGCTGACCCGCTACCTGCCCGCCGCCCCGGTCGGGCTGCCGCCGGTGAACCGGGCGCTCTACCTCATCGGGATCACGGCTCCCGTCAACTCGGAGATCGAGGGGTTGCGGCTGATCGGGGCCAGGATCGGGGTGTCCGACTTCGCCACCCGCGACGAGATCCTGGAACGCCTGCGCGAACGCGGCGACCGCGACATCCTCGGCTTCCTGGGCGGGTGACGCGCGGGCGTTCCCGGTTTCCCGGGCGGATGGCGGCGGATAGGCTCGGGTAGGTGCTGCGGATCTACGACACGCGGGCCCGGCAGGTCGAGGAGATCGCCGCCGGGCGGGCGCTGCGGATTTACTCGTGCGGGCCGACCGTCTACCGGCACGCGCACGTGGGCAACCTGCGCACCTACCTGATGTCCGACCTGATCAGGCGGGTGCTGGAGCTGCGCCGGGTGCGCGTGCTGGCCTGCCGCAACATCACCGACGTGGGCCACCTCTCCGACGAGGGCGTGGACAAGGTCGTCGCGCAGGCCCAGGCCGAGGGCCGTTCGGTGCGGGAGCTGGCCCGTTCCTACGAGGACGCCTTCGTCGCCGACACCGCCACGCTCAACCTCCGCCCGCCGGAGCACTCCCCCCGGGCCTCGGAGACGATCGAGCTGATGGTCGAGCTGATCGCCAAGCTGGTCGAGCGGGGGCACGCGTACGCGGTGCCGGACGGGTCGGTGTTCTTCGACGTACGGACATTTCCGACTTACGGCGAGATTTCCGGAAATCGACTCGACGCGCTCAAGCCCGCTCACCGCATCGACGCCGTCGACTCCCGCAAGCGTTTCCACGCCGACTGGTCCCTGTGGAAACCGGCCGACGGCGAGCTGAGCTGGGAGACGCCGTGGGGACGGGGCTTCCCGGGGTGGCACGTGGAGTGCTCGGCCATGTCGCTGCGCTACCTGGGCACCAGCTTCGAGATCCACACCGGCGGAATCGACCTGCGCTTCCCGCACCATGAGGACGAGCGCGCCCAGTCCGACTCGGCGGCCGGGCACGAGGTGGTGCGGCACTGGGTGCACGGGGAGCACCTGCTGTTCGACGGCCGCAAGATGGCCAAGTCCACCGGCAACGTGGTGCTGCTGTCCGACGTGGTCGCGGCCGGGCTCGACCCGCTCGCGGTGCGGCTGGCGTTCCTGGAGCACCGCTACCGGCAGCAGCTCAACCTGACATGGGACACGCTGCGCGCCGCCGACCGCACGCTGCGCAGGTGGCGGTCGCGGGTGGCCGGGTGGGCGGAGTCCGTCAGCGCCCCCATGGCCGCCGACCACGTCCAGCGGATGGAGGCCGCCTTCGAGGACGATCTGGACACACCGGCGGCCCTGCGCATCCTGCGCGAGCTCGAACGCGAGGAGTCGGTGCCGCCGGGGGCCAAGTTCGAGGCGTTCCTGCACGTGGACCAGGTGCTGGCCCTGGACCTGTCGAAGGAGATCGGCCGGGCACCCACGCTGCCGCCGGGCGCGGGAGAGCTCCTGACGACACGGGAGCGAGCCCGCGAGGACCAGAACTGGGACACGGCCGACCGGCTCCGGGACGAGCTGGCCGAGCTGGGCGTCCGCGTGTCCGACACCCCCGACGGCCAGACCTGGTCCCTCTCCTGAAGCCGGACCAAGGCTGGGGACATACGGGTCGATACTGGTGAGCTCGCCTATTCCTACAGGGTGAGCTTCACCGCCGAGGATACGTTGTGCTTAGCCGTGAGGGCGATCGGAGCCTCGGGGCGCACGAACATGCCCCACGTTCGCGATGTACTCGCCGCAGTGGTGCGCCCGGCCCTCCACATGCCCGCTTAGCGCCTCACCTGCCAGCCGGGACAGGGACCGCTGCAGAAACGAACGCGGCGTGCTCGGCGGGGACGTTGTTGGGACGCGCAGGGATCATGCCTTATGACGTCATGTCCTAGCCAGTTAATCGCGGAGCTCGTCTCTTCAATCCTGACCGGTCCGGGGCCTTCGCAGTTCCGGTCAGGCGACGCGTTGCCAGGTGTCCCCGAAGTCGGCGATGACCTTCAGCTCTCCGCCCAGGGCATGGATGTACAGGCTGAGGGTGGCCAGTTCGGCGATGGATCCGTTCTCGATCGCCGAGACGCGCTGCTGGGACACCCCCATCGCCTCCGCCACCTCGGCTTGGGTCAGCCCGACCTTCTTGCGCATCTCAGCCAGGAACCCCCCGCGCACCTGGGCCATCCGGCGCTCCCGTGCCTCCTCCAACGCCTGCCGGTCGTCGGGGTGGACGAACTCGGTGATGAACTCCTCACGCGTGTAGGAATGAAACTCAGTGCTCATGGCAACTCCTTCAGATACGCCTGATACCACTGCTCGGCCAGCGGGACGGCTTGTCGATACCAATGGTTCCATTGCCCGGACTTGTCGCCCGCGATCAGCAGGACCGCGTTGCGGAGAGGATCGAAGATGAACAGGATCCGCACTTCGCTGGTTCCGCTGGACCCGGGCCGCAACTCTTCGAGGTTGTGCAGGTCGGAGCCGCTGATCCGATCCACCAAGGGGCGTCCCAGGGCCGGACCCTCATCCAAGAGTCGATCGATGGCCTCGGCCACCAGCCTCCGCGTCACCGGATCTCCAGTACGCAACTCGTGGAGCCAGTCGCGTACCTGGGTGGTCAACACCAGTCGATATACCATCCGCCCTCCAGACACAACAATCTTATTGTACGCCGAGAAGGGCGAGTGAACTCCCGCTTCCGATGCCCAGGATCCCAGCGTCTGCGGATCGCCGTGCGTGATTCCAAAGCCCCGGACGGCCCCATGCCGCACTTCACCCTTTCGGAGCGGGAAGCCTTCGCCGAGGGGTGATCGACGGCGAGTTCGACGCGCTTGCGTCATGAAGCTCCTCGGCGAGTTCAACGACCTGGGCGGAATATCTGGTTGTCTTATGCGCACAACGCCCGATCGCATGCCGGTCGGGCGTTCTGCATGCTGGGGCCTGTTTGCCCGCCATAATCCAGTGCGGAGCGCCGGCCCGCAAAACCCAGCCCGCCGCCTCACGTTTCCCGGTCAGCAGTGGGTGGGCGAGAGCGGGGTTTCTGGGCGGGCTTCGGACTGTCCTTCTGGCAATCGGGCCACGAGTGGACTGCTGGCGGGCGGGTTTCTGGGTGGGGCCAGACGGGCAATCACCTCGGCGGGCAACGGGTGAGTGATGGGGCCGGAGGCGCGGGGGTGCGCCGGTTGGCGCCTGAATGGAGACGGTCTGAGCTCCGTGCGCGGAGCGCGTGCTCGCGAAGCCCTTTTGTGCTCGGGGGTCCACGTGTGCGGACTGAGGAGTGAGCTTGGGCTGGGAGACTTGAAGGCCAGTTCGGTGATTGGAGGTGTCGGTGAGGCCGTACGCGTGGATGCCGTGGCCGTGGCGGTGGCTTGCTCGGGTGGTGAGCGTGCTGCTCGCGCTGGCCCTCGTGCTGGCGGGGGTCCTCGTGTACACGGTGCGCAGGTCGTTCCCACAGGTGGATGGGTCGCTGCGGTTACCTGGTTTGTCGGGGAGTGTGGAGATTTATCGCGATAAATCAGGAATCCCGCACATCTATGCCGACACCGCCGCGGACCTGTTCATGGCCCAGGGGTTCGTCCACGCTCAGGACCGCTTCTACGAGATGGACTTCCGCCGCCACACCACCGCCGGCCGGCTGTCCGAGCTGTTCGGCCCGTCCACGCTCGAAAACGACAAGGCCCTGCGGACCATGGGCTGGCGCCGGGTCGCCGCGCAGGAGCTGCCTGGGCTGGCCCAGGAGACCCAGGACCTGCTGAACGCGTACACCAAGGGCGTCAACGCCTGGCTCGCCGCCAACCCGAAGGCGTCCGACCGCAGCCTCGAATACTCCGTCCTGAAGCTGCAGAACGGTTCCTACCAGCCGGAGAAGTGGACCCCGGTCGACTCCCTGGCGTGGCTCAAGGCCATGGCGTGGGACCTGCGCTCCAACCTGGAGGACGAGATCGACCGGGCGCTCGCGCTGACGAAACTGCCCAGGGAGCGGGTCGACCAGCTCTACCCCGGCTACCCCTACGACCGGCACTCCCCCATCGTCACCCAGGGCGCGATCCAGCGGGGCCGCTTCGACCAGCTCGCGGTGCCGCGCCAGCGGGCCGCCACGGCGCTCAACCAGGCCGCCAAGACGCTCGACGCCGTGCCTGACATGCTGGGCACGGGCGACGGCGACGGCATCGGCTCGAACTCGTGGGTGATCTCCGGCGAGCACACCGCCAGCGGCAAGCCGCTGCTGGCCAACGACCCTCACCTCGCGCCGCAGATGCCCTCCGTCTGGTATCAGGTCGGGCTGCACTGCCGGAAGGTCACGGCCGAGTGCCCGTACGACGTGACGGGGTTCTCCTTCTCCGGCGTGCCCGGTGTGATCATCGGGCACACGGGTAAGGTCGCCTGGGGCTTCACGAACCTGGCTCCCGACGTGGCCGACCTGTTCCTGGAGCAGGTGGACGGGGAGACATACCTGTACAAGGGCCAGCAGCTCAAGCTGGAGACCCGGCAGGAGCAGATCAAGGTGGCGGGCCGCGCGCCCGTCACGATCAATGTCCGGAGCACCCGGCACGGGCCGCTGATCAACGACGTGATCGGCGACGCCAGACCGAGCGGCGAGGCGAACGCGGTGGCCTTACAGTGGACGGCGCTGACCCCCGGCCGCACGGCCGACGCCATCTTCGCCCTGAACAAGGCGGGCGACTGGGACGAGTTCAAGGCCGCGGCGGCGCTGTTCGACGTGCCGGCCCAGAACCTGGTCTACGCCGACACCTCCGGCAGGATCGGCTACCAGGCCCCCGGGCGCATCCCCGTACGCGAGAACGGCGACGGCACCTGGCCGGTGCCGGGCTGGACCGGCGAGTACGACTGGAAGACCGCGCCCATCCCCTACGACGAGCTGCCCTCGGTGGAGGACCCGGCCGACGGCTTCATCGTCACGGCCAACAACGCCGTCATCGACCCCGCCCGCTACCGGCCGCTGCTGACCAAGGACTGGTCGTACGGCTACCGTTCCCAGCGCATCCGCGACCGCGTCGAGAAGGCCATCGGGGACGGCAAGGTGGACGCGAGGACCATGTCGGAAATCCAGCAGGACACCTACAACGGGTTCGCGGAGACGCTGGTCCCGGCGCTGATGCGGGTGGACCTGGCCGGGCCGAGCGTCCAGGCCAGGCAGTTGCTCGACAAGTGGGACGGCATGCAGGGGCTCGACTCCGCCGCGGCCGCGTACTTCAACGCCGTCTGGCGGCAGGTGCTCGTGCTGACGTTTGACGACGACCTGCCGCCCGCGGCCCAGCCCAGCGGCGGCGACCGCTGGTACGAGGTGATCCGGGGGCTGCTCGACCGCCCGGACGACCCGTTCTGGGACGACGTGACGACGAAGAACCGCGAGGAGACCCGGGACGACATCCTGCGGCAGGCGATGGCCTCGGCCTACCAGGAGCTGTCCGAGCGGCTGGGTGACGACATCGCGGCGTGGCGCTGGGGCGACCTGCACCAGTTGGAGCTGGTCAACGGCTCTCTGGGCGCTTCGGGGATAGCACCGGTCGAGGCGCTGTTCAACCGCGGTCCGCTCGCGGTGCCGGGCAGCAAGGACGCCGTCAACGCCACCGGATGGAACGTCCAGCGCGACTACACGGTCAACGCCCTCCCGTCGATGCGCATGATCGTCGATCTGTCGGACCTGGACAAGTCCCAGTGGATCAACCTGATGGGCGCCTCCGGCCACGCCTTCCACACCAACTACTGGGACCAGGCGCAGACCTGGGCCAGAGGCGACCTGCTGCCGATGCGCTCCAGCCCCGAGTCGGTCAAGAAGGCCGCCGCCCACACCCTCAAGCTGAACCCGTGACCACCGCCCGGGTGTCACCCGCTGCGTCGCCACCGCCGCTCGTCCAGTTCGTCCCGCTTGGTCAGGACGACGTTCCCGACCGTGAAGGCTCCCGCGATGGGGAACCGGTAGCGGTAGCCGACGGCGAGGATGAGGCCATTGGGGCCAGATTGCCTGGTCGCGCGCCCGATGACTGAGATCAGCAGACCGAGCGGAGTGGCGAGGTTCAAGTAGTTTGCCGCACGCCGGAACCGGAAGCGCCTGTCCATGCGTCTCACCCTTGACCAATCTTGACAAGTCGGAATAACGATCCCAGTGTCCTGAAATCTCCCCAAAGAGCAGGATTATGAGATTCTCCATCCTGGGCGCGCTGCTCGGTACCGTCGCACTCGCAGGAGCCGGCGGGCTTGCGATCACCCAGACGTCAGCGTCCGATCCCATCCGATCCGATGACGGCCGCGTTGGCCTGCTAGGCGCGCAAGTGGCCTTGACCACCAACGATCCGACCACGAGTTCCACCCCGACGACGACGCCCACCACTGAGGATTACGTCGCCACCACCAAGGTGGTCAAGCGACGGGGTGTCTCCTATCTGGATGTCTCCATCACCTCTCCCACCGCGGCCTTCTTCTCGGTCAAGCAGAGGGTGTGCCAGGGCAGGTCGTGCAAGACGACCAGCGCCGACGTCGCGGTCACCACAGGCGAGGGCCAGGCTTCGAAGAGGCTTGGCTGGGGCTCGTACAAGAAGCGCGGTAAGGCGAGCGTCGGCATGGTGCCCCTGCCTACCGTGACGGTGACCGAGCAGGTGCCGGTCCCCGGTCCGACGGCCACGGTGACGTTCACGTGCCAGCCGAGCGTCGAGCCGACGGAGACGTTGCCGCCGACGGACACGCCGCCGCCGACGGACGTCCCGACCAACCCCACGGACGTCCCCACGGACGTCCCCACGGACGTCCCCACGGACACGGCCTCGCCGACGGACACCCCGCCGGTCACCGAGACCCCGACCGAAACGCCGACTGACACCCCGACCGAGACGCCCACCGAGACGCCCACCGAGACTCCTACCGGGACGCCGACCGACACCGTGTCCCCGCCCGTGGAGCCCACGGAGGAGATCCCCACGTGCCCGCCGGCGGAGCCGACCGAGCTGCCGACCGAGGAGCCCACTGACGTCCCGACGGACACGACGTCGCCCACGGACACCAGCGTCCCGACCGACACCAGCGTCCCGACCGACACCAGCGTGCCCACCGACACCGCGACCACCGAACCCACGGAAACGCCCACCGCTCCCGCCCAGTGACGCGGAGATGTGACGATCGATGATCGGGCCAGGCCGAGTGCCTGGCCCGACTCATGCCCGGGTCCGGCCGCGCTAGAGGCTCTTGTAACGGCCCTCGTGGTAGATCAGCGGCGCGCCCTCGGACGGCGTGCCCAGCCCGGTGACCCCGCCCACCACGATGGAATGGTCCCCGCCGTCGTGTACGGCCGTCGTGGCGCACTCCACCGTGGCGATGGCCCCGTCGAAGAGCGCCACCCCCGACTCCCCCCGGTGATGGGGCCACCGGGCGAGCTGCCCGTTCAGCGGCCGCCCCCGATGGGCGTAGAACCGCGAGGCGTCCTCCATGGAGGCCGGCAGCACGGACACCCCCCACACCCCGGCCTCCAGCACCGCGTCGTGGAACCGGGAGATCTTCTCCGCGCAGAACAGCACGAGCAGCGGATCGAGGGATACGGAGGTTAAGGAGTTGACCGTCATGGCGTGATCCACATCACCGAGCCTGGTCGTGACTATCACGACTCCGGTGGCGAAACGGCCGATGACCTTGCGATACGTTTCCGGGTCCGCATGCCGCTCGATCGAATGCACAAAATTACTTTATGCCGCTACGTCGGATCCTTAGGGTCGTAGCCCCGCAGCAACCAGGATGCGCTGCTCGACGAGGGCGAAAGCAAGTAGGCCGCCACAAGCCCGGCCAGGCCCCCGTACAGGTAGACATATCCGGGAGCTCCCTCGGCGATCACCAGGTCACCGGACCCGAGCTGCAACGTGAACGGCATCGTCACCAGCAGCCACCCGACCGCCGTCGTGAAGGCCCCGAGCCGGGCGCGCATCAGCTTGCCCGCGGCCAGGCACACCCCGAACAACGCCAGCACCCACGCCCCCGCCGCGACCGGAAGCGGACCGAACTGCCACACCGGATGCGTGAACCCGCCCACGACCCCCATGACGACCCCCAGCACGAAGAGCATGCCGTACGCCGCCCCGCCCAGCGCCGACTCGGCCTGGCTGCGATGTTCCATATCGGATGAGGTTAGTCGATGCCCGCGAAGAGATCATTCTCGCGGTTGTACGGCTCACCGAGCCCCCCGGCCTCCACCGGCGGCCCGGGCACCGGCGGCCCCGGCACCCCCATGGCCAGGGTGTAGTGCTCGACCCCCATCGCCTCCTGCCCGACGTTGTTGGACAGGGCGAACCACGGGTCGTCCACGGTGATCTGGGTGGCGTGCGCGCGCATGGCGTCGAGCTTGTGCCGCAGCCACGGGCGGGCGTCGATCTCGGTGGTGACGTCCTCGTCCATGCAGCCGAACGGCATGTCGTCCACGTTTTCGAGCAGGAACCCGACCCCGGCCGCGCGCAGCGCCTCCACCGAGCGGCGCATCACGGACCTGGTGGTGGCCGTGTGGTAGAACTTGGCGATCTGCCACGGCTCGCCCGTGCCGAAGCCCTCCTTCGCGGCCAGCTCGAACGCCCTGCGCGCGACGCGGTGCGCCTGGATGTGGTCGGGATGGCCGTAGAAGCCGTTGTCGTCGTACGTGACGAGCACCTGAGGACGCAGCTCTCGGATGACCGTGACCAGCTCACCGGCCGCCTCGTCGAGGTCGGCGCGCCAGAACGCGTTCGGGGCCTCGTTGGAGGCCACACCCATCATGCCCGAGTCCCGCCAGCGGCCCGCCCCGCCCAGGAAGCGGTGGTCCGCGACGCCGAGCGCCTGACAGGCGGCCGCCAGCTCCCCGATCCGGTACGGTCCGAGCGCGTCGTCCCGGTCGGCGGCCAGGTGGGCGAGGTCCGCCGGGATGATCTCGCCCTCCTCCCCGAGCGTGCAGGTCACCAGCGTGACCTGGGCGCCCTCGGCGGCGTATTTCGCCATGGTCGCGCCGGTGCCGATCGACTCGTCGTCGGGATGGGCGTGCACGAGGAGCAGCCGTCGCTCAGTCATGCCCCCGAGCGTAACAATGAGGCGTAGCTGGCAGGATTGGCCCATGAGTGAAAGCTTCCCCCGCCTGTCTGCCAGGACCCGCCGGTTCACCCTCGGGGTGCCCAGGAGTTTCACGGTCTCCCCTGACGGCGGCCGGGTGATCTTCCTGCGCACCAGGACGGGCACCGACCCGGTGACCTGCCTGTGGGAGCTCGACGTGGAGACGCACGTCGAACGCCTGGTCGTGGATCCGCGCGAGATCCTCGCCGACGACGGGGAGGACCTGCCGCCGGAGGAGCGGGCCAGACGCGAGCGCAGCCGCGAGGCGGCGGGCGGCGTGGTGGCCTACGCCACCGACGCGGGGGCGGCCAGGGCCGTCTTCGCGCTGTCCGGCGGCCTGCACGTCGTGGACCTCGCGAGCGCACAGGTCCGGCGACTGGAGACGCCGGGGGCCGTCATCGACCCCCGTCTCTCCCTCGACGGCCGTCATGTCGCCTACGTCACCGGGGGCGCCCTGCGCGTCCAGGACCTGGTCACGGGCGAGGACCGGGCGCTGGCCACACCGGAGTCGGAGACGGTGACCTACGGGCTGGCCGAGTTCATCGCCGCCGAGGAGATGGACCGGATGCGCGGCTACTGGTGGGCGCCCTCGAGCGACGCCCTGCTGGTCGAGCGCGCCGACGAGGCCCCGGTGCGGACCTGGCACATCGCCGACCCGGCCAATCCGGCCCGGCCCGCGACGGCCCAGCGCTATCCGGCCGCGGGCACGCCCAACGCCGTCACCGAGCTCTACGTGCTGGGGCTCGACGGGTCGCGGGTGGCGGTGCCGTACGCGGAGGAATACCTGACGACGGCGGCCTGGGACCCTCACGCGCTGTCGATCGTGACGCTGACGCGTGACCAGCGGACGATGCGGCTGTTCACCGTCGATCCGGCGACCGGCGCGGCCACGCTCGTGCGCGAGGACACCGATCCCGCCTGGGTCGACATCGTCTCGGGGGTGCCCGCGCACCTCGACGACGGCTCGCTGGTCTGGGTGGCCAACTCCGAGGGCGGCCACCGCCTCTTCGTCGGCGACCGCGCGGTCACGCCGCCCACGCTGCAGGTGCGGGCCGTGCTCGACGTCGACCACGACAGCGTGCTGTTCAGCGCGAGCGGCGATCCGACCGAGATCCACCTGTGGACCTGGGACGGGCATTCACTCCTGCCGGTCTCGACCCGTTCCGGGGTGTTCTCGGGGCGGATGTCGGGCGGGGTCGGCGTGCTGACCGAGCAGAGCCTCGACGCCGAGGGCGTGTCGACCACGGTCGTGCGGCGCGACGGCATGGCGGTGCCGATCCCGTCGGTGGCCGAGCGTCCCGGCCTCGACCTGCGGGTCTCGCTCGGCCGTTCCGGCCGCCGCGAGCTGGCCACCGCCGTGGTGCTGCCCTCCTGGCACGAGCAGGGCTCGGCCCGGCTGCCGGTGCTGATGGACCCGTACGGCGGCCCGCACGCGCAGCGGGTGCTCAACCGGCGCGGCACGTTCCTGGAGAGCCAGTGGTTCGCCGAGCAGGGCTTCGCCGTCGTCGTCGCCGACGGGCGCGGCACTCCCGGCCGGGGCGTCGACTTCGAGCGGGCCGTGCTCAACGACCTGGCGTCCCCGGCGCTGGAGGACCAGATCGACGCCCTGCAGGGCGTGGCCGAGCAATATCCCGACGACCTCGACCTGACGAGGGTGGCCATCCGCGGCTGGTCGTTCGGCGGCTTCCTGGCCGCGCTGGCGGTGCTGCGCCGCCCCGACGTGTTCCACGCGGCGGTGGCGGGGGCGCCGGTGACGGACTGGCGCTTGTACGACACGTGCTACACCGAGCGTTACCTGGGCCATCCGGACGAGCAGCCCGAGGTGTACGAGAAGTCCTCGCTCTTCGCCGACGCCGCCAAGCTGGAGCGCCCGCTGTTCCTGATCCACGGCCTCGCGGACGACAACGTCGTGGCCGCGCACACGCTGCGCCTGTCGTCGGCCCTGCTCGCGGCCGGGCGCCAGCACAGCGTGCTCCCGCTCTCCGGCGTCACCCACATGACGCCCCAGGAGGTCGTGGCGGAAAACCTGCTGTTGCTCCAGGTGGACTTCCTGAAGCGGTCGCTGGGCGGGCCGTGGGCGGAGCACGCCGCCCAGCCCTGACCGTCAGGAGGAGTGGGTGGCGGAGGTGGGCGTGCCGTGCCAGCTCGCCCACAGGGCCGCGTACGAGCCGCCCTCCGCCACCAGCTCATCGTGCGACCCCAGCTCGCTGACCCGCCCGTCCTCGACCACGGCCACCCGGTCGGCGTCGTGTGCCGTGTACAGCCGGTGCGCGATGGCGATCACGGTCCGCCCCGCCAGGACGGCGGCCAGCGAGCGCTCCAGATGCCGGGCCGCCCGGGGGTCGATGAGCGAGGTCGCCTCGTCCAGCACCAGGGTGTGCGGGTCGGCGAGCACCAGCCGGGCCAGCGCGAGCTGCTGCGCCTGGGCGGGCGAGATGGCCGATCCGCCGGAGCCCACCTCGGTCTCCAGCCCGGACGGCAGCTCGCGCACCCAGTCCAGCGCGTCCACCGCTTCGAGTGCCTTCAGCACGGCCGGGTCGTC
The DNA here is from genome assembly GCF_039871825.1 of Nonomuraea sp. B12E4. Classification (NCBI taxonomy): domain Bacteria; kingdom Bacillati; phylum Actinomycetota; class Actinomycetes; order Streptosporangiales; family Streptosporangiaceae; genus Nonomuraea; species Nonomuraea sp. B12E4. The sequence goes on along the minus strand of NZ_JBDPME010000013.1, from coordinate 177,261 downwards.
GGCGTCGGGCCGGGCGATGAGCAGGTTGTCGCGCACGGTCCCCTTGAACACGTGATGTTCCTGGGTGACCAGCGCGACGTGCCCCCGCAGGTCGTCCAGCGGCAGCTCGACCAGCGGCACCCCGCCGACGGACACGTGCCCGGCGCGCGGCCCGTGGATGCCCGCCAGCAGCCGGCCCAGCGTGGACTTGCCGGCCCCGGAGGGCCCCACCATGGCCAGCCGCTCGCCGGGCTGCACGGTCAGCGAGACACCGTGCAGCACGTCGCGGCCCTCCCGGTAGGCGTACCGGACGTCGGCGGCCTCCAGCGCCTCTCCCGAGGGCCGGGCGGCGGAGGTCGTACGGTCGTCGGGCACGTTGGCCACTCCGAGCAGCCGGGCCATCGCCGCCCCGCCCACCTGCAGCTCGTCGATCCACATCAGGAACCTGTCCAGCGGGTCGATCAGCTGCTGGGCGTAGAGCAGGCCGGTGGTCACCGCGGACAGCTCCACCCATCCGTTGGTGTAGAACAGCCCGCCGACCAGCAGCGCGGCCACCACCGGGAGCACATAGCCCAGCTCCACGGCGGGGAACCACACGGTCCGCAGTCCGAGGGTGTAGCGCTCGGCGGAGTAGGAGCGCCGGATGTCGTCGTCGGTCCGCGAGCGGCGCCGGGCCTGCAGTCCGAGCGCCTCCACGGCCCGGGCGCCCTCGACGGTCTCGGCCAGGCCCTCCGTCATGTCGGCGTAGGCGGCGTTCTCGCGAAGGTAGCCGTCACGTGCCCGCTTCAGGTACCGCCGGGTGGAGAGGTGGATGATCGGCCCGGCGATCAGCATGGGCAGCATGAGCAAGGGGCCGACCAGCAGCAGCGCGCCCACGGTGATCACGAAGGTGACCATCGCGATCAGCGTCTCGGGCACGGCGTGCCGCACGGTGCGCGACAGGGAGTCCACGTCCCGCGAGGTCCTGGTGATGAGGTCGCCGGATCCGGCCCGCTCGACGGTGGACAGCGGCAGCGCGAGCACCCGCTCCACGAACTCCTCGCGCAGCTCGGCCAGCACCTTCTCGCCGAGCCTGGCGGAGGCCAGCACCGCGTACCGCATCAGGACGCCCTGCAGCAGCAGGAAGGCGCCGATGGCGGCGGCCACGACGGCGACGTCGACCTGCCGGCCGAACTGGAGGTCCTCCACCAGCCCGCCGAGCTGCCAGGGCACGACGAGGCCGGCGACGGCGGCCAGCCCGTGCATGAGCAGGGCCAGGAAGAGCCGGCGCGGATATTTCAGTGTCAGGCGCCTGGCGTAGGCACGCACCTGTTTCCGATCGGCGACCGGCAGGATTTCGCGGGCCACGAGTCAGTCCTCCCCACGGGTCACGGTCGCCGCGTATTCGGGCGAGGTGTCGAGCAACTGCCGGTGCGTGCCCTCGGCCAGCATCCGCCCGTCCGCCATGTAGATCACGTGGTCGGTACGGTCGAGCACCAGCGGGCTGGTCGTGCAGACCAGCGTGGTCCGCCCGGCCCGGGCCTTGCCCAGCCGGTCGGCGATGCGCGCCTCGGTGTGGGCGTCCACGGCGCTGGTGGGCTCGACCAGGATGAGCACCTCGGGGTCGGCCAGCAGCGCCCTGACCAGCCGCAACCGCTGCTGCTGCCCGCCGGAGAACTCCCGACCGGCCTCGGTCACCCGCGCGTCGAGCCCGTCGGGCAGGGCCTCGACGATGTCGAGCGCGCAGGCGGCGTACAGGGCCTGGCGGATCTGCTCGTCGGAGGCGTCCCCGCGTACGTCGAGCTCGTCGCGCAGCGTCCCGGTGAACAGCCGCGCACCGTTGTCGGCGACCAGGATCCGGGAGCGCACCTCGGCGACGGGCAGGGTCGCGAGGTCGACCCCGCCGAAGGTGACGTCGCCGGTGGCGTAGCGGCCGAGCCGGTCGGCGACGGCGATCGCGTCCTCGGGACTGGCGGCCGCCACGGCGGTGAGGACGCCGGGCTGGATGGTGACCCCGCTGTAGGAGTCGCGCAACACCCCGCCCGCACTGTCCGCCGCCCCGCCGGTGATCTCGGGCTCGATGGACAGGATGCGGATCACCCGCCCGGCCGCGACGTGCCCCTTGGTGAGCTTGTCGGCCGCCTCGGTGAGCGTGCGCATGGGCCCGATCAGGAACACCGCGTAGAGGTAGAACGCGACGAGCTGCCCGGTCGGGATGTCCCCGGCGAGGGCGAACGAGGCCCCGATGCCGGTGACGATCGCGATGAGCAGGCCGGGCAGCACGATCTGGGCGCCTTCGAGCACCGACTCGACCCCGGCCACCCGCACGCCCGCCCGCCGTACGCGCTGCGACTCCTCGTGGTAGCGCTCGGCGAAGACCTGCTCGCCGCCGATGCCGCGCAGCACCCGCAGCCCGGCCACGATGTCGGCGGCCCTGGTGGACAGGTCGCCGGTGAGCTGGCGCTGGCGCCGCTGCCGCCGGTGCAGCGGCCGCAGCAGCGGGCCGACGGCAACGGCCATGAGCGGCACCCCGAACAGGACCAGCAGTCCCAGCGGCAGCGAGGTCGAGATGAGGATCACGGTGACGGTGACGATGGCCACGACCGAGCCGGTGGCGCGCAGCAGGATGTCGATGGAGCTGCCGATGTGGGCGATGTCGGAGTTGCCGACGCTGACGACCTCGCCGGTCGAGAGCCGTTTCGGCAGCGTCGGGCCGAGCCTGGCGGCCTGCCTGGTGGTCAGCTGCACGGTGCGGTAGGCGGCGGCCAGCCAGTTGTAGACGGCCATCCGATGCCGCATGATCCCGGTGAACGCCTGCACCAGCCCCAGCCCGAACAGGATCGCCGCCCACGTCAGCAGGGCCCCCGTGTCCTTGGCGGTGACCGCCTCGACGCCCTTCCCGAGCACGGCCGGCATCAACGCCTGCACCAGCCACCACAGGGTCGCGAACCCGATGCCGGCGAGCAGCGAAGGGGCCTGGCGCCGCGCGTTCCACCACAGATAGCGGATCGGGCTGCGGATGTCGGGCACGCCGGGATCGGCGTCAGGGAGGGAGCGCATAGCCTGACCAGCGTGGCTGGTTTCCCGACCCCGAGCAAACGATTTTCCCGCAGCTAGGAAGCCCGGAGACGCCGGCCTCGGCCCCCGTCCCGCGCGCCGGATCCCACGGCTGTGCACACGGGCACCTTCCGCCACCCGCCGCACAAGTGATCTTCACGAGGGTTAACGCGAGCGATCTTTACAAGATGCATCCGGGGTCCGCGAAGGCGTCTCTCGCGGCCTTCCCGCTCATCTCCCTCGCACCCGCGATTTCCCACCGTTTGGGCCTTTTGCCCAGCCTTACATCGTGTATCGGTCCTGCCTCCGACCGCGCGCCGGGGCCTCCGGGAGGGCCGCCGGTACGCCAGAATCGACCCTTGTGAAGCACGGGTACACCAACAGCACGTTCGGCGACGGCGCCCTGGTGGTCAAGTGTTACCAGGGCCCGGAGGCGGCGTTCAGGCTGAGCACGGAGAGCAGATACCTGCGCCGCCTGCGCGGCCGCCTCCCGGTTCCCCGCGTCCACCAGGTCACCGAGACGAGCCTGACCACCCGCTTCGTCTCCGGTGCCCACGGTCAGGACCTCCTGGACGAGGGCCGCGCCGTGGAGGTGCTCGCCGAGTGCGGCCGCCTGCTGGCCCGCATCCACCGGCTGGGCATCGTGCACGGCGACTACGGCCCGCAGAACCTGCTGTTCGATCCGGCCACGTTCGAGGCGACCGCGATCCTCGACTGGGAGTGGGCCCACCCCGGCCGCCCGATCGAGGACCTGGCGTGGTGCGAGTGGATCGTCCGCAGCCACCACCCCGAGCACGTGCCGCTGCTGCCGCACTTCTTCACCGCGTACGGCGACCTGGTGCCCGAATGGCCGCAACGCCAGGCGGCCATGGTGGAACGCTGCCACAGCCTGATCGACTTCTGCGCCCGCTGGGAGCCGGGCGGCGGCGGCGAGAAGCTCTGGCGGCAGCGGCTGGAGACCACGGCCTCCTGGACGGAGTGACCCCCCGACCGGCTGTGACCGGATTCAGCGCAGTCCTCTGATCAGCGTCACGGCCTGGTCGAGCAGCCCCTTCTCCCGCTCGCTCCACCCCCGGTCCGATTCCCGCACGGCCCTGGCCCGGTCGAGCCCGCCGGTGTAGTCCATGGCGGCGCCGAGCTTGGCCAACTCGGCCAGGTCGGCGGCGTGACCGCGCTCCATCGCGGCCGCCAGCTCCCGCGCCTCGGGCGCGCCGCCCGAGGTCTGCTCCCCCCTGGCCACCAGCACGAGCTGGTCCAGGTGCGCCCGCACCAGCGTGACGAATCGCCGGTCGAAGTCCTCGCCCCGCGTCCCGGCCAGTGCCCGCAGGTCGTCGGCGGTGGGCATGCCCGGCATGTCGTGCGCGGCGTGCGGGTTCTCGCCGGTCACCCGGGCCTGGGCGAGCAGGGCCCGCAGCCTGCCGCGCCCGGTCTCGTGCTCCTTCCCGAGCCGGCCGGCCAGCTCGGCGAGCGCCCGGCTGTCCGAGCGCCCGGGCACGAGCGCCAGCAGCGGCAGCGCGCGGGTGTGCAGCGCCTCGGCGAGCTGCAGCCAGGCCACGTCGGTCGTGGTGAAACGCGGCTGCGGGGCGGCGGGCGTCCGCGGCCGCGGGGTGGAGGGCGTCGTGGTGTGCGCCGCCGGGGAACGCGGCTCCCCGGCGGCGGCCGAGCAGCCGAGGAGCAGGGCGGACATCAGCAGGAACACGAAGACCCGGATCACCGGCGTCCCCCTTGGTAGGGCCCGGGCGGCCGGGCCGCCCGGGCGAGAGTCAGCGCTCAGGACGGCCGGCCGTCGGCGCCGCACTTGATGATCGGCCGGATGCAGTCACGCACCCGGCGCTCCATCTCCGCCGGCGGCCAGGCGTTGAAGAAGTCGCCGTGCATCGTGAACCCGCCACCCGAGGACAACCGGAAGTGCGACGGGTCGCCGCTCACCGGGTAGCGGATCACCTGCCGCAGCTTCGGCACGGGGACGGGATGCGTGGCTGGGCACGCCTGGTTCACCGGGTAGGCCATGTGGCTCTTGTGGTCGGCGGAGTCGAGGTCCCGCCCGTTCCAGCACTGCGGGAAGTCCAGGTACGACTCCAGCATCGTGCCCGACGGGCAGTTGACGAAGTCCTTCGACGCCCCCACGTGCCCGGCGTGCAGGCACGACCACCGGGAGATCGTCGTGCCGTCCGGCCCGGTCGCCTTGGCGTTCCCCGCCACGATCCGCAGCCCCAGCGGCAGCGGCTGGATCTGGGCGGTGATGTCGCTGCGCACGCCCTCACCGAGGTAGTAGAACGTGACGATGGCGGGCTCCACCGCGGCGCCGTCCCGGTAGAGGGTCGGCACCCAGTACGACGACTTGTCCACGGCCGGGTTGCAGTTCGTGGCGCCGTTCAGGAGGTCGTTGAGCTGGGTGTGGGCGTTCGTGACGCGGCTGCCGAAGAAACTGTGCATGTGTGAGGCGCCCGCCAGTCCGGGGAAGACGATCGGGTCGTCGGGCAGCCGGTGGCTGAACGGGCAGTCGGCGAGGAACTCCGCCACCCGTACGATCGGCACTGCCTGCGCCGGCGCCGGCACGATGGCCAGCAGCCCGAGCAGCAGTGATGAGAGGGCGAGCAGTCGTCTGGTGAGCATGGCGGCTCCCTTGGCGATCATTGGTAAACCCGTACGTCGACGGCGGCCGAGGCGGGGAAGGCGGCGTTCTCGGTGGAGGAGGCGGTGACGGGCCTGCCCTGGGACAGGAGGGGGTCGGCGGCGGCGGTCGCGACCGGCACCGCCGTGAGCGCCAGGGTGAGGAGGAGTGCGAGGACTGTCCCCAGGCGGCGCACGCCTGGGGTGGGGGGTGGACTCACGACGTCTCCGTCAGGGGGTGGGGGACGGTAGTTCGGGGAGCGCTCCCTGAGAAGGAGCGTGCTCGCGTCGTTGACCCCTGTCAAGGTCGCGGTTAACCACCCGAAACCTCCCCGACGCACGGGAAGGCGCCATCCCTCGGCCCTTACCAGGCAACCACCGCCCTCACCAGGGCCGATACCCAGACTCCCGCAGGAGCCCAAAGAGGTCACCAGCCCCGCGAAGCAGCCGAACCGTCACCTCCTTGACCGCCCCACCCACCGTCTCATCACGCCCCGAGGGAGCGCTCTCTCAACTACCATCGGGGCATCAGCACCGCGTAGTCCAGGCCCGCCAGCGACTCGGCGGACTCCATCGCGGCCTCGAACCGGTCGAGTCCGAACACGTGGGCACCCACCGGGCTCAGGTCGAGCGCGCCGGAGCGCACGAGCTCCCACACCTCCAGGGCCGTACGCGAGTCGAACATGAAGGAGCCCGTCACGGTGAGCTGCCGGCGCTGGATGCGCTGATACGGCAGGGCGAGGTCGTGGCGTACGCCGCCGACCAGCACGGCCGTGCCCCGCAGGCGCAACGCGTCCACGCAGGCCAGCGTCGGATCCGTGGTGGGAGTGGCGCCGATGACGTCGAGCAGCAGATCCGCCCCATCGTCGGTCTCCGCCAGGAGGGCCGCGGTGTCACGGGCCCGGTCGCCGGTCAAAACCACGGGCCGCACCCGGGGGTCGAGCTGGGCCAGCGCGGACAGGGCCGACTCCCGCCGGCCGGTCACGATCACCCTGGCGGCCCCTCTGGCGAGCGCGGCCATCGTCCCGGCGCCGCCGAGGTTACCCGTCGCCCCGTTGACGATGACGCTCTGCCCGCCGCGCAGACCGCCTTTGCGCAACCCGCCGTCCGCGATGGCCAGCGAGGCCAGGAACGGCAGTAGTTCCGTCCGCTTCCACTCCTGACCGCCGGGCAGCGTGGTCAGGCACGAGGCGGGATAGCACGCCTGCTCGGCGAAGCTCCCGTGCCGCCACACCGCCTGCATCCGCGCGGACCGGGGCGTGCCCGTGCCGGTCCAGCCGATGAGGATCTCATCCGGCGAGCCGACGGCGTCACCCGAGGAATAGAGCGAGTTGCACAGCACCAGATCGCCGACCTGATGACCGAAGACGTCCTCCGCCACACCCCGCACCCGCCCCACACACGTGGGCCCGGGCACCAGGGGCGTGGGCAGGTCGTAACCGAGGCTCCCGTCCAGCACCTGCCGCGTGTAGGAGGGCACCCGCACGGCCAGCACATCGACGACCACCCCACCCGGTCGCGCCACCGGATCGGGAACATCGGTCATCGACCAGGGACCACCACTTTGTTCAAGCCAGATAGCACGCATGATCACAGGCTATTGCCCCCTACTTCGCCTGCCTTCTACCAGCCCTGAGCCTTGAGGCCTGCTGTTCGGCGCGACCCAGCAGACCGAGGCACAGGATCTGGCCGACCTGGGCGCCGCCTACGCCGCCTACCGCGGGCTTCGGCAACCGGTCGCGTTCGGCGGCTGGCGCGAGGGGCTCGACGAGCTACTCCGCCTCGGGGAGGAGCGCGCCGTACCTGTGATCATCGACGAATTCCCCTACCTGGTCTCGGCCACACCCGCGCTCCCGTCCTACCTGCAGCAGGCGCTCAGCCCGACGGGCCATGCCAAGGAGCGCACCCGTACTCGCCTGATCCTGTGCGGCAGTGCTCTCACCACGATGGCCCAGCTGCTCGGCGGAGGCGCCCCGCTCCGCGGCCGGGCGGTGCTCGAGCTGGTCGTGCGCCCCTTCGGGTTTCGCGACGCCGGTGCTTTCTGGGGATTGACGGATGACCCGGAGCTGGCCTTCCGGGTTAACGCGCTGGTCGGCGGCACGCCGGCGTGCCTGGAGATGTGCGGCGGTTCAGGGCCCGCCCATCGCGACGGTTTCGACCGCTGGGTGCAGCGGCGACTGCTCAACCCCTCCTCCGCGATGTTCCGCGAGGGCGGGCTGCTGCTGCGCGAGGAACCATCGATCTCCGATCCCACCTCGTACGCCGCCACGCTGACCGCCATCAGCGCCGGCAACCACCGCCGCTCCGAGATCGCCGCCGCTCTCGGCCGCCCGACCAGCGCCATGGCCCACCTGCTCACCGGCCTGCAGAGCATCGGCCTCGTCGAGCAGATCGACGACGCGCTGCGGGACAAGCGCAGCGTGTTCAGGGTCGCAGAACCGATCGTCCGGCTGCACCAGCTCGTCACGCAGCGGCGGGAGCCCGAACTGGTCAGCGGCCAGTCCGCCCGGGTCTGGCGGGCGAGCGCCGACACGGTCGCCGCCAAGATCTACGGCCCTCATTTCGAGGACCTCGCCCGGCAGTGGTGCTTCCTGCACGCCGCCGGCGACACGCTCAACGGGACGGCGAGCGCCGTACGCCCCAGCGACATCCCGTGCCGCGCCCATCGCCGGGGACACGAGCTCGACATCGTCGTGACGGAGACGAGCTCCTTCGCCACCGACCGGATCACCGCGATCGGCGAGGCCAAGGGCACCCTCACCCCCATGGACGTGCCGCAGTTGCACCGGCTGGAGCATCTGCGCGCTCTGCTGCCCGACGACAAGGTCGACCGGCAGCCCAAGCTGCTGCTGTTCGCACGCTCCGGATTCACCGACGACCTGGTGGCACTGGCCCACGGCCGGGCCGACGTGGAGCTCGTCGACCTGGCTCGCCTGTATACGGGGGAATGACCACTTAGGAAGCGTCAGCGCTACCTAATTTGTATGTCATAGAGCATACTAATTAGGTGACGTCACTGCAGAAGCCGGACCGAGTCCTGTCCCGTGAGGCCGAATGGGCTGCCCTGGCCCAGTTCGTACGACATCCGGACCCCAGCCTCCGCCTCGGCGTCGTGTCCGGACGTCGCCGGGTGGGGAAGAGCTTTCTTCTTCGAGCTTTCACCGAAGCCACCGGCGGCCTCTACGTGTCGGCCGTCGCGGAAGAGGCGGTGGTGCCCGCGCGGCGGCGGCTTGCCGCGGAGATCGCACGCTACGCGGGAATCGGTCCGGATCTGGTAGCCGATGCGAGCTGGGAATCCCTCCTCTCCACCGCGATCGAGCTGACAGCCCGTCATGGTGCCGGCGGGGCGCCGGGGGCGTTCGTCATCGACGAGTTGCCGTACTGGATCGCCCACTCACCCGAGTTGCCCGGCCTGCTCCAACTGCTCTATGACCAGTCCCAGGCAGGTCAGGGGGCGGCGGGCGGCGGGCGAGTGATCGTCTGCGGTTCGGCCATGTCGGTGATGAACGAGCTGCTCTCAGGGACCAAGGCGCTACGCGGACGGGCGGCCATCGACATGCGCCTCCACCCGTTCGACCTGGACACCACCGCACGGCACTGGGGCATCGACGACCCCGCCGCGGCGCTGGGAGTGCACGCGATCCTCGGTGGCGCCCCCGGATATCGCCGGCTCTCCAACGCCGAGCCGCCGCGCACCTCCGCCGAGTTGGGCGACTGGGCCGCCGCCACCGTCCTGGACCCGCGGCAGGCGCTCTTCTCCGGCAGCGAGGCCGAGTACCTGCTGCGGGAAGATCCCAAGTTCACCGGCAGCGCGCTGCACTACGCGATCATCAATGCGGTCGCGAACGGCGCCACCAGTCCGGCGAAGATCGGCGGGTTGCTGGAGCAGCCTCGTTCGGCGCTCGCCCGCCCTGTCGATGCGCTGGTGAGCGCGGGATACCTCCGGCACGACACCGACCCGCTGTGGGAGAGACGCCCCGTGATCACCGTGGCCGATCCCATCATCCGGTTCCACAACCTGATCACCGTTCCTCAGCGCGATCTCGTCGAGACCGGTCAGTCGAGGGAAGCGTGGCGACGTTCACGGCCCACCTTCGCCGCCCGCGTCCTCGGGCCGCACTTCGAGAGTTGCGCCAGGAGCTGGCTCCGGGCACGGGCCGATCCCGCGTTGCGGGGTGAGGCCGGCCTGGTGACGTCGACGGTCGTCAACGACCGGAAGGGGCAGGCGAAGCACGAGATCGATGTGGTCGCCCTGGACAAACGGTCAGGGAGAGCACACATCAGCTTCATCGGTGAGGCCAAAGCGACGCTCACCCGGCGGGGCACGGCGGATCTCGACCGGCTGGACCGGCTCAAAGCGCTGCTGGCGGAGCACGGGCACGACACCACCTCCTCGGTGCTGGCGCTGTTCTCGACGGAGGGGTTCCGGCCCGACCTCGTCGATGCCGCCCGCCGCAGAGGAGACGTACTGCTGGTGGATCTGCCGACACTGCTCGGAGCGAGCGACCCGCCGGTCGTTCCCGGATTCACGGGGGCGTGACGAGCGGGCGCGTGTTCGCGTGCCCGAAATCCCCCACTTTGATCGAGTCCGACCGGACTCAAACCCGTCCTGACCTCCCACCGCCTGCCGGTCAGCCGGGCCGGCGGGCCTCCTGCTCCGGCCCCCAGACCCGCAGGAAGGTCCGTACGGCCGCCCGCGCCACCGTACGCAGGTCGGCCTCGTCGATCGCCAGGGTCCCCATCTGCGTCCGGGCCTCCAGCGGCCCGACGAGCAGGGAGGTGAGCTGCTCGGCCGCCAGCTCGGGCTCGGTCGCGCGCAGGCGCCCCGCCAGGGTGAGCCGGGCCAGCCGGTCGGCCAGCGCCTCGTTGAGACGTTGCGGCCCGTGCCCTTTGACGATGTCCAGGGCGTCGGGGAACGTGGTGATCTCCGTGTAGAGCAGCCGGCGCAACGCGCACGAGCGCTCGTCGGTGTGCAGCACCAGCAGCGTGTACGCGACGTCGTCCAGCGTGGCGCACAGGTCGTCACCGGGATCGGCGAGGGGTTCGAGCGCGGCCAGCCGCTCGTCGAGCACGGCCCGCGCGGTGGCCTCCAGCGCGTTCCTGAACAGCGTGGCCTTGTCGGTCATGTGGTTGTACACCGTGGGCTTGGCCACCCCCGCCTCGTCGGCGATGTCCTGCACGCCGGACTGCGCGTAGCCCTGGCGGGCGAACACGGTGAACGCTCCCGCCAGGATGGCCTGCCGCTTGTCGATACGCCCCCGCGAGGTCGTCGTCATGCACCCACTTTACCCACCGGTTCAACTCCATGGACGCGCGGGTTGCGAACTGACGCACTGGATAACTACTTTGAACCCATGAGTTCAATATCGGACGACCGCTTCGACCGGCGCCTCCTGGCGATGATCGGCGTCATCCTGCTCGGCGGGCTGCTGGGCATCCTCAACAGCACGATGGCCGCCGTCGCCACCGACACCCTGGCCACGGCGTTCAAGACCTCGCTGAGCACGATCGGCTGGGCGTCCACCGGCTTCCTGCTGGCCGTCACCGCCACCATCCCCTTCACCACCTGGGCCGTCGACCGCTTCGGCGGCAGGCGCCTGTGGCTGGCCGGCCTGCTGCTGTTCCTGGCGGGCGCGCTGGCCGCCGGGCTTTCCTGGAACGTCGGCAGCCTGATCGCCTTCCGTGTGGTTCAGGGCCTCGGGGCCGGGCTGCTCGACCCGCTCGTACTGATCCTGCTGGCCAGGGCCGCCGGCCCGCACCGGGCCGGACGCGTGATGGGAATGATGGGGGTGGTGCTCTCGCTCGGTCCCGTACTCGGGCCGATCGCGGGCGGTGCGGTGCTCGACAGCCTGTCGTGGCGCTGGATGTTCCTGCTCAGCGTGCCGATCGGGGCCGTGGCCTGGTTCCTGGCCCTGCGCATGATCCCCACCGAGGGCCAGGACGACCGCCCCGCGAGCGGGCGGCTCGACGTCATGGGGATGGCGCTGCTCGGCCCCGGGTTCGCGGCCGTCGTCCTGGCCCTGTCACAAACCGCCGAACAGGGCGGGATCGCCACCTGGCAGGCCCTGCTCCCGCTCGGCGCCGGCGTCGTCCTGCTGATCGGGTACGCCGTTCACGCAGCCAGGTCCAAGGCCCCGGTGATCGACCTGCGGCTGTTCGCCAACCGGGGTTTCACCGCGAGCGTGACCATCATGGGACTCGGCGGGATGGCCCTTTACGCCTCCCTTTTCGCCCTGCCCCTGTACTACCAGCAGGCGCACGGCCACGACGTGCTCACCGCCGGGCTGCTGATGACACCGGTCGGGCTGGGCGGCGCCCTCGCGATGCCGCTGGCCGGGCGGCTGTCGGACCGGCTCGGCTCGCGCGGGCCGGCTACCGGCGGCGCGATCCTGGCCGCGCTCAGCGCCTTCGCCTTCACTCAGGTCGAGGCCGCCACGCCGGAGGTCTGGACGGTGCTGGGCGCGCTGGCCATCGGGCTGGGCAGCGGGTGCTTCAGCGCCCCCACGATGGGCTCGCTCTACCGTACGCTGCCACCGGCCCTGGTGGCGCAGGGCAGCTCCGTGCTCTACATGCTCAACCAGCTCGGCGCGGCACTCGGCGTCGCCGTCGTCACGCTCATCGTCCAGACCTCGGGCGACGTGGTCACCGGCCTGCACGGCGTCTACTGGTTCGCGACCGCCATGATGGTGATCGTCCTGGCCGCCATCCCGCTCCTCCCCGGCAAACCGCAGCAACAGGACGCGTCGGACGTACTCGCGAAGACCTCCTCCTGACGCGGAAGACCCAGCCCCGCCCAGGGCACGACGTCGCCCGCACCACGTCCTCTCCGAGCGGGCCACGCGGCCCGCCCGGAGTCCCGTCTCATCCCTTGTAGTTGAAGATCTGCCGCAACGTGTGCCGCACCTCCACCAGGTCCTGCTGGTCCGCCATGACCTGGTCGATGGACTTGTACGCCTCCGGGTGCTCGTCCACCAGGGCGGCGGCCCGGTCCGCGTTCCAGGTGCGGCCGCTCATCGCCTGGGTCAGCGAGGCGGCGGACAGCTCCTGCTTCGCCCGCGTCCGCGACATGCGCCGCCCCGCGCCATGCGAGCAGGAGTTGTACGACTCCGGGTTCCCGCGCCCGCGCACGATGTACGACCGCGTGCCCATCGAGCCCGGGATCACACCCTCGTCACCGACGTCGGCCTTGATGGCCCCCTTGCGGGTGATCCAGAGAGACTTGCCGTAGTGCGTTTCCATCTGTGTGAAATTGTGGTGACAGTTGATGGTTCGCACCCGCTGTCCCTTGCCGGCGACCTGGAACAGGGCGTTGATCAGCACCTTGTCCATCCGCGCCCGCGAAGCCATGGCGTAGTGCTGCGCCCACAGCATGTCCTCGATGTACGCGGTGAACTCCGGTGTGCTCTGCACGAAGTAGGCCAGGGCCGGGTCCTCCAGACCGATGGCCTGCTTCTTCATCAGCTTCTTGGCGCCCGTGATGTGCATCTGGGCGAGCTGGTTGCCGATGCCGCGCGACCCGGAGTGCAGCACCGTCCAGACGTGGTCCCGCTCGTCCAGGCAGACCTCTACGAAGTGGTTGCCGGAGCCCAGGGTGCCGAACTGGTCGGCCACCTTCTTGGTCTGCTTGACGGTGAGGTCGGTGTGCGGCAGGCCCAGATCGCTGAGCGCGCGATCCACGGACGGGTCGTCGTGGCCCTTGCCCACGCCGGCGGGGATGCGGCGCTCCACCAACGGCATCAGGGCGGCCAGGGTCTCGGGCAGGTCGGCGGCCGTGAGCGTGGTCTCCGTGGCCACCATGCCGCACCCGATATCTACGCCGACGGCGGCGGGGATGATGGCGTTCTCGGTGGGGATGACCGAGCCGACCGTCGCACCGATGCCGACGTGCGCGTCGGGCATGAGCGCGACGTGTCCGGAGACGAACGGCAGGCGGGCGGTACGTGCGGCCTGCATGATCGCGCCTTCGTCGATCTCGCTGGCCCACGACAGCAGGTTCGGTGCGGGCTGGTTCGGCATGGAAGAAATCTCCTCACTGGTTCTTGATCAGTGTGTCGCCACCAGCAGGGAAATCCCACTCATTTTATCGAATATGGGTTTGCGGCTGTTCGGGTCCAGGATCCGGATCGTCCCTTCCCCATGGAGTCGGTGGAGGGACACGTGCTCGCCTCGACCGCTTCGGTGCCCTATGGGAACTGTGTCGAGCCCAACGGATAAAGACGGTCGTGACAACCACCTCAGAACGGGAGCTCGTTTTGACGGATCCCCCATCTCCCGGCGGCCACCGGCCATCGGTACGCGGTCAAGCGGGCCTGCTGGATCATCAGGACGACTCCACCGTCATCGAAGCCTCCCTGGACCTACCGGAGTGCTTCGCGGTGCTCTTCGACCGGCATGCCGCCGTGCTGCACCGCTACGCCGTGCGGCGCCTCGGACCTGAGCACGCCGAGGACGTGGTGGCCGAGGCGTTCACCAGGGCGTTCGAGACGCGCCACCGGTACGAATTCGACCGTACGGAGGCGTTGCCCTGGCTGTACGGCATCACCACGAACGTCATCGGCCTGCACCGGCGTGCCGAAGTACGCGGTTACCGGGCCATGGCTCGTACGGGTGACGACCCGGTGGTCGCCGCCTTCGACGATCGGGTGGCCGCCCGGGTCTCCGCATCGGCCACCCGGCGACTTCTGGCCGCCGCACTCGCGAAGCTCGGCCGCGGTGAGCGAGACGTGCTGCTGCTGATCGCCTGGGGCGATCTGACGTATGAGGAGACGGCGCAGGCGCTGCAGGTGCCCATCGGCACGGTCCGGTCACGCCTGTCACGCGCCCGCCGCAAGGTCGCGCACGCTCTGGGCGGCACCAATCCGGCTGAGACGAGAGAGGAAGACCATGACCGACCTTGAGCTGATCAAGCAACTGCGCTCGGAGGTACCGGAAAGCGACCCGGACGCCTTGGCCGACGCGCGGGGGCGGCTGCTGACCACGATGGACCGCACGTCGGCTCCCCGGCGGCCCCGGCGGCCTCGGACCGTGCGGGTCACGGGCCTTGCCGCTGCCGCGGTCGCACTCACGGCGGCCGTCGCCGTCGTGATCGCCCCGGGTCCGCCCGCGCCCGTCAAGCCACCGGCCTCCGCCGGTGCCGCCCTGCCACTGACCTCTGCCAAGAACATCCTGCTCATGGCCGCCACCAGCGCGGAGCGTGCGCCACAGGATTCCGGGACCTACTGGCACATCAAACAGGAGAGCGAAAACGGCCGGCTCCGAGAGGAGAGCTGGACCACGCGCGACGGGCGGCGGTGGAGCAGGGGCATGCCGGGCCGCGAGCCCGGCGTGGTGAAGGAGGACTCGGCCACGTTCTGGCTGGGACCGGAGAACGCCGAGGTCGGCATGGAGGATCTCAAGGCGTTGCCCACCGACCCCGAGACGTTGAAGCAGCGGCTCACCGAGACGCAAAAGGGCGGTGGCCCCGGCGAGCTGGACATCGCTTTCCTGCCGCTGGTCTCGCTGATCGCGGAGTTGCCCGCGCCCGCGGACGTCCGTGCCGCGGCGTTCCGCGCGCTCGCCTCACTGCCGAACGTGCAGCGGCTGGGCGCGGCCGAGGGCGGGGAGGCGCTGACGATCCCCGATGGGAAATGGGAGATCAAGCTGGTCGTCGATCCCAAGACCTCCCGGGTGACCCGTAGCAATCTGCTGCCCACCGCTGACGGCGGGCTGTCGGGCGCGAACAAGGGATTCATCAAGCTGACCACAGGTTGGACGGACCAGCTCCCCCAGTAAGGGGTCCGCCCGCCGATCGCGGCCTTCGGTGAAGGCCGAAAGAGATCATTTCCCTTCGCACATGAGGTAGATCATGACTTTAGGCAAGTTGATCCTCGCCGCTCTGCTGGCGGGAACGATCGGTGTCACCCCGGCACCGGAACCGGCACCACAGACTCCATCTCAGCAGGTCAACCGGGTGACGCTGATCACCGGTGACCGGGTGGTGGTCACGGGGGCGGGGCATCGCGTCGAGCCAGGACCCGGCAGGCAGGTCGACTTCTCCAGTCAGGTGCGCGGGGGCCACCTGTACGTGATTCCGGCGGATGCCGCGCCGTTGCTCGCCCAGGGCGTGCTGGACCGGCGGTTGTTCGACGTCACCCAGCTCCTGGCCTGGCGGTACGGCGATGCCGACACCCCCGACATCCCCGTCATCGAACAAGGCATCACCACGTCACTGGGCTCCTCGGGGGTACGGCGGCTGTCCGCTCTCGGGATGAGCGCGGCCCGTGTGCCCAAGGCGAACGCCGCGCAGTCCTGGCGGAATCTCATGGGGGCTCGCACCCTGGTGGCGGGCCGTACCAAGGTGTGGCTGGACGGCCGTAGGTCGTACACGCTGGATGAGAGCGTCAAACAGATCGGCGCACCGCAGGCGTGGCAGCAGGGGCTGACGGGCAAGGACGTCACGGTCGCGGTCCTCGACTCCGGCCTCGACACCGAACACCCGGACCTGAAGGACGCGGTGACGCAGGAGCGAAACTTCAGCGACGAACCGGACATGCGCGACAACGTCGGCCACGGCACCCACGTCGCCTCGATCGTGGCCGGCAGAGGCGAGACGTACCGGGGCGTGGCCCCGGGGGCGAGTCTGGCCATCGGGAAGGTAGGCGGACCCGCGGGCCCGACCGACTCGGCGATCCTTGCCGGTATGGAGTGGGCGGCCGTCGAGGTGAAGGCCAAGGTCGTCAACATGAGCTTCGGCAACCCCGACGCCCTGGAGCTGGATCCGTTGGAACAGGCGGTGAACACGCTGTCGGAGCAGACCGGCACGCTGTTCGTCGCGGGGGCGGGCAACGACGCCCCTAATGGTCGTGTCCTCAGTCCTGGCAGTGCCGAGGCGGCACTCACCGTAGGCGCGGTGGACAAGCAGGGCTTGATAGCCGACTTCTCCAGCCCGGGGCCGCGCGTGAGCGACCACGCGATCAAACCCGACGTGACCGCGCCCGGGGTCGACATCACGGCCGCCGCTGTCGGGGGCGGCTACCGCGTGATGAGCGGCACCTCGATGGCCGCCCCGCACGTTGCGGGAGCGGCCGCGATACTGGCCCAGCGCCACCCGGACTGGACGGGCGCGCAGCTCAAGGCCGCGCTGATCGGCAGCGCCGCGCCCGCCGAGGGCGCCACGCCCTACCAGCAGGGCGCCGGGCTGATCGACCTGACGCGGGTGCTGAAGCAGCAGGTCGTGACCAAGCAGGCCAACCTCTGGGCGCCCTTCCCCTGGAACGGCACCGGCGAGCGGACGACGACCAAGACGATCACGTACGCCAACTCAGGCGACGCCCCGATCGACCTCGACCTGTCGGCGCAGGGCGAGGTGCTGAAGCTGCCGGCCGGAAAGGTCACGGTCCCGGCCAGGGGCGAAGCGTCCGTCCCCCTCACCATCGACGCCACCGGCAAGGAGCCCGGCGACTATCCCGGAACCGTCACCGCCACCTCCGGGGACACGACGGTGCGCACGCTCGCCGGCGCCTACGTCGAGCCGGAGTCCTACAACGTCACCATCACGACCGTCGGTAAGCAGGGCCAGCCGATCCAGCCCTACCGCAGCGAGATCTACGACGCGAAGACCGGGGCCGTCCATATCCCGAGCTTTCGGGATGGCGTGGCCACGGTACGGCTGACCAAGGGCGACTGGAACTTCTTCGCCGACATCTCGGAGAAGGTCGACGAAAAGTCGATCAAGACGGTCGCCGACTCCCCGTTCCAGGTCGATGACGGTGACCAGCAGCTTTCGGTGGACACCCGCCAGGGCAAGCCGGTCACGATCACCCTCGACGACCCGAGCGCCGAACTCCAACGCGGTTACGACTTCGGGCTGGTGCATGGGGCCTGGAACACCTCATGGGCGAGCGGCTCGGCCGACGCCAACAGCCAGCTTTTCGTCGTTCCCGTCCACCGGCCAGGCCTGACTTACACGCTGCAGACCACGTGGCTCAGCAAGGACGTCTCGCCCAGCCCGTACGTCTACAGCCTCGTCGACCGTCGCACCGACGGCATCCCTGAAGATCCCGTCTACCACGCCAGGCAGCAGGATCTGGAGAGGGTCACCGCGACCTACCGGGCCTCGGGAATGGCCGCCACGGGCACGCCGATGGCAGTACTGCAGACCGGCGAGCCCGACGCCTCGTGGTTGCATCAGCTACTCGAGATTCCCCTGCCCGGCAAACTCACCCACTACCGGACGCCCGGGCTGACCTACCAGAGCGGCCTTCAGTTCGGCACCTCGCTGATCTTCGACGGCGGCAGGCTCGCCAAGCGCGGCCGACGCAGTGAGGTGTGGAACACCGCGGTCATCGGACCGTCGTTCCTGCTGCCGAGCAGCAGCCGTACCGGTGACAAGCTGACCTTCTCCGCGGTGGGGATGTTCGCCGACGGGCAGCCGGGCAGATCGGGTTCCGACACCGCCGCCACCGGCACCGGCACCCTCGCCACGGACGGGCGGACGCTGGCCACGGCCGACCTCGCCGGCTGCGTGGTCTACGAGCCGGGAGGGTGCGAGTTGCACGCCGACGTGCCCGCCGGGTCCGGCGCCTACACGCTGACCGCGTCGATGCGCCGGCAGGCCACGCTCTCTACGGAGGTGACATCGGTCTGGACGTTCCCGTCCGCGACCACCGCCAAGCAACAGCCGCTGCCCCTGATGGCCGTCCGCTACAGCCCCGAGGGCCTGGACGACTCCAACCGCGCCAAGCCGGGCAGCACGACCCGCTTGCCTTTGTGGGTTGAGCGCAATCCCGGCTCCACGAAAGCGAAGGCGAAGTCGATCCGGCTGGAGATGTCCGCCGACGACGGCGCCACCTGGCGTGGCATCCCGGTCACCCGAACCAGCTCCGGCTGGACCGCCATGCTGGCGAACCCGCGTACGGCCGGGTTCGTCTCCCTCCGCGCGGTGGTCACCGACACCGCCGGCAACGCAGCGACCCAGACGATCACCCGCGCCTACGCCGTCGGCTGATCCACAACGGTGAGGGCGTCCCAAGGCGGCGCCCTCACCACTCCAATCATCCAGAGCTCTGGCTGGCGAACATGACGCGGTCCGCCGCACCTCACCGTCACAGCGTTTCCCAGCCGCGCATGACGATGTCCGCAGCCCGCCGGGCGGCCGCCAGGTGCTCCTGCTGATGGGATCCAGCCCGTCAGGCCGCAGCCGGTTGTACTGATTGACCGCAGCCGGCTCGGTTATCCGTCTCGGCGGTGGGGGCCGGCGGCATACAGGCTCGGCACGCCGCCTGTGCGGTCGGCGGGCTGTACCCATGATCATTCACTGGCCTATGCGGCCGTCGATCCGCTCTCTCAGCAGATCGGCGTGGCCCATGTGGCGGGCGTACTCCTCGACTATTCCGAACAGCGCCTCGCGCAACGACATCTGCCCTCCACCGCTGCCGTGCAGATTCAGGGGATCGTCGCCGGTGATGTCGAGACTGGGCGCCTCGGCCACGTACCGCGTGGCGAAGTCCACCTCCGTACGCCATGCGTCCCACGCCTCCGCGACCACCTGGGGGTCGGGAACAGCGCCGTCGAAATCGCCGTCACGGTCGGTGTCGGAGCAGAACAACCGGGGCACGTCCTGCCCCGCCATCAGCACCCGGAACGTCGCCCGCTCCATTTCGGCCAGGTGCCGCACCAGCCCCAGGAGCGACATCGTCGACGGCTCGACGGACCGCCGCGCCATGGCCTCCGCGTCAAGGCCCGCGCATTTCATCTCCAGCGTGAGGCGTTGGCAGCGCAGCGATTCCACCAGCGTGGTGCGCTCGTCGCCCAACCTCGGCCCGTGCTCACGCGGGTCGTCGTCAGATGGCTTGCCGTCCTCGGTGAACATGTCGGCTCGTCGGGTCGTCGCCATGACCGCAATCATGGGCGATACGCACAACGGCCGACAACCGATTAACCACACCTCCCGGCCGCGGTCATCGTCCGATGTGGGTACGGCCGGGACCGGCCGAATGGACCCGTTCCCGGTAAGCGCGAACATGCCCACTCACCAGGTTGGGCGGTTCCGCCAGCGGCCAATCCCGCATCTCCAAACTATTCCCATTGCGAAGCGCCAGTGATCTCCTTTACTCCCGGCAGGTTTCCGGTCCCCCGCTTGACCTGCTCCACGGCCCCAGGGGCGCGAAGGACGACGTAGAAACTCTCGGGGGCGGCGTCGGACGACTTGGTCTGTGGTTTCCCGAAGATCCGCCAATAGCGGTCCTTGCCGGCGTGTACGTGATCCTCGAAGTAGATCGGACCGACGCTGTCGATGGAGCGGAGGGCCTCGTAGACGGCGGGCTTCTCCTCAGCGGTGGGCGCCCCGCGCCCGGAGCATTTCGTTCCCTTCTCGTTCTCCTGCTGCGGGCAGAGATGGATGCCCAGGTCGGCCTTGCCGACCCAGAAGCCGGTGCCCAGCGTCATCACGTCCACGACTCCGCCCAATGCCTCGATCTTCCGGACGTGGTCGCCGGTCAGCGTGGACACCTTCGCTCGGAAGGATTGCGGCATGTCGGATTCGCTGGTCGCCGCGATGAGCTCCTTGTTCCTGGCGAACGTCGCCTTGAATTTTGCCAGCGCCTCGGCGCGGGATATGAAACGTACCTCGGAGACCTCGGGCGTATTCCGGAGGACGCGTTCCACCTCTCGCGTCTGCGTGGCTGTGATTGCACGCCCGCCGCACTTTTCCTGCACCATCCCCTTGTTGCAGAGAAACACCGAGACACTGCCCGTGGTCGGCCATGGCGCGTCTGGGGGAGGCAGCGGCCCGGGAGGAGAGCGGTAGAGGAGCCAGGTCCCCACGCCGAGCCCTACCAGGAGGGCGGCCACAGCCACAATGATCGCCGGCAGCTTCCAGCGTGCGGTGGTGACGGCACCGGCGCCGGGATCCCTCATGTTCGTCCCAACAGACACACGCCAGAATGTGCCTGGCGGCCTGACCATGGTCAAGTCAAAACTCGCGGGGACGGCGTCGGACGACATGTCCTTTCACCTCGCGAAGACCATTGGGGGAAGTCCTTGGTGGGCTCTCGTTGCACGA
The DNA here is from genome assembly GCF_039871825.1 of Nonomuraea sp. B12E4. NCBI lineage: Bacteria > Bacillati > Actinomycetota > Actinomycetes > Streptosporangiales > Streptosporangiaceae > Nonomuraea > Nonomuraea sp. B12E4. The sequence continues at coordinate 156,593 of NZ_JBDPME010000013.1, read as the reverse complement.
GGATCACGTCAGAAGCTCACATCGATCACCGCGCGTCATCCCAGCTCACGCAGCGAATGGCGGCTGCCGTTCTAGGTGAGGAGGTAGGCCCCGTGCGGCGGCAATGCCGACCCGGTGGGCCCTCGTCAGCGACGGCAGGGAGGAACCGCCCTGCGCTGGAGCATGGACGCCAGTGAGAGGTCCGATTCACGCCACTGGAAATCCGGAAATACGCGGGACGCTCAGGTCATGGACACAGTGACAGAGACCCAGGTCAGCGGGGAGCAGTCCGGCGGGCAGCGAGCCGCCGATGCGTGGACGGTCATGGAAAGGTTCTATGCGGCCGAAGCCGCGTACGTGGCCGCGGGTGGTTTCGGCAAGGCCAGTTACGAATCCGTCGCTGCCCTCCTGGACCCGGAGGTGGTGCTGCACCAGGCTCCAGGACTGCCGTTCACCGGGTCCGGAGTCTGGCGCGGGCATGAGGGAATGGAACGATTCCTGGCTGTTTTCAGTGAGGTCTGGGAGTCGATGGAGTTCCTGGAACAAGAACATTGGGGGGACGCGAACACCGTCATCGTGCGGAATCGGGTCCGTTTCCGGGCCCGCGCCACCGGCAAGGACGTCGACACCTTGATCCTGCAACTGATCACCGTGCGGGACGGGCGCATGCTGGAATGTCGTCCGTTCTATTGGGACCCCCAAGGCGTGGCTGAGGCTTGCGGGCCCGCCGACATGTGACCATGGATGGGCGGACCCCGGGGGTTCGTTCCTGAGCTTGTCATCTGATTTACGGCGAGCCCGCCACTTCCGCCACCAGCGACAACCTCCATGGCTGCCGCCGCTGGCAGTAGCCCATCCCACGGCTCCGGACCTCACGGACAGCCACGCACCAACCGACTTGACGCCGCTCCGAGTAGCTCGCTCCGGTGGTGTCCCGCCGAGTGGTGGGTCAACGATTCCGTTGTGCGTTACCAAGCCGAACGGTGGTTGAGCGGAAACCACACCGCTGTACGGGACACCATCGGCGGTGGCCAGGCAATCTCCGCAGGCTGAGCCCTGTCCACCCTTAGCCGAACCGCAGCCACCCCCTGGCCGCAGCCGAACCGTGGCCGCCTCAGCCAGACCACGGCCACCTTTTAGCCGGACTGCGGGCCGCCCCACAACCAGACCGTGCCCGCCCTCCAGCCGCCACCCCGCAACCGGGCCGTGGCTGTCCCCGTGAGGAACCGCCGCCACCCATTAACAGCCAGGGCATCGCCGGCCAAGGGGTGGGCATCGGGCGGCCCACCTACTCGCCTTACTTGGCGTTGGCCTTGAGGTAGTCGCTGTTCATCTGGGCGATCGCGTCCAGGGGGATGCCCTTGGGGCATACCGCTGTGCATTCGCCGGTGTTGGTGCAGCCGCCGAAGCCTTCCGCGTCCATCTGGTCCACCATGGCCCTGGCCCGGGAGAGGCGTTCCGGCTGGCCCTGCGGGAGCAGGCCCAGGTGGGTGATCTTGGCGGCGGTGAACAGGGAGGCCGAGCCGTTCGGGCAGGCGGCCACGCAGGCGCCGCAGCCGATGCAGGTCGCCGCGTCGAACGCCGCGTCCGCGTCCTCCTTGCGTACCGGGACGCTGTGGGCGTCCGGGGCGGAGCCGGCGGGTACGGAGACGAAGCCGCCCGCCTGGATGATGCGGTCGAACGCGCTGCGGTCCACCACCAGGTCCTTGACGACCGGGAAGGGGGCGGCTCGCCACGGCTCGATGGTGATCGTGGCGCCGTCCTCGAAGTGGCGCATGTGGAGCTGGCAGGTCGTCGTCGCGCGCTGTTCGCCGTGCGCCACGCCGTTGATGACCATGCCGCACATGCCGCAGATGCCCTCGCGGCAGTCGTGGTCGAAGGCGATCGGGTCGTCGCCCTCGACGATGAGGCGCTCGTTCAGGACGTCCAGCATCTCCAGGAAGGACATGTCCGGAGAAACATCCTCTACCCGATAAGTCACCATTCGTCCGGCGTCGTCGCGGCCGCTCTGCCGCCAGACACGAAGGGTCAGATTCACTTGTAGCTCCGCTGGGTCATCTTGACGTACTCGTACTCGAGCGGTTCCTTGTGCAGCACCGGCTCGCCGGTGGCGGAGAACTCCCAGGCCGAGACGTGCGCGAAGTGTTCGTCGTCGCGCAGCGCCTCGCCGTCGGCGTCCTGGGACTCGGCGCGGAAGTGGCCGCCGCAGGACTCCGTACGGACCAGGGCGTCCAGGCACATGAGCTCGGCCAGGTCGAAGAAGTCCGCCACCCGCCCGGCCTTCTCCAGCACCTGGTTCAGCTCCTCGGCGGTGCCGCTCACCTTGACGTTCTCCCAGAACTCCCTGCGCAGCTCGGGGATGCGCTCCAGCGCCTTGCGCAGCGACTCCTCCGTACGCTCCATGCCGCAGTAGTCCCACATGAGCTTGCCCAGCTCGCGGTGGAAGGAGTCGGGGGTGCGGGTGCCGTTCACGGCCAGCAGGCGGTCGATCTTGGCACGGACCCGGATCTCGGCCTCCGCCACGGCCTCGTCGTCCACGTCATCGAACGGACCAGCAGCCAGATAGTCCCCGATAGTGGTGGGAAGCACGAAATATCCGTCGGCAAGCCCTTGCATCAGCGCCGAAGCGCCCAGCCGGTTCGCCCCATGGTCGGAGAAGTTGGCCTCACCGATGACGAACAGGCCCGGGATCGTCGTCTGCAGGTCGTAGTCCACCCACAGCCCGCCCATCGTGTAGTGCACGGCCGGGTAGATGCGCATCGGCACGTCGTACGGGTTCTCGCCGGTGATCCGCTCGTACATCTCGAACAGGTTCCCGTACTTCTTCTCGACCGCCGAGCGCCCGAGCCGGGCGATGGCGTCCCGGAAGTCCAGGTAGACGCCCAGCCCGCCGGGGCCGACGCCGCGGCCCTCGTCGCAGACGTTCTTGGCGGCGCGGGAGGCGATGTCCCGGGGGACGAGGTTGCCGAAGGCGGGATAAATCCGCTCCAGGTAGTAGTCGCGCTCCTCATCCGGGATGTCCCCGGGGGCCCGCGTGTCATTCATGCGCAGCGGCACCCAGACGCGGCCGTCGTTGCGCAGCGACTCCGACATGAGCGTCAGCTTCGACTGGTACTCGCCGGAGACCGGGATGCAGGTCGGGTGGATCTGCGTGTAGCAGGGGTTGGCGAAGTACGCCCCGCGCTCGTGCGCCCGCCAGATCGCCGTGGTGTTGCAGCCCTTGGCGTTCGTGGACAGGAAGAACACGTTCCCGTAGCCGCCGGTGGCCAGCACCACGGCGTCGGCCAGGTGCCGCTCGATCTCGCCGGTCACCATGTCACGCACGATGACGCCGCGCGCCCGCCCGTCGGCGACGATCAGGTCGAGCATCTCGTGCCGCGTGTGCATGGTCACGGTCCCGGCCGCGACCTGCCGCTCCAGCGCCTGGTACGCCCCCAGCAGCAACTGCTGCCCCGTCTGCCCCCGGGCGTAGAACGTACGCGACACCTGGGCCCCGCCGAACGACCGCGTGTCCAGCAACCCGCCGTACTCGCGGGCGAACGGCACCCCCTGCGCCACGGCCTGGTCGATGATGTTCACCGAGACCTGGGCCAGGCGGTAGACGTTCGACTCGCGGGAGCGGAAGTCGCCGCCCTTGACCGTGTCGTAGAACAGCCGGTAGATGCTGTCACCGTCGCCGCGGTAGTTCTTCGCGGCGTTGATCCCCCCCTGCGCGGCGATGGAGTGCGCGCGGCGCGGCGAGTCCTGGTAGCAGAACGACTTGACGTTGTAGCCGAGCTCGCCCAGCGTCGCGGCGGCCGAACCGCCGGCCAGGCCGGTGCCGACCACGATGACGTTGAGCTTGCGCTTGTTGGCCGGATTCACCAGCTTCGCGCTGAACTTTCGCTTCTCCCACCGCTCTTCGATGGGCCCGGAAGGAGCCTTGGTGTCCCGGATCTCGGGGCCCTGCGAATATTTCACTTCACAACTCCGAACGTGATCGCGAGGGGCGGGGCGAGGAAGCCGATCACCAGCACGGCCGACAGCAGCCCGGCGGTCATACGCAGGGCCCGGTAGCGGGTGCGGTTGGCCCAGCCGAGGGTCTGGAAGGCGCTCCAGACGCCGTGCCGCAGGTGCAGCCCGACCATGACGACGGCCACGAGGTAGATCAGCGTCACCCACCACCGGGACGCGTCGAACCCGGCGACCATCCGGTCGGCGGGGGCCGCGTCGAAGCCCTTGGGGTTCACGACGCCGAAGGTCAGGTCGAGCAGGTGCCAGATGACGAAGAGCAGGATCGTGATCCCGCCGAACCGCATGATGTGCGTGGTGTAGCCGGCGGCCTGCGACTTCTTGGCGACGTACTTCACCGGCCTGGCGTGGTGGGCGCGGCGCGCGAGCGAGATCGCGGCCCACATGTGCGCGACGACCGAGACCACGAGCACGATCTCGATGATGGTCAGCACGGTCCGGTAGGGCGCGAGCGGCTCCAGCAGCGTACGCAGCGCGTGGGCGTAGTCGTTGAAGGAGTCGTGGCCGAGGAAGATCTTGAGGTTGCCCAGCATGTGGCCGATCAGGAAGAGCACCATCACGGCGCCCGTGACGGCCATCACGGCTTTCTTACCGTTGGAGGAGCCAAGGAGCCCGACGCGTTTCCGGGAAGGGGCGGCCCTGGGGGGAGTAACAGGCGCGGTGGCGGCACCGCGTTCTATCGTGGCAGTCACGTCATCTGAAGCTAGGTTAACCAGGGATGATCCGTCCAAGTCATCACAGGTCTGGTTTCCATAGCCTGGGGCTATGATGCTTGGGTCAGGCGGTCGTCGACCCCGGCCGGGCCCTCCCGGTGCGAGGAATATCACATGCAGTTGCAGCAGCTCGCGTACTTTGTCGCGGTGGCGGAGGCCCGGCATTTCACCCAGGCGGCCGAGCGGATGGGAGTCGCCCAGCCGTCGCTCAGCAAGCAGGTCAAGGCCCTGGAGAGCGATCTGGGCGCCCCGCTGTTCTCCCGGGCGCGGGGCAACGTCACGCTGACCGCGGCCGGCGAGGCGCTGCTGCCGCTGGCCCGCAGGATGCTCGCCGACGCCGACACCGCCCGGCAGGAGGTGGCCGAGCTGGCGGGGCTCAGGCGGGGCCGGGTCCGGCTCGGGGCCACGCCGTCGCTGTGCGCGGGGCTGCTGGCCGACGCGCTGGCCCGCTTCCACCGCGCGTACCCGGGGATCGAGCTGCTGGTCGAGGAGGGCGGCTCGCGCGACCTGGTCAGGGCGCTGGCCCGGGGGCAGCTCGACATGTCGCTGATCATCATGCCGCTGCAGAGCGACGACCCCTCACTGGTGACCCGGGAGATCCTCAAGGAGAACCTCGTGGTCGTCTCGCCCTCACACGCGCCGGCGAAGAGCACGTACATGGAGATCGGGGAGCTGCGCAGCCGGCAGATGGTGATGTTCCGGCCCGGCTACGACCTGCGGGAGGCGACGCTGGCGGCGTGCCGGCACGCCGGGTTCGAGCCCGTGCTCGCGGTGCAGGGCGGGGAGATGGACGCGGTGCTGCGCTTCGTGGAGGCCGGGCTGGGAGTGGCCGTGGTGCCCTCGATGGTGCTCGACGGGCGACCCGGGCTGTCGGGCACGCCGCTCGCGCCGCCGGGGCTCACCCGGACGATCGCGCTGGCCCACCGCAAGGACGTGGAGCCGACCAGGGCCGCACAGGCGTTCCGGGAAACCTTACTGTCATTTGTGGTGGAGGCCGGGCATGAGGGCACGCTTCCACAAGGGGTGGAGCTCATCGCAGAATGAGCACCAACCGGACCGACTTCCCGGAGAGGCGTCTTGACGGCACATCTCTCAGAAACGCTGACGCTGCTCCTCATCGAGGATGACGACGGCGACGCGATCCTCGTCGAGGAACTGCTGAAACAGGCCGAGGCGCCCCCGCGGATCTTCCGGGCGCGCAGCCTGCGGGAGGCCGAGGCCAGGCTCTCCGCCAGGATCCAGTGCGTGCTCGTGGACCTCTCCCTGCCGGACACGAGCGGGCTGGAGACGCTGGAGAGGGTGCTGGCGCTGGCGCCGCACACGGCCGTGCTGGTGCTGACCGGGCTCAGGGACGTGCACGTGGCGGTCTCGGCCGTGCAGGCGGGCGCGCAGGACTACCTGGTCAAGGGGGACATCGACGAGCGGCTGCTGGCCCGGGCCATCCGGTACGCGATCGAGCGCAAACGCGCCGACCAGGCCCACCTCCGGCTGGTTCAGGCGGAGCTGACGACCAAGGAGAACGCCCGGCTGGAGAACGCGCTGCTGCCCGGCGCGCTCCTGCGTACCACGGCGATCGAGCACGTGACCCGCTACCTGCCGGGCAGCGGCGGGACGCTGGCCGGCGACTTCTACGACACCGTCCAGACCCCGGACGGCGCGGTGCACATCGTGGTCGGCGACGTGTGCGGGCACGGCCCGGACGAGGCCGCGCTGGGCGTGGCGCTGCGCATCGCCTGGCGCGCGCTGGTGCTGGCCGGGCAGACGGGCGACCGCCTGCTGCGCACGCTCGACACCCTGCTGCGGGCCGAGCGCCAGGCTCCGGAGATCTTCACCACGCTCTGCATGGCCACCCTCACCCCCGACCTGTGCCACGCCAGGATGCGCGTGGTCGGCCACCCGCCGCCCGTGCTGGTGCGCGGGGGCGTCGTCGAGGTGGTGGACGGCGCTCCGTCGGGCCCGCCGCTGGGCATCTTCCCCGACGCCGAGTGGCGGGTGATCGACGTGCCGCTGGGCGAGGAGTGGTCGATGATGCTCTACACCGACGGCCTGATCGAGGCGGCGGTGGGCGACAGCGACCGGCTGCTCGGCGTGGACGGCCTGCTCGACCTCGTACGCGAGCACGGCACCATCGACCTGGACCGGCTCATCGCCCGCGCGGGCACGCTGAGCGACGACCTCGCCGTGGTCCTGGTGCGGAGGAGGAGACCATGAGCATCCACCCGCTGCCGCCGCCCAGGGAGCCGATCGGCCTCGGCAGGCTGCCGGTGGCCCGCTGGTTCCTGGCCATCGGGACGGTCGGGGGCCTCGCGTTCGTGGCGGGGGTCGCGATCACCACGGTCATGAGCGCCCGCGCCCGCGAGATGAACCCGCGTCCCGAGGTGGCCGCGCAGCTCGACCGCCTGAACGTGGCCCTGGTGGTGCTGTTCGTGGTGCTGCTGGCCTGCGGTGTGGGGCTGGCCGCCATCGTGCGCTACGCGGTGCTGAAACCCATCGCGCAGCTCACCGGCCAGGTCCGTACGGTCGCCGGCGGCGACTTCGACCACTCCCTGCACGTGGACAGGCCGGCGGAGCTGGCCGAGCTGTCGAGCCACGTCGACTCCATGCGCGCCCGCATCGTTTCGGCCTGGCGCGTGGCCGCCGACCAGGCCGAGGAACTGCGCAGGTCGAACGGCGAGCTGGAGCAGTTCGCCTACGTGGCCAGCCACGACCTGCAGGAGCCGCTGCGCAAGGTCGCCAGCTTCACCCAGATGCTGGAGCAGCGTTACGGCTCCCAGCTCGACGACCGGGCCAAGCAGTACATCCACTACTCGGTGGACGGCGCCAAGCGCATGCAGTTGCTGATCAACGACCTGCTCGACTTCTCCAGGGTCGGCCGGACCAGCGGCGAGCGGGCACCGACCGAGACCGGCCGGGCGCTGGAGACCGCGCTGGAGAACCTCTCGGCCACCATCGAGGACGCCGGGGCCACAGTCACGCGGGACCACCTCCCCCGCGTCCACGGCAACCGGCTGCAGCTCACCCAGCTCTTCCAGAACCTGATCGAGAACGCCGTCAAGTTCCGCTCCGCCGAGCCGCCCCTGGTGCACATCGGGGTCACCAGGAACGGCGACATGTGGGAGTTCAGCTGCTCGGACAACGGCATCGGGGTCGAGCCGAAGTACGCCGACCGCATCTTTCTGATCTTCCAGCGCCTCCATCCGCGCGACGTCTATCCGGGCACTGGCATCGGCCTGGCCCTCTGCCGCAAGATCGTCGAGTATCACGGCGGCCGGCTCTGGCTCGACGGCCCCACGGCGGGCCGGGGCGCCACATTCCGCTGGACACTGCCCGTGGCTGAGGACGCCGCAGGGAAGGACGGTTCAGGAGATGACGATGCATGATTGGCGCCCGATCGAGGTGCTCCTGGTCGAGGACGACCAGGGGGACATCCTGCTCACCAAGGAGGCGTTCGACCTCAACAAGGTCCGCAACCGGCTGCACGTGGTCACCGACGGCGAGCAGGCGCTGGCCTACCTGCGCAGACAGAACGGCTTCGCCGGGGCGACACGCCCGGACCTCATCCTGCTCGACCTCAATCTGCCCCGGATGGGAGGGCTGGAGGTGCTGGCCGAGGTCAAGGCCGACGCCGCGCTGCGCACGATCCCGGTCGTGATCCTGACCACATCGGAGGCCGAGGAAGACATTTTACACAGTTACCGGCTCCACGCGAACGCTTATGTGTCCAAACCGGTAGACTTTGAACAGTTTATCCGGGTTGTCCGGCAAATAGATGATTTCTTTGTGACTGTGGTGAAGCTCCCGTCTCCGGGACAGGGGGCCTGACGGGCGTACGTGACAGGAATCACAGCGGGTCATCGAAATTGTGAGTGACCCCGCTCACAAAACCCGATGCGGTCGTCGTAACGTATGCCCCACCAACGCGCGCCTGGGCGGATGACGTCGTGCGCGCGCCCTGCGATACGAAAACCCGGACCGACTGCGTGGCAGGGTCCGCGGGAGGTGGAGAGGTCCGCGATGACCCAGACGACGCCCGAAGCTCCGGCCAGAAGGCAGCGTGCCCAAGTCAAAGTGCGCACTCTGCGCACGGACAGGTGGTGGCTGACGCCGCTGCTGACGTTCCTCGGGCTCAGCTCGTTCCTGATCTACGGTGTGTGGGCGATCATCGACAACAGCTTTTTCGTCGACCCGTACGTGGCGCCGTTCGCCTCGCCCTGTCTGGTTGACGTGGCCTGCCCCGAGGGCGCGCAGCTCTTCGGCTGGACGCCGATCGGCGACTGGTGGACCCTGCCGCCGGGGCTGCTGATCCTCGGCCTGCCCGGCGGGTTCCGGCTGACCTGCTATTACTACCGCAAGTCGTACTACCGCTCGTTCTGGCTGTCGCCGCCGGCGTGCGCCGTGCAGGAGCCGCACGGCAAGTACACCGGTGAGCGCCGCTTCCCGCTGATCATCCAGAACATCCACCGGTACTTCTTCTACGCGGCCATCGTCATCGGCCTCATCCTGGCCTACGACGCCATCCTGGCGGTCGTCCACAAGCCGGAGGGTCTGGGCAGCTGGATCCTGATCGTAAACGCCGTGCTGATCAACGCCTACACGCTGTCCTGCCACTCCTGCAGGCACATCACGGCGGGCAGGCTCAACCACTTCTCCCGTCACCCGCTGCGGTATCGGGCCTGGACGTTCGTGTCCAAGCTCAATGCCAAGCACCAACCCCTCGCGTGGGCCTCGATGTTCTCCGTCATGGGCGCCGACCTGTACGTCCGACTGGTGGCCAAGGGCATCATCGCCTTTCCGTTCGCGTAAGGACCAGCTTCAGTGGAAAACTCGCTTAACACAGAGCGTCACGAATACGACGTCATCGTCATCGGCGCGGGCGGCGCCGGCCTGCGGGCCGCGATCGAGGCCCGCCAGCAGGGCAAGCGGACGGCGATCATCTGCAAGTCGCTGTTCGGCAAGGCGCACACCGTCATGGCCGAGGGCGGCGCCGCCGCCGCGATGGGCAACGTCAACCCTGACGACAACTGGATGGTGCACTTCCGTGACACCATGCGCGGCGGCAAGTTCCTCAACAACTGGCGGATGGCCGAGCTGCATGCCAAGGAGGCGCCGGACCGCGTCTACGAGCTGGAGGCCTGGGGCGCGCTGTTCGACCGCACCAAGGACGGCAAGATCAGCCAGCGGAACTTCGGCGGGCACGAATACCCGCGGCTCGCGCACGTGGGCGACCGCACCGGGCTGGAGCTCATCCGTACGCTGCAGCAGCGGGTCGTGGCGCTCCAGCAGGAGGACTACGAGACGCACGGCGACTACGAGGCCTACATCAAGGTCTTCGCCGAGTGCACGGTCACCCGCCTGCTCAAGGACGGCGACCGGATCGCCGGCGCGTTCGGCTACTGGCGTGAGTCCGGAAATTTCGTGCTTTTCGACGCCCCGGCCGTCGTCCTGGCCACCGGCGGCATCGGCAAGTCGTACGTCGTCACCTCCAACTCCTGGGAGTACACCGGCGACGGCCACGCCCTGGCCCTGATGGCCGGCGCGAAGCTGATCAACATGGAGTTCATCCAGTTCCACCCCACCGGGATGGTCTGGCCGCCCTCCGTGCGCGGCATCCTCGTCACCGAGTCCGTCCGCGGTGACGGCGGCGTGCTGCGCAACTCCGAGGGCAAGCGCTTCATGTTCGACTACATCCCGGACGTCTTCAAGGACAAGTACGCCACCTCCGAGGAGGAGGGCGACCGCTGGTACACCGACCAGGCCAACAACCGGCGCCCGCCGGAGCTGCTGCCGCGTGACGAGGTGGCCCGGGCGATCAACGCCGAGGTGAAGGCCGGTCGCGGCTCACCCCAGGGCGGCGTCTTCCTGGACGTCTCCACCCGGCTGCCCGCCGAGGAGATCAAGAAGCGGCTCCCGTCGATGCACCACCAGTTCAAGGAGCTGGCCGACGTCGACATCACCGCCGAGCCCATGCAGGTGGGCCCGACCTGCCACTACATCATGGGCGGCGTCGAGGTGGACGCCGACACCGGGGCGGCGGCCGTGCCGGGGCTGTTCGCGGCCGGCGAGGTCTCCGGCGGCATGCACGGCTCCAACCGGCTGGGCGGCAACTCGCTGTCCGACCTGCTGGTGTTCGGGCGCCGGGCGGGCGCGGGCGCGGCGGCGTACGTGGACGAGCTGGCCTCCAGGCCCCAGATCGCCCCGGAGTCGGTGTCCGACGCGCGCGAGGAGGCGCTGGCGCCGCTGGGCCGGGCCGGCGAGAACCCCTACGAGGTCCACCACGAGCTCCAGCGCACGATGAACGACCTGGTCGGCATCATCCGCAAGGCCGGCGAGATCTCCGAGGCCCTGGGCGTCGTGGAGAAGCTCAAGGAGCGCGTACGCCTGGTCGGGGCGGCCGGCTCGCGCATCTACAACCCGGGCTGGCACCTCGCGATCGATCTGCGCAACATGGTGCTGGTGTCGGAGTGCGTGGCGCGTGCCGCCCTGCGGCGCGAGGAGAGCCGCGGCGGGCACACCCGCGACGACTTCCCCGTCATGGACCCGGAATGGCGCCGCAAGCTGCTCGTCTGCTCCAGCGAGGACGGCACGACCGTCCAGGTGGAGGAGCAGCTCCAGCCGACCATGCGCGACGACCTGATCGCCCTGTTCGACAGGGACGAGCTGACGAAATACCTCACCGACGAGGAAATGGCCGAATTCGACGGGATAGCGAAGAAGTCATGAGCTACAAGGCAAAGTTCAAGGTCTGGCGCGGTGAGGGCGGCGAGGGCAAGCTCGAGGACTTCACCGTCGAGGTGAACGAGGGCGAGGTCGTCCTCGACATCATCCACCGCCTCCAGGCCACCCAGGCACCTGACCTGGCGGTGCGCTGGAACTGCAAGGCCGGCAAGTGCGGCTCGTGCAGCATGGAGATCAACGGTAAGCCGCGACTCGGCTGCATGACCCGGATGTCCACCTTCGAGGAGGACGAGACCATCACGGTCACGCCGATGCGCACCTTCCCGGTGATCAAGGACCTCGTCACGGACGTCTCCTTCAACTACCAGAAGGCCCGGGAGATCCCGTCGTTCACCCCGCCGGAGGGGGTCCGGCCCGGCGAATACCGGATGAAGCAGGTCGATGTCGAGCGCTCGCAGGAGTTCCGCAAGTGCATCGAGTGCTTCATGTGCAACAACGTCTGCCACGTGATCCGTGACCACGAGGAGAACAAGGCCAACTTCTCCGGCCCTCGCTTCCTCATGCGGATCGCCGAGTTGGACATGCACCCGTACGACGTGGCCGACCGCCAGGAGGCCGCCCAGGAGCAGCACGGGCTCGGTTACTGCAACATCACCAAGTGCTGCACCGAGGTCTGCCCCGAGCACATCAAGATCACCGACAACGCGCTGATCCCGATGAAGGAGCGCGTGGTGGACCGCAAGTACGACCCGCTGGTGTGGCTGGGCAACAAGATCTTCAAGCGCGCCAAGTAGCGGCTCGCCGAACGCGGCAAAGGGCGGGGACCGGAATTCCGGTCCCCGCCCTTTGCCGTCTTCCTACTTCTTACGCCCCCAGCGCCGGCGCTTGGAGTCAGGCATCTCCTTGGTCGGCTCGGTGCCGCCCTTCTCCGGCGCCGCCGGCTCCGCGTCCGGTTTGTCGGGCAGCGGCTGAACCGCGGTCGCTTCGGTGTCGGCCGCCACGTAGGGAGGCGGATCGTAGTCGCGCGGGCCGTCGTCCAGCCCCGGCTTCGGCCCCGGCTCGAACAGCGACGACGACCGGCCCGTGGACTGCTGCCACGGCTCCGAGTCGCCCGACTCCGCCCACGCGGCCGGGGCGCCGAACGGGCGCTCGGTGTCGTCGTCGTACGGGCTCGCGCCGCCCGGCGGGATCTCCGACGACGGGGTCTCCGAGGGCTGGATCACCGGCTCGAACGGGTCGCGGAACTCGCGTGCCTTCGGCTCCGGCGGCTCGCTGTAGGAGTCGAAGTCGTCCGGGTGCAGCACCATCGGCTCCGGCGGGGCCTCGGGCGCGGGCGGCTCCTCCATATAGCCCTGGTGCGGGTACGGGTGCTGATCGTGGTAGACGGCGCCGTACTGGGCCTGGCCGCTCGGGTAGGTCTGCACGGGCACGAAGGAGATGATCGGCGCGTACGCCGTGCCGCCCGGGTAGCCCGGGGCCGGGAAGGCCGCCGCGGCGTATCCGGGACCCGCCGGATATCCGCCGCCGGACGGCATGTCCGGCCGGCCTGCCTGGGGTCCCGCCTTACGCACCGCCGCCGCGTGGGCCATCCGGCGCAGCCGCCCCTCGAAGATCAGCACGGCGAAGAGCGCCAGCAGGACCAGCACCAGGGCCGGGATGCTGAGCTGCTGCGTGAGCGTCCGCTGGTCGAACTCCGGCGCCGCCTGCCGCAACTCCAGGACCGCCTCGGTCGAGGCGGCCTCCGTCTCGCTCGGCGTCGCGCTCGGCACCGGCTGGCTGGTCGCGACGGCCGGCAACTCCACGGACGGTTCGGGACTCGATGAGGTGGGCGGCACCTCGATGCTCTGCGTGGGCAGCGGCTGCAGGTTCTGCGTGGGGGTGCTCGACGGCGTGCTGATCGGCGGGGGTGAGGAGGTCCTGGTCGGCGTCGGCGACTTGGTCGGCTTCGTGGGCTTCGCGGTGACGGTCTTGGTGATCGTCGTCTCCGGCGTGTCCAGCGGCTGCTCAGGGGACGGCGTGTCCAGCGTCGTGGTCGTGGTGATGGTCACCGTGGTCTCGGGCACGGCGTCGCACACCTCGCCCACGTCACACGGCTCCACCGGGTCGTACGCCGCGGACGCGTTCGCGCTCTGCACCACGAACGGCGTCACCCCTGCACCGGCCAGACCCAGTGCCAAGACGATTGCGGACACGGCCGTCGCTCGCCTGCGTGCCACCGGAAGCCTCCGCCTAAGTCCCTAGAACCATGGTCAAGGGAATACTAGTCGGGTAAAAGTAACGGTAAAGGCCGAATTACAACACCTTTCGTCCCTTACGGCCCCGTTGTACCGTGCCAATCCCCCAAAGCCCGCCCAGAAGCAGCCCGATCCCGCCGGCCACCCCCACGAACCCCGCCGGCCCATCCAACGGACTCACCCAAGCCACGGGCCGCACCGGCTCAAGCACCCCACCGGCCTCCCATGGCAGCGGCGCCACCCCTCGCGCCTCCTCTTCCCCCATGGACCCCACCGCTCCAGCCGTAGCCTCTGGCAGCCTGAGCGCTTGAGCCCCGACCCCCGGCATCCCAGCCTGCACCCCACCAGGCATCCCAAGCACCCCGGACGCCCCAGGCGGCATCGAAGGCGGAACCCCGGCCGTCCCCTCAGACCGCAGACCCGACGCCACCCCCGGCCGTGCACCCGAGGCCGCCCCTGGCAGCGCACCAGACGCCCTCCCGGGCTGAGGTCCTCGCACCACCCCAGGCTGCGCTCCCTCCCCGCGCGCCACCCGAGAGCCCGCCGACGCCTGCGGGGCGGTGCCACCCCGAGCCTGTGCGCGAGCACGGGGCTGGGTCTGCTGAGGGACGCTCGTAAGAGCCTGCTGCGACGCGCCGGAAACCGCCTGCTGAGGCACGGCCTGCGGGAACCCCAAGCCGCTGTCACCCCTTATCTCTCCCAGCGCCCAAGGCTCCGCACCGGCCACCGACCTCGGCGCCACACCGCCCGCCACCGACCTCGGCGCCACACCGCCCGCCACCGACCCGGGCGCCGTGCCACCGGCCACCGACCCCAGCGCCATACCACCAGCCACCGACCCCGACCCCAGCGCCATACCACCGGCCGCTGGCCCACTCGCGGCGGGGATGCGGCCGGAACGCGCGGTGGTGGGCGCAGGCTGCCGACCCTGCGCGCCGGCCCACAGAGGGTCGGTCCCGCCGGCAGCCGACTGGCTGACCGGCCCGGGCAGTGCCTGGGCGCCGTGGCAGCGCGTGGCCGGGACACGAACGGCCTGACCAGAGAGCGTCGCCGCCTCACCCGTGATCGCGGGCGCCTCTCCGGGGGATGTCCCCGCCTCACCCGAGGCATCGGCACCACGCCCCGCGGACGCCTGCATAGCGAGCACCGACGCCCCACCCGCGCGCGTGACCGCCTGGCCGCGTGTCGCCGCCACCCGGACGCCCCTGGCCATCCCGTTCAGCCGCACCCGGAACCGCTGCACGTCCCCGGTCCTGACCCACTTCCCGTTGTCAGGCACGTGGACCTTCTCCAGCATCAGTGACACCCCAGCCGCCGCCACGGGCATGGAGGGGACCGCCACCAGGATCAAGGCTCCAGCGATGATCCATCCACGACGCATCACTCCCACTCCCCCGCTGCGACATATCACTTCTAGTAACCATTCTGTCACAGAGAGGAAGGGGTTAATCTCACTGGAGCAGATTCTCCACGGTCTTCATGACGTTGAGATCGGCCTGGAGCCACTCGACGTCGTAATACTCGCCGGGACCCAGCCACCGCAGCGCCAGATGCTCCTTGGCCTCCGGCTCCCCCGCGGGCAGCGAGCACAGCCAGACGCGCACGACGTACCCGTCGGACAGGGGCCAGTCACCGCCGACCCGCTCGCCGACCACGACCTCGACGCCGAGCTCCTCGCGGCACTCCCGGACGAGCGCCACCTCCTCGGCCTCCCCCGGTTCGACCTTGCCGCCGGGGAACTCCCAGCCGCCCGCGAGGGCCGGGGGCTCGGCGCGCTGGGCGGCGAGCACCCGGCCGCCCGAACCGACGATCACTGCGGCCACGACCACGACAGCACTCATGCGTTGGGCTTTCTCATCGAATTTCCTTGAAGCGTGGAGACCCCGGGCTTCAGCCCTGGGGAGGAAACACGGCACGGTGCCGCAGGATTTGCCGGTACTGAGGTTGATCGGCGTGTCCCGTCACCGGCTGCACCCCACACCCGCCCAAGAGCAGGCGCTGGCCGAGCACGAGTCAGCGCTGCTCGGCGTGCGGGATCGTGCCTGCGAACCGTGAACCTCAACCTGTCCTCCTCCCAGCATGAGATGGGTTGAGATCCCCCGGATTCATCCGTGGGGAGGATGTCAAAGGGACGGATCCTGCAGCTTCTTGAGCTGCTCGATGACGTCGGCGTTCTGCAGCGGACGGGTGAAACCCACCCGGTTGGTACGGGACTCGTAGCTCGTGACCTTGATCGGCCCGCACAGCCGGCACCTGGCCTCCAGCATCTTCCCCTTGGACACGACGAGCCCGACATGCCCAGGGCTGGTGGCGGACGTGCCGGGTCCCGAGTTGAAGAACACCAGATCCCCCGGCTGCTCTTCGCCCTCTAAAATCCGAATTCCGAACGGCCACTGCGTGAACGTCGTACGGGGAATCTGCAACCCCGCAGCACGATAGGCGGCGTAGATGACCCCCGAGCAGTCAAACGAGTCCGGCCCCGTCCCGCCCCACAGGTACGGCTTGCCGCGCTGCGCCAGCGCGTACTGCAGGATCTTGGTCACCACCTCGCTGGGCGCGGCCGCGATCAGCGGGTCGTCGCAGTCCTCCGAGGCCTGCGGCGGCACCTCCACCGCGCCGGACTTGGCATAGTTCCTGGCGATCTCCTCGACCTGGTCGACGTACCACCAGGCCCTGTTGTAGACGAACAGCGCCCGCCGTACGTCCTCCGGGGCCCCGTTGCGCCTGAGCATCTTGGCGGCGCCGAGGATGGCGTCGGCCGGGTTGTACACGTCGCCCACGCCGTCGCCGTCACCGTCGGAGGCGTACCCGTTGAACTTCGACGACATCGAGATCCGCGCCTTGCCGCCCCACGTGGAGATGAGGAACTGCATCGGCCCGGCCGCGCCCGCGTAGTTGGTGCCGCTCTTGACGCCGGGCAGGTCGGACCGGCCGTGGTCGGTCTCGCGCTTGCCGACGGCGGCCAGGATGTTCCACTGGACGCCGACGTCCTTGCCGTATTCCCGGTACAGCTCCAGGTAGTCGGCGGGGATGTCGGCGGTGCCCGAGTCCGAGACCTCCTCCACCTGCGTGGTGTCCTCGCAGTCGGGCGAGGTGCCGCCGTCGGTGATGAAGGACGGGAGCGAGATCAGCAACAGCGGCGACACGATCACCGCCACCAGCAGCAGCGCCCCCGCCAGCCCGATCAGCAGGAAAAGGCGGGCCCGTGAGGAGTTCACGCCGGGTCCCCGTCCTGGCCCTCGGTCGCCGGCAGCACCTCGAAGATCCGCCAGTCGGTCCCGGACTGGCTCACCGTGACCGCGAGGTCGTCCGTGACCTGCTGGTTGCCGCTCTTGGCGGTGACCTGCCGGCTCTCGGTGACCACGAAGACGACCGAGCTCTTGTCGATCTGCCTGATCTCCTTCACGCGAGCCGTGGCCGTGGAGACGATCTCGTCGCTGCGGTTGCGCTCGATGGTGCCCGCCGAGGTCATGGTCCTGGCCAGGATGCCGCCGAGCTCCGCCGTCGTGTACGCCTTCAACCGGCCCGCGTACGCCGCCGGATCCTCGTCATAGCGGAAGGTGCCGTAGACGGCGGTGAACCGCTCGGCCAGGTCGGCGGCCGCGGCGAGTTGCTCCTTGCTCAGCGGCAGGTAGGAGTAGACGTCGAACGGTGCGGAGCTCGCGGTCGCCAGCGGCCTGCTCGTCGGGGCGGGAGCGCCGGCCGCCGACGTGGTGGCGACGGGGCCGGGCTCGGGCTCCTCTCCCGGGTCCGGCCACATCGTCAGGTAGATGCCGACCGCGGCGATGACCACGACGATGGCGGCGAAGGCCACCCCGCGCCTGTCACCGGGCTGCGCCATGTTCAGTCCTTGTCAGGGTTGTTCGGTTTGAGCCAGAAGGGCACGGAGGGATCGCCGCCTTCGGAGCCGCCGTTGCGGCTGCTGCGCAACCACAGCGGGGGCGCCTCCGAGCCGCGGGACGACCGGTCGTCGGAGCCGAAGATGCGGGGACCGGGCGCGGTGCCGCCGGACCTCGGTGCGCCGCCGCCCGACCGGGAGCCGCCGCCGGAGCGCGACCCGCCCGACCGGGAGCCGCCGCCGAACAGCCCGCCACCCGAGCCGCCGGAGCCGCCCGACCCGCCGGAGCCGGAGCCGCCGGAGCCGCCCGACCCGCCGCCGAACAGCCCTCCGCCGGAGCGCGTGCCCCCAGACCGCGACCCGCCCGCGCCGCCGAACCTCGACCGTCCCCCGGTGCCGCGCGAGCCCGCCGAAGCGCCGCCACGCGGCGCCCACCCGCCGGACCGGCCACCGAACCAGCCGCCATCCGAGCCGCCGGAACCGCCGGAACCGCCGGAACGGGACGTGCTGCCCGAGCCGGACGCGACGCCCGAGCCGGATCCGCCACTCGCGCCCGGCACGCCGCCCACCCGCGACCCGCCCGCGCGGGTTGGCGTACCGCCCAGGTTGAGCGGCGGAGCCGTACCCCGGCGCGGCTCCATCGGCACTCTGCCGGTCGCCTTGCCGCCCGGCTGGTCGGTGTCCAGCGGCGCCGCCGTGGCCGGGATCCGGACGCCGCCCGGGTTGCCGTCGCCTTCCTCGGCGCGTACCCGGGCCTGACCGGCGGTGGCCGCCGTCGCCGCCACCCCGGCCGGGTTGGCCGCGCTCGCCGCCCTGATGAGGGGCTCGGCCTTGCGCAGGCCCCAGCGGCCGATCCGGGCCGAGGCGACCGGCGGCAACGCACCCGCCGAGCGTTCGAGCACGGAGGAGGAGGCCGCCTCGCCGAGCATGCGGGTGGTGACCGTGTGCCCGCTCATCGAGGCGAACAGGTGCTGGAACGGCCGCCGGTAGAAGAACACCGCGATCGTCAGCAGGGCCATGAACAGCACCTGCAGCCCCCAGGGCATGGCGGTGGAGATGATCAGCGCGTACCCGTAGACGAGCACGCTCAGCACGATCGTCAGCACCGCCTGTCTCAGCAGAGTGCCCACGAGCATCTCCACCCAGCGCATGGCGACGATCCGGCCGCTGCCCGGATGTACGCCGATCAGCAGGAACACCGGCCCCAGGATCAGCAGCAGCAGGAAGCCCACCTTGAGCACCAGCAGAGAGACCGCCACCAGGAAGATGAGCGTGCCCGCCACCAGGGCCGCGATGAACGCCCCGACGGCCACGCCGAGGCGGTTGGACCAGTCGCGGCCGGAGAAGACGGTGTAGCGGGGGTCGTTCCTGAGCTTGTCGGCCAGCGCCGCGTACTCGGACTGGCGCGCCCCCACGTCGGGGGCCGGCTGGCCGGCGACCGCGGGCGGGATCGACTGGATCTCCAGCATCTTCCTGCCCCAGTCGCGCACGATCGGCTGCTGCGGGTCAGCGGTGCCGAACTGGCCCACCAACCAGGGCTTGCAGACCAGCGTGGACCACAGCGCGTCGGCGTTCTGCTCGACGCCCGGCGTGCCGTTCTGGCCGTAACCGCCCGCCTTGACCTGCGGGTCGGCCGTGCCGGGTGGCGGCAGGCAGGACGCGCCGCCCGCGCCGGGCAGGCCGGAGAAGGCGGAGTTGACGACCTCGCCGGTCTTGTCGGTCACGACCTTGCCCAGCCCGGTGAAGTCGCCGGGCCTGCTGAAGAACCAGACCGCCACGGTGACCGCCAGCACCATCCAGATCACGCCCTCGGCGGTCGTGGTGGCCCGCTTGCGGATCAGCCCGTACCAGGCCAGCCAGATCGCACCGAGGATCACGATCGGGCGCAGGTACGGCCAGTACATGGCGTTGGACAGGTTGGTGATGATGTCGTCGACCACGTCCTTGATCGACTGGAGCGGTCCCTCGGTCGCCGCGGCCTGGTAGGTGGTGATCGTCAGCCGGTCGACGGCCTTGGCCGCGGTGAAGATGCCGTTGGCCCACATGTTGCCGAGCACGGCGACGTAGTCGGAGCAGCCCAGCTCGTGCGTGTGCCAGAACTGACCGCTCATGCCGAACTGGCCGTAGTTGGTGGTCGGCGCCTGTGCCCCGCCCTCGGGGACCGGCGGCTGGATCATGCCGTCGGTGCCGCTGCCGACCACTTCGGGGGTGAGCGGCGGCGACAGGTCGCACGGGGCCGCCGCCGCCGGGGTGGCCAGACCGCCCACCACCACCGGTAGTACGAGGATTCCGGCGATGAGCGCAAGCGCCAGCGCCAGCCGTCGGGATAGTCGGATCTTCATGACCGTACCTCCTGCGCCCTGCCCACGCCCCCTTGAAGATCATCATGCCCGGCGACGCCGGGTTTGTCGTGTGTCGGGTTCGTGTCGAGCCAGCGGAGAAGTTCTTCGGAGATCAGGTCTACTCCGATGCGGCCGGCCCTGCCATCCAGATCGCGGAATACGCATTCGCCGTTGCCCAGCGAGCGCAGCACGGCCTTGTGCTCTTCCGACGGTTCCACCCCGAGCAGCGACATGACGTGGTCCACCTCCACCCGTTCGGTGGACCGGAACGCGAACACGGACGAGAGGCAGTTGGTCACCTGCTCGTTCAGCAGGTCTCCCGCGTTCTGGGAGACCAGCACGAGTGCGGTGTTGCGGGAGCGACCCATCCGGCTGACCTCGGGCACCAGCTTGGCGCCCTCGGGCGTGGAGGTGATCGCCCACGCCTCGTCCAGGAAGATCGCCTTGGGGGCGCGCCGGTCGAGACTGTTCATCAGCCGGCGCGCGAACTGGGACACCAGGTAGAGCAGCGCCACCGACAGCCGCTGCTCGTAGGAGTAGTCGTCCCTGGCCGTCGTCACGTCCGGCAGCGTCAGCCCGCCCAGCGTGAACACGGTCGTCCAGCCCTCGGTGTCGACCTGGTCGCCACCCGAGGGGTCGAAGCACAGCCTGGCCAGGTGCATCTCCGACATGGAGCGCAGCACGGCGCCCAGGTTCTTCGAGGCGGGGTCGTCGGCCCGCTCCAGGAAGTCGACGACCTTGCCGAGCGAGGGGTCGGGCGCGTTGGACACGGCGGCCACCGCCTGGATCATCGCCGACTCGCGCTCCTCCGACATACGCGGCAGCAGCAGCCGCAGCGTCTCGGTGGCCATGGTCTTCTTGGCCGCGATGTCGTCGCCGAACGAGAACGGGTCCAGCAACCCCGGCGCGGCCGAGCCCAGCGGGATGATCCTGGCCTTGCGACCCCGCTTCTCCAGGAGCTGTACGAGCGACTCCGCGTCGCCCTTCGGGTCGATCACCGCGACCGTCACGCCCCTGAGCGCCATCTGGTAGATCATCAGCAGCGCCAGCGTGGTCTTGCCGCCGCCGGGCTCGCCGGTGATCGCGATGGCGGTGGGCCGGTTGCGGGTGGCCGCGAGCAGCGGGTCGAAGTGCACGATGCTGCGGGCCCTGCCGACGGTCTCGCCGATGTACGGGCCGAGCCAGCCCTCGCTGCCCTCGTCCAGCCGGTCGCCCACGTCGACGGTGGCCGTGGCCATGCCGCCCGCGATCGTACGCAGGGGCTGGCGTTGCGCGTAGGCGTTGACGCGTACTTTCTCGCCCGGCAGCGCCTCGCAGAACAGCGAGAACTGGTCACCCGTCGAGTTGACCACGTCGATGCCCATGTCGCGGAAGTGCTCGACGACGGCCTCGACCCGCTGCACGCAGATGTCCTCGCTCGGGGCCGCCACGATCAGGCGGTGCCACCCGTACACGAACGGCAGGCGCGCCTTGGTGATGCCGTGCTCCAGCATGCGGGCCGCGTCGATCTGCTCGGCCAGCGCCAGCGGCGCCTCCGCGCCGGCCTCCCGGATGTGGTGGTCCATGTCACGGGCGTGCGCCAGCTTGCGCGCCACGTCCCTGGACGCCTTGACCGGCGGGACCAGCCGCATCCGCGACGAGATCTCCACCGGGAACGGGAGCTGGTCGGCGAAGTGCATCCACGGCTCGCCGTCCGGGAACGGCATGAGGTCGGGGAAACGGGCGAACGACAGGTGGGCCACGTAGGAGTCGCCCTGCGGCTGCACGATGCGCAGCAACGACCTGCCGTTGTGGATCTCGCCCTCGACCAGCGACTCGATCTCGCCCTTGCCCCAGCGCCGTTTCGGGCTGGCCGACGGCGGCGGGTCGCCGAGCGCGCCCGCGGCCGCGTGCTGGAACAACCACGCCACCTCGACGGAGGTGGCGTGCCTGGCGTAGAGGGCGCTCGACGCGAGCGCCCTGCCGAGGCGTTCGGCCTGCTCGGTCCAGCGGCCGATCTCGCTGTCGGGGACGTGGTCGTCGTCCATCCCGAGCGCCTTCTCGGTCTTCTGGTAGAGGCCGAGGAGCTGGGCGAGCACGCCGCTGCCGAGCTGCTTGCCGCGCGGGCCGAGCCGGACGCCGAGATAGACCTCCTTGGACCAGAAGTCCTTGGCCCAGACGTGCCGGTACATCTCCTCCAGGTAGTCGCGCCAGCCGGATCCCTCGTCGGACGTGGCGTTGAGCGCCATCGCCCACTCCGCGGCCGGGTAGGTGCGGTGCGCCACCCGCAGGTGGACCTCGGCGTCGGGCATCCTGATCGCGGCCAGTGCGATCGTGATGTTGGTGGCCAGCGCCTCGCGTTCCTCGGGGGTGACGAACTCGTAGCTGACCGTCGGGAGACGGAAGTACGCCCATGCGCAGGTGTCCGTGAGCAGGATGCGGTCGTCGAAATAGCGCACCGCGAGGCGTTGGTGCGCCCGGGACGCCCTGCTCATGCCGCCCCCTCGGCGCATGAACGGGCCAGACCTGCTCGCTTGTTCACTTATCGCTCACCGATTCTCGTGCCCGGGGGGTCACTCGCCAACTCCTCTTCGCTCAGTCGTACGGTCTGTGCCGCAAAGCCCGCGACCACGACACCGGCGAGGGCGAGGTAGGCCCGCCGCCCGGCCGCGCGCAACTGCCCGGGATCGACCACCTCGGCGCCGCCGGGCGCCAGATCGTCCTCCCAGGGGACCCGGACGATGGCCCGGCACCTGCCGCTGGCCACCGACTCCGCCTGCTCGACGTCGGCCATCGAACGCCTGCTCACGCCGTTGACCACCATCACGGCACGCCTGCGCAGCTCCGCGCAGCCGTGCCCGTCGAGCCACTCGTACGTCATCGCCACCGCCTCGGACGCCTCCTCGCTCGCCGGGACCACCAGGACGAGCTGGTCGGCGTACGGCAGGACCCGGGCGGCCAGCGCGGCGGCCGGGTCGATGACGGCCAGCTTGTAGTGGTGGTCGAGCAGGCGCATGGACTCGCCGAGCCGGTGGTCGGAGAACAACGACCGGTCCGCGAGCCGCTGCTCGGCGCCCGCGTCGGAGTCCGCGCCGATCACCTCCAGTCCTGAGGCCGTGCGGGTGGTGTACCCGCGCATCGTGAGATAGCCGCTGACCCGGTCGAGCCCGGACAGCAAGGAGGTGAGGGTCTCCGGGGTCTCCGGCTGGATCTTGCTGGTCAGGGTGCTGCCGCCGGTGTTGGCGTCGACGGCCACGACCCTGTCGTCGCGGTATTTGGCGAAGGTGTGGCCGAGCATGAGGGCCGTGGTGCTCTGACCCGCGCCGCCGGTGCAGCCCAGGACGACGATCCGGCGGCTGCCGCCGAACACGCCCCTGGCCCTGGCCTCGTCGACCTCGGACCCATCGGTACGCACCCCGCCGCCGCCGACGACCACCTGCGCGATCCGCCGCCACCCGCCTGAGTCCCGCCCCACGACGGACTCGACCCTGCGCACCCGCCCTTCACCGGGCCGGTTACCGGGCACGGGCGCCACGAACTCCTCCCCCGGACCGTCGCCCACGACGGGCCCCGGCGCCACCCGCTCACCGACCACACCGGTCATCGGCACGACCCGATCATCGTCCCGCCTCTGCCCGGCCCCGCCACGACCACCGACACCCCCCGGCGCCACGTCGCCGCCCACACCCTTCGACCCATCGCCACCCGCAGACTGCCGACCCTTACCAAGGGCGCCCCGCGCCACGTCACCGACCGCACCCCTCGGCCCGTCACCGACCACGGACTGCGGCGCATCGCCGATCTGGCCGGCCGGGCCCGCGCTGACGTCGTGTGCGGCCGGCGTGGTCTCGTCGCGACTCTCCCGCTGCTCGCCCTCGGCCGGATTGCCAATCGCCGCGGGACGATCACCCACCGCAGAACGGCCACCTTCGCCCGGCCGACCGTCCTCACCCACCCCGGCGGCGTGCCCGGCGGCGGATGGAGGGCCGGCCGCAGAACCGTCGCCCCCAGCCGGAGAACCAGTCGCAGGACGGTCGCTCCCAGCCGGAGAGCCATCCACTGGACGGTCACTCCCGGACGAAGGACCACCTGCTGGACGGTCACTCCCGACCACAGGATCATCCGCAGGACTGTCGGCACCCGCAGGAAGGCCGGCCCCCAGAGGGCCGACGCTCCCGGGGAGGCGGTCGTCACCGGCGGGATGGTCGCTTTTCGCGGGGCGGGGCAGGGGTTTGGCGTCAGGGTTGAGCGGCGACCAGATCCGCTGCGGGCCGGACGGCACCAGCGACGGGCTCAGCCGGGGCGGCTGCCCCTTCCTGTGCTGGTCCCGCGCGACTTCGTCCTCGCCCCGCGACGCGTCGCCCTGATCGGCGGGTTCCTCCGAGAGGACCGGCGCGTCTGCGCTCGCCGCGAGCTTCCGCAACCGCCGCAGCGCCTCGGTGTCGATCGGCTTGCCCGCCGCGGGCTTGCGACTTTCCGCCGTCCGGATCGGCACGACCGCCCCACGCGCGACCTCGGCCTCCCCGACCAGCCGGTCCACACGCGCGGCCTCGCCTTCCATCTCCCGGCCTCCGCGAGCGGCCCCCGCGCCGGTCTCCCGGCCTCCGCGAGCGATCCCCGTGCCGGTCTGCCGGCCTCCGCGAGCGATCCCCGCCTCAGTCGGCAGGTCACCGCGCACCGGCTCCGCCCCCTCGGCGGCTCCGTCCGCGGCCTTCGGTACGTCCTGCTCGCGACCCCTGGCTTCCCGGCCGGCCTTCCCGCGGGCGGCGACCTCATGGGGGGCCCGGTCTCCGCCGTCGGACTCCGGTCCGGCGACGTGCCGCCCGGCGCCGAGCTCCCGGCTCGCGACTTCGGCGTCACCGCGCACGACGGTCAGCGGTGTGTCCTGACGGCGTTCCGGACCGCCGGAAAGGCGTTCAGGGCCACCGGAAAGGCCCTCCTCGCGGCGTATGAGCTCTCCCCCGGTCTCAGGTGCCGGGGACGATGCCGACTGGCGTACCCGCGATCTGAGGGCGGGCGCCGCGCCCCGGCGGTTGCCCCAGCGAGTGGTGGCCGGCTCGGCGACGGGGGCCGTCGCGGCGGCGGCGGCAGCGGCGGCCACGGCCGGGCGGACCTGACGGGGACCGGCGATCCGCTGGCCCTCGCGCTTGGCCTGCGGCCGGCGCGCCTTGCGCGGCGCCTTCGCCTTGGCCCGCGCGGGAGCGATGCGCCACACGCGGCCGGCGAACGCGATCGTCTCCGGCTCCGACATGGGCGCGAGGCGGCACCAGGCCTTCGGCTGGCCGAGGTAGCGAAGCTGGGACTCCAGAAGCTCGGTGAGGCGCTTGCCCTCGATGACGGGACGGGTGGACAACCATGTCACGATCCCGGGCGGCACCAGGAACAGCACGTGCCACGGCATCTCCACCGGCACGCCGACCAGGACCAGCAGGAGCGACCACGGCACGAACACCCCGACGAAGACGCCGATCCAGACGATGGGCAGCGGCATCGGCAACCGTAGGTCGTACAGCTTGTAAAGCCGCTTCTCTATCCGCCAGATGTTCGTATACGTGGGCAGGTCCACGCGGTCCTCCTCTCCACCCGCTCGTACATGACCGCCGCGGAGCGGTCTCAACCCTTACTTGATGCCCAGTGCGCCCGCGATCGCCTTCGCCGTCACCTCAATGATGTTGGGAACGTAGAAGATCACTCCGATGGCCACAGCAAGTATGAGGAACTGAACGAACCGCGTGATCTCGCGGGTGAAGAGGAAGAAGAGCGCCACCACGGACACGACGACCAGGAACAACGGGGCGAAGAACGCGCGCAGGAAGTCGGCTAGCCCTCCGGTGTCTATTCCGGTCGGTGTCGGCGTCGGCGACATCGCGATCAAGGTGAGCACTACGGTCTTCAAGGTCACTTCTTGTCCTCCCGGGGGGTACCGAACAGCAGCGCGGCCGTGCTTCTATCCAACGACGCGACCAGCGCCGCGGATGTCGGCGACGAACCACTTGTCGCCCTGCTTCTCGACGGTCAGGCGATATGCCTGCTCCAACTGCCCGCCGACCGCCGCAGGGTCGGTGGTGTCGGGGGTGGGCGGGACCTCGCCGTTCGGCACGGCCCACTTCACCACCGCCTGTATCTCTCGGGTAGCACCCCCCACAGGCACCACGATTTCCTTGAGCCCGGCAAAGGTGAAGGTGCCGGCGAAGCTCGGCAGGCTCTTGCCCGCGGCCACGTAGCGCTGGAGCCCCGCGGCTCCGGAGGCGTAGTCGGTGAAGAAACCCTCCAGCTGTGGTTTGAGGTCGGCCGCGGCCGCCTCGTCGATCTCCGGCGGGGCGAGCTGCGGCACCTCGGCGGGAGCCGGGGCGGGCAGCACCGCCGGGCGGCCGGCGACCGCGAACCGCCCGCCGCCCTCGTCGCCGGAGTAGTAGACCGGGACGGACAGCATCAGCCTGCGCGGGCCGGTCTGGAACGCCACGCTGATCACGGCGTTGTGAGCGTCGGACGCCTCGATGTCGTAGGGCTGGATGGCGACCGCCGCCATCTGGCCGTAGCCGTCCCATCCCATTTGCGGGTCCATGCCCTCGGCCAGGAACGCCGCCAGCTTGCGTGACCTGCTCGCCGCGTCCTCCGGGTTGAAATTCAGATAGACCCCCGCGAACTGGGCCGCGAAAGCCATGCCCCGCTCGGCGGGGAATCCGTGGTTGACCTGCACGACGTCATTGGGCGCCGCGGTCTCTTGCTGAGTAAACCGCTCAAATGGGGCACGGACCCCATTAACCACGATAACTATGATAAGCGCCCAAAGAATGATGCGACCGGTCCATACCAGCCAGCGTCCGCCGCCGCCCGACCACCCGCCACGACGCGGCCTACGGGGTGGTGGCGCGTCGAAGTCATCGGTGTCCAGGCGCGCGGAAAGCTCGGGGTCGCCAGCGATCCGAGGATCGTGCTGGACGGTAGACCTACGAGCCATCACGCCTCCGCTCGCGCCGATCCCCCCGGCTGGCGCGGTGTCGTCCGTTGCCGATCCCCATCATCCGCGGTGAAGTAGTCACCCTATCCGGTCTCCGCCATTCTTCCAGAAAGCCACGCCCATGCTGCAGGCATGACGGGCCTGACGGCAAACCGGGCACGCGTGACTCACCGTAGTGCCGATTCCTGGCAGTTCCCGGTAGAAACGGCTTTTGACCAGGCCAGACGCCTAAAATCGCATAGCCGGGCGGCCACGGATTCCTGTCCAAAGCAGGCATGGACGCTCAGCGACCTGCGCAATCGGTATGGGACGCGAGCGCAAGGGCGCAAGATCCAACCCGCCGCCCAGGCCCCCGAGTCCCCTTCAGACGACCGCCCGACGGGCTCCGGGACTCCCCGGCCCACCCCCGCCACCCGGCGGGCTCCAGAGGGCTTTGAGGCCGCCCGGCGGGCTCCAGGGGCACTGGGACCGCCTGACCCTCAGGCGGGCTCGGGATCCTGCGAGGAGTGCGGCTGTCTCCTGCCGCGCAGGTCCACCACGGTCGGCTGGACCGCCCGCTCCAGGGAGCCGCGCAGGTCCGTCAGCATCTCGGCCGCGTCCCGTTCACGCATACGAGTCACCATCTCGTTGCGCTCGTCGGCCTTCCTGCGCAGGTACGCCTCACGGTTGACGCGCAGGCCGTACATGAGCTCGACCCTGATCAGGGCCAGTTCCTCCTCAAGACTGATGCCGGCGAGCGTGGGCGCCGGACGTCGTCTCCGGATGATGCGACGGATCATGGGGCCTCCCGAGTCAGCGTGAACGCCGTGAGATTCGACGCGCAGGAGCCCACAGTGGTTGTCGCATCAGTTGTCCCGGCATCAGATGACCCGCCGCTTCCGGGAGTCACGACTGTGACGAGCCTGCACCGCCGCCTCATCGCCAGTAACGTAGCGTAGTGAATGGCAACCCTTGGTGATCGAACCGCCGGGAACCAGACTGCCCGCCCCCGCGACGACGGCCATCGCGGCCGCGCTCGCCGCGAGCGGGCTCATCGCGCCCACCACATGTCCGACGTCCCGGCGTTACGCGCTCACCGGGACGTCACGGCCGCGGCGGCGCCCGCCCGGGTCCCCGACAGCGAGTGTGCCGAGGACGGCGGCGCGATCCTCCCCGTGGGGCGGGGCAAGGCGATCTGCCGCGGCGGCGTGTGGGACAACGAGCAGATCCACTTCGGCCGACCGCCGCGCTCAGACGTTGAAGCGGAACTCCACCACGTCGCCGTCACGCATGACGTAGTCCTTGCCCTCGATGCGGGCCTTGCCCGCCGAGCGGGCGTTGGCGATGGAGCCCGCCTCGACCAGCTCGTCGAAGGAGACGACCTCGGCCTTGATGAAGCCGCGCTGGAAGTCGGTGTGGATCACGCCGGCCGCCTCGGGTGCGGTGGCGCCCTTGCGGATCGTCCAGGCCCTGGTCTCCTTCGGCCCTGCCGTGAGATAGGTCTGCAGGCCGAGCGTCTCGAAGCCGACCCTGGCGAGCTGGCGCAGCCCGGACTCCTCCTGGCCGACCGACTGCAGCAGCTCCAGCGCCTCCTCCTCGTCGAGCTCGACCAGCTCCGACTCGATCTTGGCGTCGAGGAACACCGCCTCGGCGGGGGCGACCAGCGTGGAGAGCTGCTCCCTGAGCGCCGAGTCGGTCAGCTCGTCGGCGTCGAGGTTGAACACGTACAGGAACGGCTTGGCCGTCAGCAGGTGCAGCTCGCGCAGCTCGTCGCGGTCGAGGCCGCTCTCGAAGATGGTCTTGCCGGTCTCCAGCACCCGCAGGGCGCCCTCCGCGGCCTCCAGCGCGGCCTTCTTGTCCTTGTTGTTGCGCGCCTCCTTCTGCAGGCGCGGGACGGCCTTCTCGACCGTCTGCAGGTCGGCCATGATCAACTCGGTGTTGATGGTCTCGATGTCCCGCTTGGGGGAGATCTCGCCGTCCACGTGGGTGACGTCCGGGTCGGAGAAGACCCGGATGACCTGGCAGATCGCGTCGGTGTCACGGATGTTGGCGAGGAACTGGTTGCCCCTGCCCTGCCCCTCGGAAGCCCCCTTGACCAGGCCCGCGATGTCGACGAACTCGACCTTGGCGGGCAGGACGCGGGCGGAGTCGAAGATCTCGGCCAGCTTGGGCAGGCGGTCGTCGGGCACGCCCACGATGCCCACGTTGGGCTCGATGGTGGCGAACGGGTAGTTCGCGGCGAGCGCGTTGCCGGACTTGGTCAGCGCGTTGAAGAGCGTGGACTTACCGACGTTGGGCAACCCGACGATGCCGATGGAGAGGCTCATGCGCCCGACTCCGTCGGCCGCACGAGCCTTGGGCTGCTGTGTTTGATGGTTCCCTCGCTTCGCTCACTCACGGAGCCAAAGTTTACTTGCTCGGCGCGTACGGACAGCTCACAGGACGGAGGGCCCGGCACACAAGCGGAAGGTCCAGGCGTGTCGGAAAGATTCGCGCCCGGATGTCCTGCAATCATCGATCAAGTGGACGTCGTGTCGCTTCTCATAGGTCTCGCCGTCGGGCTGCTCGTCGGATTCCTGCTGGCCAGGACGCGGGCGGCGGTGCGCGTGGCCGAGGCGGACGCGCGGGCCAGGTCGGCCGCCGAGAAGCTGGCCTACGTCGAGGAGCAGCTCGCCGAGCGCTTCCAGGCCCTGTCCACCCGCGCTCTCGACGCGAACAACGTGCGCTTCCTGGAGCTGGCCGAGACCAGGTTCGCGGCCGGCCGCGCCGAGGCCGCAGGCGACCTCGACCAGCGCAAGCAGGCCGTCGAGCACCTGGTCGAGCCGCTCAAGGACGCCCTGGCGCGGGTGGAGTCCCAGCTCCGCGACACCGAGTCCGGCCAGCGCGCGGCGCGGGCGGAGCTGGCCAAGCAGATGGAGTTCGTACGGCAGAGCAACGAGCAGTTGCGCTCCCAGACCACCGCCCTGGTCAGGGCCCTGCAACGGCCCGAGGCCCGCGGCAGGTGGGGCGAGCTGCAACTGCGCAGGGTCGCCGAGATCGCCGGGATGCAGCACTACTGCGACTTCGAGGAGCAGGTCACCGAGGGCTCCATGCGCCCCGACATGGTGGTCCGGCTGGCCGGCGGCAAGAACATCGTCGTCGACTCCAAGGTGTCGCTGGCGGCCTATCTGGAGGCCGCGGAGGCCGCCGACGAGTCGCTGGCCACGGTCCGGCTCGACGCGCACGCCAGGCACGTGCGCGAGCACATCGACCGGCTGGCGGCCAAGTCCTACTGGCAGGGGTTCAACCCGTCGCCGGAGTTCGTGGTGCTGTTCATCCCCGGGGAGGCGTTCCTGGCCCCGGCGCTGGAACGCGATCCCGGGCTGCTGGAATACGCCATGACACGGCGGGTGCACATCGCCACGCCTACGACGCTCATCACGATGTTGCGTACCGCGCACTACGCCTGGCAGCAGGCCGCGCTGAGCGAGAACGCGCGGGCCGTGTTCGAGCTGGGCAAGGAGCTGTACGAGCGGCTGTCGTCCCTGGGCAGGAACGTCGAGTCGCTGGGCAGGGCACTGACGCGGGCCGTGGAGGCGTACAACAAGTCGGTCGGTTCGCTCGAAAGCCGCGTCCTGGTCACCGCGCGCAAGCTGCACGATCTGGGCGTCGTGGACGGCGACCTGGAGTCCCCCGAGATGCTCGACGGCCTGCCCAGGCCCCTGGCCTCCCCGGAGCTGCTGGAAACCTCTTCTGCCCCAACGTCGCCTCTCCTCTCCCACTCGAACGGTAAGTTGGCCAACGGGCCGCAATAAATGGGGGGTGGGTCAGTGGGTGAGAAGGGCAGGCGTCCCGCGGTCAGGCTGACCGCTCGCGGCGCCATCGCACTCGCCCTGGTCGCCACCTTGGCCGGGTATGTCCTGACGGCCCTGCTCGACGTCGAATACATCGTCGGGGCGGCGTTCGTGCTGGCGAGCCTGCTGGGCGTGGTCCTGGTCAACCGCCGCGAGCTGCTGTCGCTGGTGGTGACACCACCGCTGGTGTTCTTCTGCGCCACGCTGTTCGTGGAGCTGGGGCGCGCGTTCGGCTCGGTGTCGATCGTGCAGTCGCTGGCGCTGGGGCTCTACACGTCGCTGACGCGGGGCGCGCCGTGGTTGTTCGCGGGCTCGGCGCTCGTGCTGGGCCTCGCCTGGCGGCGCGGGCTCCGCGACAACGTACGCGAGCTGCGGGAGGAGCTGAAGGCGGGCGCGGCGGAGGTGCCACGCCCGCGGCAGCCGTTCGTGCCCGAGCCCGAGGGCTATTTCGAGCCCAAGGTCTATGGCACCCCGCGCGGGGACGACTAGGACGCCCCCGGTCCGCGGATCCCGGTCAAGACGCCCGCAGGTCCCTGCGCAGCTCGTGGGGCAGCGCGAAGCGCATGCTCTCCTGCACCGGCTGCACCTCGGTCACGTCGTCGAACCCGTGCTTGGACAGGTGCGCCAGCACCTCCTCGACCAGCTCCTCCGGCACCGACGCGCCGCTGGTCACGCCGACCGTGGTGACCCCGTCGAGCCAGCCGTCGTCGATGAAGGAGGCGTTGTCGACCAGGTAGGCCGCCTGCGCGCCGTAGTCCTTGGCCACCTCCACCAGCCGCTTGGAATTGGAGGAGTTTTCCGAGCCGACCACGATGACCAGCTCCGACTCCGCGGCGATCTCCTTGACCGCCACCTGCCGATTCTGCGTGGCGTAGCAGATGTCGTCGCTCGGCGGGTCGATCAGCGTGGGGAACCGCTCCTTGAGCCGGGCGACGGTCTCGGTGGTCTCATCGACCGAGAGCGTGGTCTGGGACAGCCACACCAGCTTGTCCGGGTCCTTCACCTGGACCTTGCCGACGGCGTCGAGCCCGTCCACGAGCTGGATGTGGTCGGGGGCCTCACCCGAGGTGCCCTCGACCTCCTCGTGGCCCTCGTGCCCGATCAGCAGGATGTCGTAGTCCTGCGCGGCGAACCTCTTCGCCTCGTTGTGCACCTTGGTGACCAGTGGGCAGGTGGCGTCGATCGTACGCAGGCGGCGCTGCTTGGCCTCGTCGTGCACCGCGGGAGAGACGCCGTGGGCGGAGAAGACCACGATCTCCCCCTCGGGCACCTCCTCGGTCTCTTCGACGAAGATGGCGCCCCTGGACTCCAGCGTCTTGACGACGTGGGTGTTGTGGACGATCTGCTTGCGTACGTAGATCGGGGCGCCATACTGCTCCAGAGCCTTCTCGACCGCTACCACGGCTCGATCGACTCCGGCACAGTATCCCCGTGGCTTGGCTACGAGGACTCGGCGGGAAGTGGGGGTCTGGGGCTCCATACTTTCTATGCTACGTGGAGCGGCCATGCGGCCCGCGCGTGCGTGGTTGCCCGCGGTTTGCCAGACTGGCCGTCCAATACTGACCTCCCAGGGAGACGTTCATGTCCCTCAGCGACGTGATACGCAACATCACCAAAACCGTCACCAACAAGGACGAACTTAAGGAGAAGGCCAAGGACCTGCCGCTTCTTGTCGTCCAGACCACGCTCAGCGCCGCCGGGCAGGCGTTGCTGCTCGTGGACCGGGTGAAAAACTCGATCAAGGGTCTGGGCGGGAAGGAGCGCAAGGAGGAGGAGTACGACTCCCGGCCCTCCGCGGCCGACCAGATCGCGGCGGCCCCGACCGAGGCGAAGGCCGACGAGAAGGGGGAGGAGGACAAGCCCGCGCGCAGGGAGCCGGTCATCTTCGCCCCGCGGCCCGGCTCGGCCGAGCCCAACGGCGCCGCCAAGACAAAGCCGGATCCCGTCATCTTCGCCCCGGCGAGCAAGACCGACAACGCGCCCGAGGCCGCTCCGAAGGCCGACACCACGGCTGCCACGGCCACGGTCACCGAGCCGGAGGCGGCTCCCCAGCCGGCCGTCACGGAGGAGCCCGCGCCCACCACCGAGCCCACCCCCGCCACCGATGTGACGCCCGCGCCCGCCACCGAGTCGAAGGCCGCCGTGACGGAGGAGGCCGAGCCGGTGACCGCGCCCAAGGCGCCTGCCGCCGAGGCACTCACCGCCGACGCGCCCGCCACCGAGGTCGAGGCCACCAAGCCGGCCAAGCCCGCCAAATCCACCAAGGCAGCCAAGGCCGCCAAGGCCCCTGAGGCCGCAGAGGCTGCCGCGCCGGTTGAGGCGAAGGCCGCTGAGACGGCCGCCCCCGAGGCACCCGCTGCCGCGTCCGAGGGCGCCGCCGGGGAGCCGGCCGAGCCGCTGCCCGGCTTCTCCGGGCTGACCGTCGCCTCCCTGCGCGCCAGGATGCGGGGCAAGACCGCCGAGCAGATCGGCGACTACCTCGCCTACGAGCAGGCGACGGCGGCGCGGCCCGAGGTCATCCGGATGTTCGAAAACCGCCTGGCCAAGCTGCAGGCCGGAGAATAGTCCCGGCCACCGCGTAGTCTTCCGCCATGACCTCGAAGACCACGCCCGAGTCACCCCTGCCGATCCGTACGGTCCTGCAGATGGTGGGCGGCTGGATCGGCAGACTCGGCACGGTCTGGGTCGAGGGCCAGATCACCGACCTGAGCGCCCGCGGCGGCACGGTGTTCCTGACCCTGCGTGACCCGGTGGCCAACGTGTCCGCCCGGGTCACCGCCCCGCGCGGCGTCTACGAGGCGAGCGTGCCGCGCCCGACCGACGGCGCCAGGGTCGTGCTGCACGTCAAGCCCGATTTCTGGGTCAACAAGGGCTCCTTCGCCTTCACCGCCCTGGAGATCCGCCCGGTCGGGGTGGGCGAGCTGCTGGCCCGCCTGGAGCGGCTCAGGCAGTTGCTGGCGGCCGAGGGGCTGTTCAACACCGACAGGAAGAGGCGGTTGCCGTTCCTGCCCGCCACGGTCGGCCTCATCTGCGGCCGCGACTCCGCGGCCGAGCGCGACGTGCTGGAAAACTCCCGGCGGCGCTGGCCCGCCGTGCGGTTCAAGGTCGAGGAGGTGGCCGTCCAGGGACCGTACGCGGTGGGCGAGGTGACCGAGGCGCTGCGCAAGCTCGACGCCGACGCCGAGGTCGACGTGATCGTGGTGGCCCGCGGCGGCGGCTCTCTGGAGGACCTCCTGCCGTTCTCCGACGAGACGCTCATACGCGCGGTGGCCGGCTGCCGCACCCCCGTGGTGAGCGCGATCGGCCACGAGCAGGACAGCCCGCTGCTCGACCTGGTGGCCGACGTGCGCGCCTCCACCCCCACCGACGCGGCCAAGAAGGTCGTCCCCGACGTGGGCGAGCAGCTCTCGCTGGTGCGCCAGCTCCGCGACCGGGGCCGCAGGGTGCTGAACGGCTGGCTCGACCGCGAGATGTCCTGGCTGACGTCGGTGCGCTCGCGCCCCTCGCTGGCCGACCCGGTGCGCGAGCTGGAGCGCCGGGCCGAGCAGGCCGAGGCACTGCGCGACCGCGCCAGGCGCTCGCTGTCCGGCTCGCTCGACCGCGCCGCCGACGACCTCGTCCACCTGCGGGCCCGCCTCGTCGCCCTGTCCCCCGCGGCGACGCTGGAGCGCGGCTACGCCATCGTCCAGCACCCGTCGGGCGAGGTGGTGCACCTGGCCAAGGACATCGCCCCCGGCGCGCCGCTGACGATCCGCCTCACCGACGACCGCCTGTCCGTACGCGTCGAGGACCCCGGACATGACGGAAACCAGGGCGCATAACCGATTGGTGGTCTACGTTCGGAGGGCAATCTGCTCTGCCTCATGACCTGACCTGCGAGGCGTGCGGATCGCCGGATCGTCGCGGGGCTCCGCGCGGCCGTCAGAACGGGGCGTCCTCGGAGTGGCCCGAGGCGGCGTCGGAGCGGCGGGCCATGGCGGCGGCCAGCTTGACCCTGGCGCCCTGCAGCCACTCCTCACAGACGGCCGCCAGCTTCTCGCCCCGCTCCCAGAGCTCGATCGACTGCTCCAGGGTCAGCCCGCCGGTCTCGAGGCGGCGCACCACCTCGGTCAACTCCTCGCGAGCCTGCTCGTATGAGGGCGTCGCCTTCTCTTCTGCCACGGTGACCACCCTAGACGTGCCGGCCGACATCCGCAGATCAGTCAGCCCTGGGGCCGCTGCTTGAGCGTGCCCGCCAGCTCGGCCAGCTCCGGCCAGTCGGCCGTACCGGTGATCACCAGGGTCACCTCGGGCGACACCCGCACCAGCGAGCGCTGGTTCTTGTCCT
Organism: Nonomuraea sp. B12E4; assembly: GCF_039871825.1. Taxonomy (NCBI): domain Bacteria; kingdom Bacillati; phylum Actinomycetota; class Actinomycetes; order Streptosporangiales; family Streptosporangiaceae; genus Nonomuraea; species Nonomuraea sp. B12E4. The sequence continues at coordinate 121,722 of NZ_JBDPME010000013.1, read as the reverse complement.
CGCGGTAGCGCCGCTCCCACGTGGCCCCGCCGACCTGCTGCGTGCCGACGGTCTTGTCGCTGTTGGCCATGCGGCTGGCGAACCCGGCGGCGGGCTGCTCGTTGCTCTGGGCGAACATCACGTGTTGCCGCTCGGCCGTGGCGTAGCCGATGTAGAGGACCTTTGCGCCGTTCTCGCCCTCGGCGATCCTGTTGCTGTTGGAGATCCAGTTGGCCGGATCCCGCTGCGGGGCCCACACGCCGTACGGCACCGAGTGGCCGAAGTTGGCGACGGTGATGGAGTAGTCGAGCCGCGGGATGTGCTCCTCCCGGCTCTGCGGCGCGATCAGCAGGAACAGCCCAGCCCCCGCGAGGCAGACGAACAGCGCCACCGCATACCCGTAGAACCCTTGTGTGAAACGTCGCACACTTGGCGAGATTACCCGTTGCCGGCGCCGGTCGCCGAAGTGGCCGGGCGGATCTGGCCGATGATGGCCAGGACGTCCTCGGCCATGACGCGATCGCCCGAGCGCACCACCTCGGACACGGCCGCGGCCAGCGCCCCGGTGATCACCACGGCGAGCGCCGTCTCGTCCTCGAACAGCGCCGCGTTGCGCTGCGCCCACGTACGCAACCGGTCGCGCATGACCACCTCGAAGCCGGGCGGCCCGTCGCCGCGCAGGAACAGCGCGGCCAGCTCGCGATCCTCCAGGCACTCGTCGAGGTAGGCGCGGGCGGCGCTGATGAACACGCGCATCGGGTCGCTCTCACCGGCCGCGCGGGCGGCACGGACGGCGTTCTTGGTCCGCTGGGTCAGCGTGGCCTGGAAGTCCTCGAACAACGTGAGGTAGAGGTCGGCCTTGCCGGAGAAGTGATGGTAGAGGCTGCCCACGCTGGCGTCGGCCCGTGCCACCACGTCGGTCACGCCCGCCTCGGCGAAGCCCTTGGAGACGAACACCGCCCTGGCGGCGGCGAGCAGCGAGCTGCGCGTGGCCGCGCCACGTTCGGACGTGCGCGGCGGGGAGACCGCGTTTTCCACATCGCTCATTCGGGATCTCCTCCATGGCGGGGCGCCATGCTCCATGGTGAAGGCAAGATCCTTGACACGCACCCGGTATGGCGCAAATCCGTTCGCCGGTTATGCACGGCGACCATGTCGAAGTTTACTGATGTCCCCCTCGACCGACCCTGAACCCGGGCAAGCCGGTCACAACAGGTGCAGCCCGGCAGATTAACCCCCTCAGACCGGGAAAAGAGAGCCCTCTACGATCGAGTCAGACGTCCCCACGAGGAGGCCACTCATCATGTCCGATCAGACATCCGTCCCGGCGGAGCTCGCCACGGGCGAGCACGCGCCCGATCGAAACCTGGCGATGGAGCTCGTCCGGGTCACGGAAGCGGCCGCGATGGCGGCGGCCCGGTGGGTTGGCCGAGGTGACAAGAACGGCGCCGACGGGGCGGCCGTGAACGCCATGCGCCAGTTGATCAATACCGTCTCCATGAACGGCGTGGTGGTCATCGGCGAGGGCGAGAAGGACCACGCGCCGATGTTGTTCAACGGCGAGCGCGTCGGCGACGGCAGCGGCCCCGACTGCGACGTGGCCGTGGACCCCATCGACGGCACCCGGCTGACCGCGCTGGGCATGCCCGACGCGGTGTCGGTGATCGCGGTGAGCGAGCGTGGCTCGATGTACGATCCGTCGGCCGTGTTCTACATGGAGAAACTGGTCACCGGCCCGGAGGCGGCCGACGTGGTGGACATCGAGGCGCCGGTGGCCGTCAACATCAACGCGGTCGCCAAGGCCAAGCACTGCTCGGCGTCCGACGTGACGGTGGTCGTGCTGGACAGGCCCCGGCACGAACGGCTGGTCAAGGAGATCAGGGAGACCGGCGCGCGGATCAAGTTCATCACGGACGGTGACGTGGCCGGCGCGATCATGGCGGCCCGCGCGGGCACCGGCATCGACCTCATGCTGGGCGTGGGCGGCACACCTGAGGGCATCGTGGCCGCGTGCGCGCTCAAGTGCCTGGGCGGCGTGATCCAGGGCAAGCTCTGGCCGCGTGACGACGCGGAGCGGAGCAGGGCCGTGGCCGCCGGGCACGACCTCGGCCAGGTGCTCACCACCAACGACCTGGTCAGCTCCGACGACGTGTTCTTCGCGGCCACCGGGATCACGAACGGCGAGCTCATGCGGGGCGTACGGTTCAGGGCGGGCTCGGCGGCGGTGACCCAGTCGCTGGTGATGCGCGGGCGCTCGGGCACGATCCGCAGGATCGAGAGCGAGCACCAGCTCTGGAAGCTGCGGGCCTACAGCGCCATCAACTTCGACACCGCGGGCTGACCGAGGAACCGCCACCGGCTGATCGGAGACCGCCACCGACTGGCCGGCATCCGCCGGGGGCCGGCCAAAAACCGTCGCCGGCCGGTCAAAGACCGCCGCGGGCGGCTGCTGTCAGCGGCGGCGCTTGCGGCGGGGCGGCTCCTTGACCTTGACCTCGCCGGCGAAGTTGGTGGTGCGGACCTCGACCACGGGCGCGTCCGGCTCGGTCGGCTGCTTGGTGAGGCGCACCGTCTTGTCCTTGGCGACCCGGATCACCTCCAGCCCTTCGGGCACGTGGATCTCCAGGCCGCCGAAGACGAGTGTGGCGTTGATGATGATCCGCCGGTTCTGCAGGATCGCGTCGCGGAGGTCGAGCTGGGTCGTGCCGAACATGGCCGTCACCCCGAGCTCGGCCGGCACCACCCAGCGGCCGCCGCGCTGCTCCTTCTTGAAGATGGCCGACACGGGACGGCCGTCGAGGTTGAGCGGCTGCTCGTCGGCGGGCAGCAGGTCGCCGGTGAGCCCGGCCAGCTCGCCCAGCGTGCGCGCGGCGTAGAGCACGCCGAGCCGCTCCTCCAGCTCCTCCAGGGTGAGCCGGCCGTCGGCGTGCGCGTCCTGCAGCACCTGCGCGATGCGCTCGCGGTCGGCGTCGGAGGCGCGCAGCTCGTGGGTCTGCGGCACGTCGCCGGACGTCTGGGGGCGGCGCGCCGACACGATCTCTTCTGCCAGACGCTCCCCGACTTCCTGCAGCTTCGGCAACCACGATCCCGCGCGTTCGTTCACACATCCGACGATAACCGGCGTCGGCCGGATTCGCTCGTCCTGAACGAACCCGCATCTGCGGATTCGCGCCAGAAGTCCAGGGATTTCCTCCTCCAGCTCACAGTTCGCCTCGGCGTGGCGGTCGATCAGGAGGTAGATTGATCGTTTCGGAATCACCGCGTCCCCCCGGCCGTTGATCCACCAAAGGGGAGGTTGTGAGTGCATCGACCGGCGCGATGGGGCCTCGGCGCGGCAGCCGCGGGCCTGGCGACGATCCTGGGCCTGGAAGTGGCGAGCCTCGGCGAGATGGACCCGCTCAGGCGGACCATCAGCGAGCACGGCCTGGGCCCGGACGGCTGGATCTTCGGGGTCGGGGTAGCGCTGCTGGCGAGCGGCTCGGTGGCCATAGCGGTCTCCCTGGCACGCAAGCGGCTGGCCGGGCTCTTCGGCACGATCGCGCTCCTGGGCTGGAGCGCCGGGCTGCTCGTGACGGCCTGGTTCGAGAAGCACGACTGGTCGGTCGGGCCGAGCCTGAGCGGCAACATCCACCGGGTGGGCAGCTTCGTGGCCTTCCTCAGCCTGCCGCTGGCGGTCGTGATCATCGCCAGGCCGTGGCGGCGGCGTGAGCGATCGCGGGCCGGGCTGGTGGCCTTCGGGCTCGGGATCTGCTCCGTGTTGTGGGTGGTGGGCATCGGTACGGCGATTCTCGTCGGGGCGAGCCACGGGTTGTCCTGGTGGCGGGTCATGCCGCTGGGGCTGGTGGAGCGCGGGCTGGCGGTCACCGAGGTGGCCGCGCTGCTGGCGCTGGGCGTGTGGGCGGCGGCCGGTCACCTGGGCGAGCACGCCGGGCCGAGCACGGAAGGAGGGGGGCCGCAGGTCGTACCTCCCGTGGAGGGGCGCGCCACGTCGTGACGCTGGCGCGCGGGCATGCCAGCCGCTAACCTGACCCAGCCTCACGTTTGATTTCCCCCGGTCAAGGAGGCCGCCGTGCCGTCCTTACGTGATCGCCAGGCCCGGCTCGCCGCGTACGTCGTCTACGGCGTACAGGGGCTGTCGTTCGCCTCACTGCTCATCCAGGTCGCGAACCTGCAGGCCAAGCACGGGCTCGACGAGGGCACGCTGACGGCCGTACTGCTGATCGTGCCCGTGTTCGCGGGGGTCGGCAGCGTGGCGGCGGGTGCGTTCGCGACCAGGTTCGGCAGCGGGCTGCTGCTGCGCGTGGCCCAGCCGGCGGTGGCCGTGGCCGTGGTGCTCGCCGGACTGGCGCCGAGCGTGCCGCTGCTGATACCGGTGCTGCTGCTGTTCGGGCTGGCGGTGGGAGCGGTGGACGCGGGCATGAACATGCAGGGCGTGGCGGTCGAGCGCAGGTACGGCGTCGAGGTCCTGAACGGGTTCCACTGCGTGTGGAGCGTGCTCGGCATGGCCGGGGCGCTGTGGGCGGCCGCGGCCGCCGACCTCCCGCTGCCGCTCATCATGGCGCTGCCGATGGTCCTGGCGGTGGCGGGCTCCCTCTACGCCGGGCGGCACCTGTGCACCGCCGAGGAGGAGAAGGCGGACGAAACCACCGTGACGCCCACCGGCCGCTTCCCCTGGCGGCCGATCATCCCGCTCTGCCTGGCCATGAGCTTCCTGTACGTCGGCGACGCCGCCGTGTCCAACTTCAACACCGTGTTCATGAAGGAGGTGCTGGAAGCCGGGCCGCGAGTGATCCCGCTGGCCTACGTGGCCTACCAGGCGACCACGCTGGCCGTCCGGCTCGGCGGCGACCTCCTGGTCAGGCGGTACGGCCCCGCCGCCATCGTGCGGATCGGCGGCCTGATCGCCACCGCCGGCCTTCTCGGCGTCGTCCTGGCCCCCAACCAGCCGCTGGGCATCGTCGCGTTCGGCCTGACCGGGATGGGACTGGCGGTGGTGGCACCGCAGTCGTTCTCGGCGGCGGGCCGGCTCGACCCGGCGGGGACCGGCGTGGCCATCGCCCGGGTGAACCTCTTCAACTACGTCGGCTTCATCGCCGGCGCCGCCCTGGTGGGCGGCATCGCGGAGGCCGCTGACATGCGGGTGGCGTTCGCCGCGCCGCTGGTGCTGGCCGCCGCCATCATCGTGCTGGCCCCGGGCTTCCAGCCCAGACAGGCCGTCCCCGCCTGACCACCCGCTCCCGACCGCCCTTCAGCGTCGGACCTCGGCGACCTCGACGGTGCGGCGTTCGCGCAGTGACAGGTCGGCGGCCTCGGCCACGTACAGGGCCTCCAGGGCGTCCTCGATCGGGCACAGGCTCTCGTCGCTGGTCAGGAAGCCGTCGATCTCGTCGCGGTAGGCGGTCTCGAAGCGGGTGACGAAGTCCGGCCAGGGCCGTTCCCCGCTCGGCGGGCCCTCGGTCGTGTGCAGGGGGGCGCGCGGGCCGAGGCCCACGGCCTGGGTGCGCCTGGTGCCGGCCAGCTCCATGCGCACGTCGTACCCGCCGCCGTTGTAGCGGGAGCCCTGCAGGGTGGCCAGCGTGCCGTCGTCCAGCGTGAGCAGCGCGGCACTGGTGTCGACGTCGCCCGCGGCGGCGAAGAACGGGGCGCCGCGGTTGGCCCCGGCCGCGTGGACCGAGACGACCTCGCGGCCGGTCACCCAGCGCAGGATGTCGAAGTCGTGAATGTGACAGTCGCGGAAGATGCCGCCCGAGGTCGCGATGTACTCGGCGGGCGGCGGCGCGGGGTCGGCGGTGACCTGGTGGACGCGGTGCAACTCCCCCAGCTCACCGCCGCGCACCGCGCGCGCCGCAGCCGCGTACCCCGGGTCGAACCGGCGCTGGAACCCGACCTGCACCCGGTTGCCCGCGCTCGCCTCCAGCACCTTGACGGTGTCGGCCACCGTGCCCGCGACCGGCTTCTCGCAGAAGACCGGGATGCCCCTCCCGCATGCCCTGATGATGAGCTCGGCGTGGGTGCCGGTCGGGGTGGCGATGACCACGGCGTCCGACTCGAACGGGTCGCCCGGCCGGCCGTACGGCGACGTACGCTCCGGGTCGGCCACGACGAGCTCGTCCACCAGCGGATGCGCGGCCAGGGTGGCGGCGTGGAAGGCCCCGATCCGGCCCAGGCCCAGCAATCCCACACGCATGACATCTCCGATCAGGCTTTCTTCCTTCTTAGGCCGATCCTTCTCCCTCAGTCAACATTTTGTCCTGACATTCTGACCTTCAATGCTTGGACCGCCCCGACCGCCTGGTGCGCCGGCAGCCGGGCGAACCCGACCACCATCGCCGCCAGGCCCTGCGAATCCCGCATCGGCGCCACCGGCTCGGCCGACAGGCCGGCCTCCCGCGCGATCCTGGCCGTCTCGTGCCCGTCCCAGCCGGCCGGCAGCTCCAGGTAGACGTGCAGGCCCGCGTCGATGCCCCTGACCTGGATCTTGGGCATCTCCTCGGCCAGCGCGCCGACCAGGGCGTCCCGGCGGCGCCGGTATTCCCTGCGCATCCGGCGTAGATGCTTGTCGTAGCCGCCCGAACGCAGGAAGTGGGCCAGCGCGTGCTGCTCGATGACCGGCGAGCCCAGGTCCAGCTCGCCGCGCGCCCGGCGGATCGCCTCGGCCAGCTCGGCGGGCGCCGCCACCCAGCCCAGCCGCAGGCCGGGAGCCAGCGCCTTGCTGACGCTGCCGGAGAGGATCACCCGGTCGGGGGCCAGCCCCTGGAGGCAGCCGACGGGGTCGCGGTCGAAGCGGAACTCGGCGTCGTAGTCGTCCTCCAGGATCACCCGGTTGCCCGCGTTCGCCCACTCCATCAGGGCGGCCCGGCGCGGCGGGGAGAGCACCACGCCCGTCGGGTACTGGTGCGCGGGCGTGACCAGCACGGCGTCACCGGCGAGCCGGCGCACGTCCAGGCCCTCCTCGTCCACGGGCACCGGGATGAGGTGCGCGCCCGCCCGCCGCAGCAGCGGGATCTGGCGGTGGCTCGTCGGGTCCTCCACCGCCAGCCGCAGCGGGCGCTGCTGGGCGAGCACGTGCAGGACCAGGCTGAGCCCCTGCGCCACGCCGCCGACGACGACGAGGTTCTGTGGGCGCACGTCGGCCGCCCTGACCCGCCGGAGGTAGCCCGCCAGCTCTTCCCGCAGCTCAGGCACGCCGCCAGGGTCCCCGTAGTCGAGGGCGTCGGAGGGTACGGTGGTCAGGACGTGCCTCACGGCCGCGAGCCAGCGTTCACGGGGGAAGTGGCTGAGGTCGGGGGAGGTTGGACGATGACCGTAATAGGGCGTGCGCCCGGGGGTGCCCGCCGGCCCGCGCACCGGCCCGGGCCCCAGCGGCACGCGCGACCGTGCGCGCTGCGAGGAGCCGGCGCGGGTGGCGGTCCTGGGCGTGACCTGGGTGCCGACACCCACCCTGGACACCAGGAAGCCCTCGGCGACGAGCTGCTCGTACGCCTCCACCACCACTCCCCTCGACACCTGGAGGTCGGCGGCGAGGTCGCGGGTGGCGGGCAGGCGGGTGCCAGGAGTGAGCCGCCCACCCCGGATGGAGTCACGCAGCTCAGAGGCAATCTGACCGGCGATTCCCCCCTTATCACGATTTATCTGGATATGGAGGTCGGCCATATTGGTCCTGTCTTCTGGCGGGACATTGGACTGTTTGTGCGAACCATTGTCTCCCTAGCATCCTTCGCATGAGAAACGGAATCGTGGGCGCCGCCCTGGCCATGTTCCTGGTCGGGACCCTGGCCGGAGTTTCGGGGCTCGTGGCCGGCTATCCCTTGTACGGCGGACAGGCAGTGCGGTATCTCGTGGCAGCGGTCGTTCTGCTTGTCATAACGGGAGCGCTCGGCCTGCGGTTCGTACGCATGACGCCGCGCGAGATCCTCTGCCTCGTCGGGCTCACCCTGCTCGGCCTGGTGATCTTCAACGTCTGCGTGATCGAGTCCACCCGCGACTCCGGGCCAACGCTGGTCGGGACCGTTCTCGGCACCGTGCCGCTGGCACTGGCGCTGGCCGGCGGGCGGCCCAGGCCCCGGCTGCTCGCCGCGGCCGGCGTGGTGGTGGCCGGGGCGACACTGGCCACGGGGCTCGGCAGCGGCACCACCACCAGCCTGCTGTGGGCGCTCGGGGCGCTCGTGGGCGAGGTGGCCTTCTCGCTGCTGGCCATCCCGCTGCTGCCCAAGCTGGGTGCGATCCGGGTGTCGGCCTATTCGACGGCGCTGGCCGTACCGATGCTGGCCCTGATCGGGCTGGCCGACGAGGGCACGGGCATGCTCCGCGTGCCCACGACCGCCGAAGCGCTCGGGCTCGCCTACATGGCGCTGGTGATCACGGTGGGCGCGTTCTTCCTCTGGTACACCTCGCTGCCCAAGCTGGGTCCCGGCCGGGCCGGGCTGTTCGCCGGGCTCATCCCGGTGGGGGCGATCGTCACCGGGACGGTGCTCGGGGTGGCCGCGCCTACCGCATACGACCTGCTGGGCGCGGGGCTGGTGATCACGGGCATCCTGCTGGGCCTCACCGCCCAACGGTCCGGGGCGCGGGCGGCCGTCTCTCCGTCCGAGGCGTAATCTTGGAGCACCGAAAGGATGGACGTGACCCCTCCGCGCTCGAAAGAAGCGGCGTCCCAGGCCGCTGCCGTGTCCCGGCGGGCAGACCGTGCCCGCGGGACGGCGGGTGCCCCGGCGATCACTTGCCCCTTGTGGCCGGTCAATAGTATCGGTCAGCACTGACCGACATCCGAAAGGAGGAAGCGCGGGCACCAGGCTCGGACACGACGTCCGAAGACCTCCGCGCGGACTTTGATGGGCGAGTTCGACTACACCGACCTGCTTCCGCTTGGCGCCGATGAGACCGAATATCGGCTGATCACATCGGAGGGGGTGCGGAAGGTCGAAGCGGCCGGGCGTACGTTCCTCGAAGTCGAGCCGGAGGCTTTGCGGCTGCTGACCGAGACGGCGATCCATGACATCTCCCACTTCCTGCGCTCCTCCCACCTCGCCCAGCTCAGGAAGATCGTGGACGACCCGGAGTCCAGCGGAAACGACCGGTTCGTCGCGCTCGACCTGCTGAAGAACGCCTCCATCTCCGCCGGCGGCGTGCTGCCGATGTGCCAGGACACCGGCACGGCGATCATCATGGGCAAGCGCGGCCGCCACGTGCTGACCGACGGCAACGACGCCGAGCACATCTCGCGCGGCGTGTACGACGCCTACACCCGCCTCAACCTGCGTTACTCCCAGATGGCCCCGCTCACCATGTGGGAGGAGAAGAACACCGGCGACAACCTGCCCGCCCAGGTCGAGCTCTACGCCGAGGACCCGCACGGCCACCCCGACGAGTACAAACTGCTGTTCATGGCCAAGGGCGGCGGCTCGGCGAACAAGTCGTTCCTGTACCAGGAGACCAAGGCGGTGCTCAACGAGAAGCGCATGATGGCCTTCCTGGAGGAGAAGATCCGGTCGCTGGGCACGGCCGCCTGCCCTCCGTACCACCTGGCCGTGGTCGTGGGCGGCACCTCGGCCGAATACGCACTCAAGACGGCGAAATACGCCAGCGCCCGCTACCTCGACTCGATCCCGACCGAGGGGTCACCGTCGGGGCACGGGTTCAGGGACCTGGAGATGGAGGCCAAGGTCTTCGAGCTGACGCAGAAGCTGGGCATCGGGGCGCAGTTCGGCGGCAAATACTTCTGCCATGACGTACGCGTGATCCGCCTGCCCCGGCACGGGGCCTCCTGCCCGGTGGCCATCGCCGTCTCCTGCTCGGCCGACCGGCAGGCGCTGGCCAAGATCACTCCGGAGGGGGTGTTCCTGGAGAAGCTGGAGACCGACCCGGCCCGCTTCCTCCCGGAGACCACGGACGAACACCTCTCCGAGGATGTCATCCAGGTCGACCTCAACCGCCCGATGCCGGAGATCCTCGCTCAACTGACGAAATATCCTGTTAAAACCCGCCTCTCCCTCAGCGGACCGCTCGTCGTCGCCCGCGACATCGCCCACGCCAAGATCGCCGAGCTCCTGGACAACGGCGGCGAGATGCCCCAATACCTCAAGGACCACGCCGTCTACTACGCCGGCCCGGCCAAGACCCCCGAGGGTTACGCCTCGGGCTCGTTCGGCCCGACGACCGCCGGGCGGATGGACTCGTACGTGGGGCGCTTCCAGGAGGCCGGCGGCTCGATGGTGATGCTGGCCAAGGGCAACCGCTCGAAGCAGGTCACGGAGTCCTGCGCCCAGCACGGCGGCTTCTACCTGGGCTCGATCGGCGGCCCGGCGGCCCGGCTGGCCCAGGACTGCATCAAGAAGGTGGAGGTCCTCGAATACCCGGAGCTGGGGATGGAGGCGGTGTGGAAGATCGAGGTGGTCGACTTCCCCGCGTTCATCGTCGTGGACGACAAGGGCGACGACTTTTTTGACCAACGGCAACTAGACGGTGGAGCTACCTTCGTCGGCATCCCGACACGTTCGCCCAGGTGAAGGGCCCTCGACATCAGCCTAAAGCCCCATCTCACGGCATTCGCCGCGAGATGGGGCTTTTGCTGGGTCGGGGTTGATCGACCGACAGACGGCAACCGCGATCGTCATCCAGGGTCGTAGGGCCCTTCCAGCAGGTCAGAGGAAGATGATCTCTTCGTAGGCCAAGTTGACCTTCGGCCCACATAAGCTCAGAATCCACATTCAGTGCATCTTGTGCCATGTTTCTCCTGGCCAGGGGGCCGCTGGACGGTGCCGGGAAAGGGGCCACGGTTCGGGGGTTCCGGCTCGAACATGGCGGGATAAGTCCGGCACGATAACGATCAGCGGGGACCGGCGCAGCCGCCCGACGATCTCGGCGGCGGCCTCGGGCTACTCTGGGGGAGGGAGGATGACATGACCGACGAGAGCGACCAGGCGGACCCCGGCACGGACGATGCCGACGGGCAGCGCTGGAGCCGGCGGACCTTCAGCCCCGAGGCGGTCGAGCGAGTCCGCGCGAAGATCCGCGCCGAGCAGGCGGAGCGCCGTCGGCGATTGTTCGGCGACCGGCAGCCGTTCGCGATTCCCGAGGACGACATCGACGTCGACTTCGATCCGAACGTCGACCCCGGGGCCTGACACAGCGCTCCGGTCAGCGTGATGGGGCGCTCGCAGCCGCCGAGTGCGCAGGTCGCAGATCCCCGAGCCCAGCCGCCGATCACGCCCGCAGCCACCGACCAGACAGGCCGGAAGCGGGTCGTAGGGGGCCGCGGCGGCGACCCACGCCTCCAGGTCCTCGGCGCCGGAACGCGTGCGCATCATGTCCTTGTGCCGCAGTGACCCATGCGCGGCGCACAACCCCCACACCGCCCCGTCCCGCGGGCAGCCCGCCAGGATGCAGGGCTCGGTTCAGTCGTCGATCACCCGGTTGCGGTCCGGGACGAAGCCGCCACGCCGCTGATGGGCGGGCAGCACGGCGCAGGGCGCGAGGGCGAGCGCGGGGCTGCCGTCGATGTGGCAGCGGGTGAACAGAGCATGACCGGCGACGACCCCGTCGAGCTCGGCCACGATGGACAGGCCGGGAATCCAGGCGGGGTCCTTGCGGAGCGCGTCGACCAGGTCGGCTTCGAGCGCGGTGGTGAAGGCGGCGAGGTTGACCTCGCGGATCACCGGCACGTCACGCGCTTCCTCCGGCCTGGCGAGCCAGGAGAGCGTCACGCGGCGACCGGCGACCGGTGCGGCGCCACGACGGAGCCGTCAGGCAGCAGCAGGCCGGTGTCCTCGAACAGCACGACGCCGTTGCAAAGAAGGCTCCAACCCTGGTCAGGGTGAGCCGCGATCACGTGCGAGGCCTCACGGTCGGGAGACTCGGCACTCGGGCAAGCGGGGTAGTGACTGCACATGGCGCACCTCTCAGATTGCGCTCCAGATTGCGAGTTTTCAAAAGGGCAGGGAACGCCCTGACGGAGTGCGAAGGTCCAGGGCGGCTCTGGTCGGCCGCTTGGGTCGGCGACGAACCTGAGTCTGGCGCATCTTCATCACGTCCTTCTTAATGGTCGGTCATCAGTGGTGGAACCTTGGTGGTATGTCCTCAGTGTGACGATCGGTGCTGACACTTTCCGTCGGCTCCGGGAGCTTGCCTTGTTGCTTGGCCCAAGCATGCCCCCGTTCCCTTACGACAGCCTTACAACTCGCTGACGGGGTCCGGTGGTTCCTGTCAGCAAGCCTGCCGCACACGTGAAGTGTCCCTACTAGGCATCATGCACATTTATTCGCCATGCGAGTGTGCCGGTCGGCACAGACCGGGGGTGAGCTGGGGTAACAGCATCCAAAAAACCCGGCCAAGATGCGGGCATGCGGCGGCGGTAAGCCATCCGCGCAGGGGGACCCAACTGAGCCTCAGCACTTTGTCAAGGCGAGGCCTAGGCCACAAACCAGATGCAATTGAGAGCTATAGCGCGACCGCACCACGCGGTCAGGAGCCACGCAACCCCGACGTCGGGGAGTCGCGACGACACCCTCGGCACCTCACCGTATGCCAGGAGCAAAGGTGACGGCGAACGGGGACAGCCCCGCCGGGGCGGCCGGCGGCCGACATGGGTGCCGCCCGGCCGCCGCCTCGCCATCGAGCGAGGTCCGCCTGGACATGAGCACGGCCTCGCCGCGGGCGTTCGACGCCTGGAGGCGGCCGCCCCGACCGCGCCGAGCGCCCGCGGGCGTCGCCACCCGGACGAGGGCATGCTGACGTGACGAGTCAGGCGGGTTGACTTAAGTTCGCAACATTTTATCGGCCCCGCCTCTACTGGTCGGTTTACACAAATAGGTAAGCTGCCTGGCATGCGTGCGCCCTCCGGTTACCTACTCGCCGCGCGCTACCGGCTCGTGGAGCCGGTTGGTCGGGGCGGCATGGGCACCGTTTGGCGGGCACATGACGAGCTGCTCGACCGGGACGTGGCGGTCAAGGAAGTGCGGCTGCCGTCCGTGCTGGACGAGGAGCTGCGCGCCGAGCTGTGCGCGCGTACCGAGCGCGAGGGCAGGGCGACCGCGATGGTCGCGCACCCCTCGGTGATCACCGTCTTCGACGTGGTCACAGAGGACGACCGGCCGTGGATCGTGATGGAGCTGCTGCGGGCCAAGTCCCTGGAGCAGCTCATCCAGGAGGAGGGACCGCTCCACCCGCGCAAGGCGGCCGAGATCGGCCGGCAGATCCTCGGGGCGCTGCGTGCCGTGCACGCCAAGGGCATCCTGCACCGCGATGTCAAGCCGAGCAACGTGCTGGTGACCGAGGACCGTGCGGTTCTCACCGACTTCGGGCTGGCCGCGCTCGAAGGTGACGTTTCCATCACCCAGGCGGGCATCGTCCTGGGGTCGGCGGGATACATCGCTCCAGAGCGGGTGCTCGGTTCGAAGGCCAGTCCCGCCGGCGATCTGTGGTCGCTCGGGGCGACCCTCTACACCGCCGTCGAGGGCCGGGGACTGCACGGCCGCCGTACGGCCGCCGCCGCGCTCGCGGCCCTGACCAGCGGCGAGCCGATCCCGATGACCAAGGCCGGCCCGCTGGCCCCGGTGCTTGACGCGCTGCTCAGGATCGACCCGCAGACCAGGCTCGATTCCGTACGCGCCTCACTCATGCTGGCCAGGGTGGCCGCGGGCGGCTCGGCGGAGGAGCCGCTGGCCCCGCGCAGGCCCGTACGCCCCGCGCCCCAGCCCGGCCCGCCCCCTTCCGTCGCGCGCAGGCCCACGCACCGCGGGCTGCACCGGGCAGAGACGGCGGTGACGGCCGTGGCGACACCCTCGCCACGGCAGGAACGTAAGCCGGGCGAGGGCGTACACCGGAAGCGAGTTACGGCGCGACCGGCTCCGTCCGCTTATGCCCGTTTCAAAGCTACGGTGATAAAGTTGTGTCTTCCTCGGCGGTTCTGGCCCAGAGAACTTCGCAAGCGAGGGTAAAGCACTTCCCAAGCGAGAATCGATATCTTCTTCGTATGCCGGAACAGCAGACCCGCCTTCTCGCGGAGCGTTACGAGCTCGTCGCCCCTCTCGGCCGGGGCACGATGGGCACCGTGTGGCGCGCCCGCGACCGCGCGCTCGGGCGCGAGGTGGCGGTCAAGGAAATCCGTCAGGATCCCGGGCTCACCGAGGAACAGCGGGCCGAACTACGCGAGCGCATGGTGCGCGAGGGCCGTCTGGCCGCGCGGATCAACCATCCGTCTGTCGCCTCCATCCACGACGTGCTGATCCAGGACAACAGCCCGTGGATCATCATGGAGCTCATCGAGGCCCGCTCGCTGGAGCAGGTGATCGACGAGGAGGGGCCGCTCCCGCCGCGGCTGGTGGCGGAGATCGGTGTCGATCTGCTCGGGGCGCTGCGCGCCGCGCACGCCCGGGGGATCACGCACCGCGACGTCAAGCCGGGCAACGTGCTCATCACCGAGGGCGGCCGGGTGGTGCTGACCGACTTCGGCATCGCCAAGGCCGAGGGCGACTCGCGGCTCACGAAGACGGGCATGGTGATCGGCTCCCCCGGCTACACCGCGCCGGAACGTGCCAGGGGTGAATACACCGGACCCGAGTCCGACATCTGGTCCCTCGGGGCGACGCTCTACTTCGCCGTCGAGGGGCGGCCCGCGTACGAACGGGCCACGATCGCGGAGACGCTGGCGGCGCTGCTGACCGAGAGCGCCGACCCACCCACGCAGGCGGGGCAGCTCAGGCCCGTCCTGAACGGGCTGCTCAACAAGGACTACCGGCAGCGGCTCAGCGCTGCCAAGGCGGAGACCCTGCTGCGCATGGTCGCCGACACCCCGACGAGCGAGATGCCGGTGCTCACGGCCGAGGCTCTTACGGCGCAGGAGGCCGCTTTGTCCGACCCGTTCGCCGCCCCTGGTCAGGCATCCGGCCCCCATAACCTCGGAGGCCATGCCCCGGCCCATCCCGGACCGTACGGCGGCCCGCCCCAGGGCGGGCCAGGACGTCCCGGACCGATGCCCGGCGGCCCCGGGATGCAGGGACCTGGCGGACCGGTGCCCGGCGGGCCTGGGCAGCGTCCGCCGGTCGGGCAGCGGCCCCCGTCCGGCCCGCAGGGGCCGACGCACGGTCCGAGTTCGCCCACCGTGCCGCAGAACCCGATGCCCGGACGTCCCGGCCAGCAGCAGCTCGGCTCGCCGGCTCCCGGAGGCCAAGGGCCGGGCGGCGCCCCGGGCCCGTACGCGCGCGGGCCCCAGACCGGCCCTCAGGGTCCCCAGTACGGCGGGCCACCGGCCCCCGAGGCGGGCTACGACCCCGAGCAGACCATCAACATCGCCCGGCCCAAGTTCCCCGCGGCCCCGCAGCAGGCACGGCCGCCGCAGGGGCCGGACGATGAGAGCGCCGTCACCACCCGCCTCCGCACCCCGAAGAGCGGTCCCCCGGGGCAGCAGGTCTACCCCGTGCCCGCGCCGGACCGGCCGCCGCTGCCGCAGGGCCCCCAGGAGCGCCCGCAGCAGGGGCAACCGGGGCAGCAGGGGCAGGGGCAGCAGGGCCAACAGCACCACGGTGGTCTGGGCACGGACCTGTTCGCCATCGCCGGGCAGCCCGAGCAGCGACCGGCGGGCAACCGCAACGGCATGCTCGTGCTCATGGCGGTGGCCGCCGCCGCGGCCGTGGTGATCGCCGTGCTCATCGTGGCCCTGCTCTCAAGCTGACCACCATGGGGCGGTGCGGGCCCGGCTGATCAGGTGGCCGTGCATCAGACTGGAGTCATGAGCGAGTTCAGAATCGAACATGACTCGATGGGCGAGGTACGTGTGCCCGCCGGTGCCAGGTGGCGCGCCCAGACCCAGCGGGCAGTGGAGAACTTCCCGGTCTCGGGCCGGCCGCTGGAGCCGTCCCACATCGCCGCCCTCGGCCTGGTCAAGGCGGTGGCCGCCGAGGTCAACGGCGAGCTCGGTGTGATCGACAAGGACATGGCCGAGGCCATCGCCCAGGCCGCCGCCGACGTCGCCGAGAACGAGCACGACGCCCACTTCCCGATCGACGTCTTCCAGACCGGCTCGGGCACCTCGTCCAACATGAACGCCAACGAGGTGATCGCGACGCTGGCGGAGGAGCGGCTGGGCCGTCCCGTGCACCCCAACGACCACGTGAACGCCTCCCAGTCCTCCAACGACGTCTTCCCGACCTCGATCCACGTGGCGGCGGCGACTGAGGTGAGCTACCACCTGCTGCCCTCGCTCAAGCACCTGGCGGAGGCGTTGCGGGAGAAGTCGATCGAGTTCGGCGGGGTGGTGAAGTCGGGGCGCACGCACCTGATGGACGCCACTCCGGTGACACTCGGCCAGGAGTTCGGCGCGTACGCCACCCAGATCGAGCACGGGGTCGCCCGCGTCGCGTCGGCGCTGGACCGCGTGCTGGAGCTGCCCCTGGGCGGCACCGCGGTGGGCACCGGCATCAACACCCCGCCGGGTTTCGCCCAGGAGGCCATCGCCAAGCTGGGCGAGGCGACCAGCATCCCGTTCCGCGAGGCCGCCGACCACTTCGAGGCCCAGGGCGCGCAGGACTCCATCGTCGAGCTGTCAGGGCAGCTCAAGGTGGTGGCGGTCTCGCTCACCAAGATCTCCAACGACCTCCGCTGGATGGGCTCTGGCCCGCGCGCCGGGCTCGGCGAGATCAACCTGCCAGACCTGCAGCCCGGCTCGTCCATCATGCCCGGCAAGGTCAACCCGGTGATCCCCGAGGCCACGGCCATGGTCGCGGCGCAGGTCATCGGCAACGACGCGGCGATCACGTTCGCCGGCGCGTCCGGGAACTTCGAGCTCAACGTGCAGCTCCCGCTCATCGCCCGCAACATCCTGGAGTCGATCAGGCTGCTGGCGAACGTCTCCCGCCTGCTCGCCGACCGCTGCGTCAGCGGCATCACGGCGAACGTGGAGCGCCTGCGCGAATACGCGGAGTCGTCCCCGTCGATCGTGACGCCGCTGAACAGGTACGTCGGCTACGAGGAGGCGGCCAAGATCGCCAAGCAGGCCCTGGCCGAGCGCAAGACCATCAGGGAGGTGGTCATCGAGCGCGGCCACGTGGCCGACGGCGCCCTCACGGAGGAGCAACTCGACGCCGCGCTCGATGTGCTCTCCATGACCAGGCCCTAGCTACCGGGGGCCTGGCCGGCGGTGACGCGGGTGGCGTGGACCCAGCGGGTGAGCAGGGACAGGGCGGCGCCCGAGTCGACGGCGTCCGCGACCCGCTTGTACGCCGCGGTCAGGGCCGGCGTGAGCTCGGCCGCGGGCGGGGTGCCGTCCGCGGCCACCACGGCGGCGGCCGCGTTCAGCAGGACGATGTCCCGTACCGGCCCGTGTTCACCTGACAGGACCGCCCGCGCCACGCCCGCGTTGTGGGCGGCGTCACCGCCGCGCAGGTCCTCGGGGCGGGCCCGCGGGATCGACAGGTCGGCTGGGTCGAACGCGGTCGGCGTCACGGCGCCGCGGCGCACCACCCACACCGAGGAGGAGCCGCAGGTGGTGAGCTCGTCGAGCCCGTCGTCGCCCCTGAAGACGAGCGCGGAGGCGCCGCGCTCCGCCAGCACCCCGGCGATGACCGGCGCCATGACCGGGTGGTAGACCCCGACCGCCTGGGCGGACGGCAGGGCGGGGTTGGTGAGCGGGCCGAGGAAGTTGAAGACCGTGGGCACGCCCAGCTCGCGGCGCGGCTTCGAGGTCCGTTTCAGCGCGGGGTTGAAGGCGGGCGCGAAGCAGAACGTGATGCCGACCTCGTCCGCGATCCCGGCCACCGCGGCCGGCGGCAGGTCGATGACCACGCCGAGCTCCTCCAGCACGTCGGCGGCGCCTGCCATGGAGGAGGCCGCCCGGCCCCCGTGCTTGGCCACCTTCACGCCCGCGGCGGCGGCCACGACGGCGGCCATGGTGGAGATGTTCACGGTGTTGGCCCGGTCGCCGCCGGTGCCGACGAGGTCCACCAGGTCCCCGCGGATCCTGATCGACGCCGCTCTGCGCAGCATGCCCTCGGCCAGCCCGGCCACCTCCGCCACGCTCTCGCCCTTAGCCCGCAGCGCGACGGCGAACGCGGCGATCTGGGCGTCGGTCGCCGCATCCGACATGATCTGGTCCATCGCCCAGGCGGCCTGGCGCGAGGTGAGGGACACGCCGTCGAGCAGCGTGCTCAGCAGTCGTGGCCAGGTGGTGTCGGTCATGGTGAGCTCCCCTTGTTCCGTCAGTGCTCGACGGGGGGCCACACATGTCGAACGGCCGCCTCGTCGAGGCGGCCGTGCGTATGTCGCTGGGCGGTCCGCCTAGGAGGCGGGCCACCACGAGAACGAATACGCGATCACGGTCAACATAGCAGATCAGCACATCCACATAGGGCGGCCCGGATCTATGTCGGTGGCACCCATGCGTCCGGGTGCGATGACCGCCTAGGGTCGGGGGTATGGCGAAGGAGCTGACGGGGCGGACCGCGCTGGTGACGGGGGCAGGGGGCGGCATCGGGGCGGCCTGCGCCCGGCGGCTGGCCGCGGCCGGGGCCAGGGTGCTGGTCGTGGACATGCGGGCCGAGCCCGCCGGGAAGGTGGCCGCCGAGATCGGCGGAGTGGCCGTGGTGGCCGATCTGGGCGACCCGGGGTTCGTCACGGCGCTGCCGGACGAGCCCGTGGACATCGTGGTGAACAACGCCGGGTTCCAGCACGTCGCGCCGATCGAGGAGTTCCCGCCCGAGGTGTTCGCCACGATGCTGCGGGTCATGGTGGAGGCGCCGTTCCTGATCGCGCGGCGGGTGCTGCCCGGCATGTACGCCAGGGGCTGGGGACGGTTCGTGAACATCTCGTCGGTCCACGGGCTGCGGGCCTCTCCGTACAAGTCGGCCTACACGACGGCCAAGCACGCGCTGGAGGGGTTCTCCAAGGTCGTCGCGCTCGAAGGGGCGGCCCACGGGGTGACCTCGACCTGCGTCTGCCCCGCCTACGTGCGGACCGGGCTGGTCGAGGCGCAGATCGCCGACCAGGCCAGGGTGCACGGCATCCCACCCGGCGAGGTGGTGGAGAACATCATGCTGCAGCCCGCCGCGATCAAGCGGCTGATCGAGCCGGAGGAGGTGGCGGAGCTGGTCGCATACCTGTGCGGGCCGAGCGGGGCGTTCATCAGCGGCGTCTCCCTGCCCATCGACGGCGGCTGGACGGCGCGCTAGTGCCAAGCCGAGGACCCCGGGCATGACCAGGCGTTTCCTCGAACTGCTGGCCAGGGAGGCCTCGGCGGTCGAGTTCGAGGGGCCGATCATCCAGGCCAGGGCGGCGGGCGCGGACGCGGCCGCGATCGAGGCGCTGGAGCAGGCCAAGGTCGAGGCGCTCAAGGTGCGTGACCTGCTCAGGAGGCGGGCCAGGCGGGAGGCCGAGCTGTCGGCGCTCTACGACACGGCCGGCGACCTGGCCGCGCTGCGCGACCTCGACGCCGTGCTGGAGGCGATCGTGCACCGGGCCAGGCAGTTGCTGGCCACCGACACCGCCTACCTCACGCTGCACGATCCCGAGCGCGGCGACACGTACATGCGGGTCACCGACGGGACGATCTCGGCCAAGTTCCGGGCGGTGCGGCTGCCCATGGGGGCGGGGCTGGGCGGGCTGGTGGCGCAGACGGCCACGCCGTACGCGACCGCCGACTACTTCGCCGACGCCCGATTCCGGCACAAGGACGACATCGACGAGGCTGTGAAGGAGGAGGGCCTGGTCGCGATCCTGGGCGTGCCGCTGCGGCTGGGCCAGCGGGTGATCGGCGTGCTGATGGCGGCCAACCGCAGCGCGCGTCCGTTCCACCAGGAGGAGGTGGCGCTGCTGGCCAGCCTGGCCGCGCACGCCGCCGTCGCGATCGACAACGCCAGGCTGCTGCAGGAGACCAGGAACGCGCTGGAGGAGCTCTCCCAGACCCACCGGGCGCTCAGGGAGCACGGCGAGCACGTGGAGCGGGCGGCGCTGGCGCACGACCGGATGACCTCGCTGGTGCTGCGCGGCGGCGGGATCGAGGACGTGGCGGCCGTGGTGACCGACGTGCTGGGCGGGTCGCTGGCGGTGCTCGACGACCTGGGCCGGCCGCTCGCCGGCGAGGTGGGTCAGGTGGACGCGGGGGTGTTCGAGGCGGCGCAGGCGTCCAGGGCGCTGGGGCGTACCGTGCGCAGAGGCGATCTGCTGATCGCCTCGGTGGACGTGGGCGGGGAGCCGCTGTGCACGCTCATCCTGCGCAGCGACGACGCCGACGAGCGCATCCTGGAGCGGGCGGCGCTGGTGTGCGCGCTGCTGCTGCTGTTCCGCAGGAGCGTGGCGGAGGCCGAGGGGCGGGTCAGGGGCGAGCTGCTGGACGACCTGATCGCGCGGCCGGACTCCCCCGGCCTGGCCGAGCACGCCCGCCGGCTGGGCGTGGACCTGTCTGCGCCGCACGTCGTCGTGGTGGTGCGGCACGAGGGCCAGCGCGAGCGGGCGGCGTTCTGGGCCTCCTCGCAGGCCGCGCTGCGGCACGGGCTGGCCGCCGGGCGGGCGGGCGAGGTGGTGCTGCTGCTGCCGGGCGAGAACGCGGGCGGGCTGGCCCGCCGGGTGGCCGCCGAGCTGTCCGCATCGCTGCACGTACCGGCGACGGCGGGCGCGTCCGGGATCAGCACGGGCGGGACCGATCGGGGCGCGTCCGGGATCGATCCGGGCGCGTCCCACCGTCCGCGGGTGGGTGACGTGGCCGCCGCCTACCAGGAGGCGCGCCGGTGCGCGGAGGCGCTGATCGCGCTCGGGCGGGCCGGGGACGGGGCGAGCGCGGCCGAGCTGGGCTTCGTGGGCCTGCTCGTGGGCGACGGCCGCGACGTGCGCGGCTTCGTCGGCGAGGTGCTCGGCGCCGTCATCGACTACGACGCCCGCCGGGGCACCGCGCTCACCGAGACGCTGGCCGCCTACTTCGGCTCGGGCGGCTCCCCCTCCCGTACGGCCGAGGCCATGCACATCCACGTCAACACCGTCACGCAGCGGCTCGACCGGATCGGCAAGCTGCTCGGCGAGGGCTGGCTGGAGCCGGAGCGCGCCCTCGAGATCCAGCTCGCGCTCCGCCTGCACCGGCTGGGCCACACATCCATCGCCTAGACTGTGGGCTCCGGCCCCATATAAGTGACGCCGGTCACTCCTTACCGTGACCGGCATGGCCACTTCCATCAAGAAGATCGTCGCCGCGAGCCTGATCGGCACCACCATCGAGTGGTACGACTTCTTCCTGTACGGCTCGGCAGCCGCGCTCGTGTTCAACAAGCTCTTCTTCCCCGAGTCCGATCCGCTGACCGGCACGCTGCTGGCATTCCTCACCTATGCCGTGGGATTCGTCGCCCGCCCGCTCGGCGGCCTGGTCTTCGGCCACTTCGGCGACCGGTTCGGACGCAAGACGCTGCTGGTCCTCAGCCTGCTGAT
This sequence comes from Nonomuraea sp. B12E4, assembly GCF_039871825.1. Taxonomy (NCBI): domain Bacteria; kingdom Bacillati; phylum Actinomycetota; class Actinomycetes; order Streptosporangiales; family Streptosporangiaceae; genus Nonomuraea; species Nonomuraea sp. B12E4. The sequence goes on along the minus strand of NZ_JBDPME010000013.1, from coordinate 100,344 downwards.
GATGGGCGCGGCGACGTTCCTGATCGGCTGCCTGCCGACGTACGAGAGCCTGGGCCCGGCGGCGGCGCTGCTGCTGACGGGGCTGCGGCTGGTGCAGGGCTTCGCGCTCGGCGGCGAGTGGGGCGGCGCGGTGCTGATCGTCTCCGAGCACGGCGACACCGGCCGGCGCGGCTTCTGGGCCTCCTGGCCGCAGGCCGGCGCGCCGGGCGGGAACCTGCTGGCCACCGGCGTGCTGGCGGTGCTGGCCGCCTGGCAGTCGGAGGAGGCGTTCCTGTCGTGGGGGTGGCGGGTGCCGTTCCTGCTGTCCGGGGTGCTGGTGCTGATCGGGCTCTGGATCCGGTTGTCGATCAGCGAGTCGCCGGTGTTCCAGCAGGCCGAGCCCGAGGAGCGGGCGCCGATCGTGGGCGTGCTCCGCGATCACTGGCGGGACGTGATCGTGGCCATCGGGGCCCGGCTGGCGGAGAACATCTCCTTCTACCTGCTGACCGTCTTCGTCATCACCTATGCCAAGGAAGTCAAGGTCGACAACTCCACGGTACTGAACGCCGTGCTGATCTCCTCGGCCATCCACTTCGTCACGATCCCGATGTGGGGCGCCCTGTCCGACCGGGTCGGCCGCCGCCCGATCTACCTGGCGGGCGCCGCCGGGATCGGGGTGTGGATCTTCGCCTTCTTCCCGCTGGTGGAGACGGGCAGCTTCCTGGCGATCACCCTCGCCGTGACCGTCGGCCTGCTGTTCCACGGCATGATGTACGGCCCCCAGGCGGCCTTCTTCTCCGAGCTGTTCGGCACCAGGATGCGCTACACCGGCGTCTCCATCGGCGCGCAGCTTTCGGCGATCGTGGCCGGGGCGCTGGCCCCGCTCATCGCGGTCGCGCTGCTGCAGGCCTATTCGAGCAGCGTGCCCATCTCCCTCTACCTTGGGCTGGCGGCGGTGCTCACCCTGGTCGCGGTCTACGCCGCCCGCGAGACCCAGGGCCGCGACCTGGCCGAGAGGATGCACGCTCGATGAAGGTCACCACGCCGAGGCTGACCCACCATGTCCTGACCGTCGAGGGCAGGACCACCGGAGAGCCCGTGCTGTTCGTGCACGGGAACGTCTCCTCCAGCGCCTTCTGGCGCGACACCATGGCGGCGCTGCCGGAGCGTTACCGCCCGCTCGCGGCGGACCTGCGCGGCTTCGGGGAGAGTGACCCGGCGCCGGTGGACGCCACCCGGGGCGTGCGCGACTGGTCCGACGACCTGGCCGAACTGGTCGAGTCGCAGGGACTGACGGAGCTCCACCTGGTCGGCTGGAGCCTGGGCGGCGGTGTCGTGCTGCAGTTCCTGCGCGACCACCCGGCCGCCGTCCGGAGCCTCACGCTGGTCAACCCGGTCTCCCCGTACGGCTACGGCGGCACGGAGGGTCCCGAGGGCCGGCTGACCCACCCCGACGGCACGGGCGCGGGGGCCGCGGCCGCCAACCCGGACTTCGTAGCCCGGCTCAAAGCAGGCGACATGTCGGACGAGTCCCCCACGTCCCCACGCAACGTCTTCCGCACGTCCTACGTGAAGAACCCCGACGGCATCTCCGACGAGGACTTCTACGTACGCTCGATGCTCACCACCCGCGTCGGCGAGCACAACTACCCGGGCGACCCCGTCACCTCCCCGGCCTGGCCCGGCGTGGCCCCCGGCAAGTACGGCGTGCTCAACGCCCTGGCCCCCACCCACTTCCGGCTGGACGACCTGCACGAGATCGACCCCAAGCCGCCCATCCTGTGGATCAGGGGCGCCGACGACGTGATCGTCTCCGACGCGTCCCTGTTCGACCTGGCCCACCTGGGCGCGCTCGGCGTGGTGCCCGGCTCCCCCGGCACCCCGGCCCAGCCCATGGTGACCCAGACCAGGGCCGTGCTGGAGCGCTACGGCCGCTACCGCGAGGCCGTGCTGGACGACTGCGGCCACAGCCCGCACCTGGAGCACCCGGCCGAGTTCCGGCGGCTGCTCACCGACCACTTCGGAGAGGCATAGATGATCGTCGCACTCACGCTGGTGGCGAGCCTGTTAACGGCACCTCACCAGCTCACCGTGCCCGGCGCCGAGCGGCAGGTGGTGGCCTCGCTCGCCGACCTGACCACGGCGGGCACCACGCAGACCGGCCACACCGACCCCGCGGACTGGGCCGGGCTGCACTCGTCCGCCACGGTCAACCCGACGGGCGTGCCCGGCATCCAGATCGACGGCTACTTCCCCGACACCTCCACCACCAACGCCACACACGGCTGGAACCATGACTCCCAGTTCGTGATCAGGCTCCCGGAGAAGTGGAACGGCGGCCTGGTCGTCGGCGGCACCCCCGGCAACAGGGAGCAGTACGCCAACGACTACACGATCTCCGACTGGGTCCTGGCCAAGGGCTACGCGTTCGCCTCGACCGACAAGGGCAACGTGGGCGCCGCCTTCCACGAGGACGGCCGCCGCCCCGGCGACGCCATCGCCGAGTGGAACGACCGCGTCACCCAGCTCACCGTGGCCGCCAAGGCCGTGGTCAGGCAGCGGTACGGCAGGCAGCCCAGGCGCACCTTCGCGGCCGGCATCTCCAACGGCGGCTACCTGGTCAGGTGGCAACTGGAGAACCGGGGCCGGCTCTACGACGGCGGCGTGGACTGGGAGGGCACCCTCTGGCGGGTCAAGGGCGACAACCTGCTGAACTTCCTGCCGCCGGCGCTGAAGGCGTACCCGGACGAGGCGGGCGTGCGGGCCGCCGGGTTCGCGGCGGGCTCGGAGTTCCTGTGGCCCTTCCACCGGCAGTACTACTGGGAGCTGACCCAGGAGCTCTACCAGAAGGAGCTGGACCCGTCCTACCAGGGCGCGGCGGCCGACTACGACTACGACGAGCGCAAGCCGTACGCGGCCATGGCGAAGATCGCGCTGACCGGCCGGATCACCAAGCCGCTGATCACCCTGCACGGCACGCTCGACACGCTGCTGCCCATCTCCCGCGACTCCGACGTCTACGCGAAGATGGTCGGCCCGCACCGGCCGTTCCGCTACTACCGGGTCGAGGGCGGCAACCACCTGGACAGCCTGGTGGACACCTATCCCGATCAATTGAAGCCGATGCTGCCCGTCTTCAGGAACGCCTTCGAGGAGCTGGAGGGCTGGGTCAGCTGAGGTAGCGGTGCTTGCCCACGCGCGCCAGGCGCACCAGGTGGCGCACGCCGGGCAGCCGCCGGCCGATGCGGTGCAGCACGGTGTCGCGGCCCAACGGCGAGCGCCGCCCGGGGTCCACCGCGGCGGCGGGGCGCACCTGGACCCTGCCCCTGCGCACGTCCAGCGAGAACCGCAGCCCGAGCTCCTCCTCCGTCGAGCGCAGCGACGGCAGCCAGCCACCCGCGCCGAGTTGGTCGCCGTCCGCCGCCAGCCGCCTGACCGGCACCCTGGCCACCAGTTGCCCGGCGAACCGACCCGGCACCCCGGCCTCGACCAGCGCGGGTACGGACACCTCCCGGCGCCGCCGCCCGGCGCTGCGCAGCACCAGCTCCAGCGGCGGCCCGCCGCTCGGCGGCACGTACGGCACCGGCAGCACCACGTACAGGGACCCGTCGAGCTGCTTGACGTCGGCCCCCGGCGAGACCAGCGCGATCGACTCCGAGAACGAGCGCGGCTCGATCGCCAGGCCCAGCTCCCCGTTGTCGCTCCAGCACGGCAGCACCAGCCGCGTCCGCGGCCGCTGGGCCAGCACGCCCAGGCAGTTGAGCGGGCCCTCGGTCCGGCTGACCCGGCTCCTGGCCTGGTTGGCGCCGCCGAACATGCGGACGTGCACCTCCCACTGGCCCGGCTTGAGCGGCCCGCCGAGCGCGACGGTGGCCACGTCCACCCGGGACTCGGCCTTGATCTGCACACGGGCGCGGCAGCCGTCCACGGTGCGTTCCACCCGCTGGGTCAGCGGCAGGAAGTGGATGACGCCGGTCTCCGCGTGCCGCACGTAGAGCTCGATGCGGGCCCGGTCGACCGCCTCGGTGACGTCGGTGACGCCCTCCGCCAGCGACTTGGTGTCGATCGAGCGCGGCGGGATCCAGTGCAGGCGGTCACCCTCCACCCGGTAGTGGTCGGGGGTGCCGTCGCCCGACATCACCTCCACGGTCAGCCCCAGCACCAGGACGTCGGCGTCCCAGCTCACCTCGGTCAGGTCCGCGCGCAGCCCGGCACGCCTGGTGGAGTTCGACAGGAGCACGATCTGGTCCAGGCGGCCCTCGCGGACGTAGGCGGCCACCACCCGAAGCTGGACGGGCAGGTAGCGGTCGAGACGCTCGGGGAAGCGCTCGGAGACGAGCTTCTGCACGACCCGGAAGTGCGGCCCCCTGTCGACGGAGGACTCGGCGAACTTGCTGGTCACCAGCGGGCGCAGGACGGCCGAGCGGAGCCAGTGGCTGTATATGCGGTCGCGCTGGCGGCCCTCGCCGACGAAGGTGTCGATGTCGTCGAGGAGCGATCGCAGTTCTTTCGCCATCGCCCGCGGCTCCTCGGCACCGGGCCGCTCGCCGAGGTGGCAGCAGACGTGCTCGGCCAGCACGGCGATGACCTTGGCCCGCAGGTAGGCACGCAGTACGAACGCCTGCTCGGCCAGCCGCCCGCCGGGCACCGCGAAGCCCAGCTCGTACACCTCCAGGAAGGCGCGACGGTAGAGCTGCTGCGGGACGAGCACGGTGAGCAGGCGGTCGCGCAGGATGTCGGCACGGGCGACGCTGCGCTCGAAGGCGGTCATCGGCGGCCCGAAGTCCCGGATCAGCCGGCCGACCAGCACGTCCGCGTCGGTCTCCACGGCCCGCTCGTACATGAGCTCGAGCGCGTCCCTCTCCAGCCGGTCGCCCTGGTCGAGGAAGTAGACGTACTCACCGGCGGCCGCCGCCAGGCCCACGTTGCGGGCCCGCGCCGCCGAGCCCGTGTGCGGCAGGTGCACCGCGCGCGCGTTGTCGCGGACGGTGGCGATGGCGTCGAGGCGATCCGCGATCCCGTTCGTGGACCCGTCGTCCACGAAGATCACTTCGTAGTCGTCCGCGGGCATCGTCTGCTCCAGAGCGGAGCGCATGCACGCGTCGTCGGCGCCACCCGGATTGTGAACATTGACGATCACGCTGACCTTCACACCCATGCGGCCAGCGTGCGCCCGTATATCCGAAAGGGCGCGACGGCTTGCCGATTGGAGAAGGAAAGTTGACCTGTTAGTACCAGCCCACCGACTGTGAGTGGCCCCAAGCGCCGCAGGGCGTGCCGTAGCGGCCCTTGATGTAGCCGAGACCCCACTTGATCTGGGTGGCGGCGTTGGTCTGCCAGTCGGACCCGGCGCTGGCCATCTTGCTGCCCGGCAGGGACTGCGGGATGCCGTACGCGCCGGAGTAGCGGTTCATCGCCCGCTCGTTCCAGCCGCTCTCCTTGGTCCAGAGGGCTTCCAGGCATCCCCACTGGCCGCTCCACCCCATGGAGGCGAGCATGGCCTTGGCGGTGGCCTTGTTGCTGCCCGGCGAGGGGTCGCTGCCCGGCGGGAAGTTCGCCGCGGGGAACCCGTCGCCGCCGGGGGCCTGCTTGGGGACGACCCAGCTCAGCTTGTCCTTGCCGTCGCCCGAGCGGTTCTTCTTCAGCAGGTCGGCGCGGTAGGCCTGCTCCGCGGCGTTCTTGAGCGCGTCGCCCTTCGGGTCCGGCGCGGACAGGTCGCCACCGGCCAGCATGCCGAGCTGTTCGAGGGTGAAGCCGTCGGTGGGCGGCTTGCTGGCGTTCTGGACGGCGCGGTAGGCGACGAATCCGCCTCCGCCGAAGACGATCGCCACCGACACGACGGTGATGAGGACGCGCTTCGGGGTGATACGCGAGGGCCGGCGCGGCACGGGGACCTCTTCCCGTGGGGCGCGCTCGCGCGTCTGCTGGCGGGGGCTCACGATCCATGAGCTTGCCCTGTCATGGGGGGTGGTCCGCAACCGAAACGCGGGAATCGCTTTACGCTAGTTTGGCTAACCACCAGGTTAGCACGGCGTTTCGGTCTCAGTGTGACATTGGTCACACAAGGCCGACTCCCCTTCGGGCGCCCGCCGACCGAAGGGGAGTGCCTCTCCAGAGTCGCCCAGGATCTTCCTGATCACATCTGCGACATGTCACAGTTTGGTGACTTAGTTCGGGCAATCAGGACATGGAATAATAATGTGCGCGTGGCTGGCATCCTCCTTGTTGAAGACGACCCCTCGGTCCGTACGGCTCTCGAGCTGGCGTTGACCCGGCAGGGGCATTCAGTCACCTCCTACGCGACGGGCGAGGAGGCCCTTGAGCACATCAGGGCGCGCCGCCCGGAGATCGCGATCCTCGACGTCATGCTCCCCGGCATCGACGGGGTGGAGGTGTGCCGCCGCGTACGCAAGCTCGACCAGCTCCCCGTCATCCTGCTCACGGCCCGCGGCGACGACCTGGACGTGGTGGTCGGGCTGGAGGCCGGCGCCGACGACTACGTGGTCAAGCCGGTCGAGCCGCGGGTGCTGGACGCGCGCATCCGCGCCGTCCTGCGGCGCGCCGAGTCCGCCGCCTCCGACCGCATCACCTTCGGCGACCTCGTGATCGACCGGGGCGCGCTCAAGGTCACGCTGGCCGGCAAGGAGATCCACCTGACGCCGACCGAGCTGCGGCTGCTGCTGGAGCTGGTCCGCCACCCCGGCCAGGTGCTCAACCGCCGCTACCTGCTGCGCGTGGTGTGGGACCACACGCACATCGCGGACTCGCGGCTGGTGGACGCCTGCGTGCAGCGGATCAGGGCGAAGATCGAGCCGCGTCCCGCCGAACCCGTGTTCATCCACACCGTGCGCGGGTTCGGCTACCGGTTCAGCCCGCCGTGATACCGCTGCCCACTGGGCTGCGCGCCCGGCTCGTCATCACCTTCACGCTCGTCGCCGTGGCCGCCTCGACGCTGGTCGCCACCATCGGCTTCGAGCTGGCCAAGACGGCGCTCGTGACGCGTACCGAGACCGCCTCTCTCAACCTGGTGACCAGGGAGCTGTCCGGCATCACCTTCCCAGTCGGCCGGCTCGCGCCCGGCGAGGCCCCGCCGACGACCAAGGAGCTCCAGCGCCTGGCCAACGCCATGTACGGGCCGGGACGCGGGGTGCTCATCGAATACCACAAGCTGATCGCCAGCGACGGCCCCATGACCATGAGCGACGTCCCCAACGAGCTGTACGGCCGGGCCAAGCAGAGCGTCGTCACCCAGCGCGCGATCATCCGCAACGAGCTCTGGCTCATCGTCGGCGCCGAGGTCTACCGCAGGACCGGCAACAGGGCCGAGGCCACGGGGCTGCGGGCGTTCGTCTTCTTCCCGATGCGCGACGACGAGCAGCAGCTTTCCACGCTCAGGAGCAGGTTCATCCAGGGAGGCGTGGCCATCGTGCTGATCGCCCTGGTCGTGGCGCTGCTGTCGGCCCGCCAGGTGCTGCTGCCGGTCAGGCGGCTCAGCGCGGCCGCGCAGGCGCTCGGCCAGGGCAGGCTCGACACCCGCCTGCCCGTCCACGGCCAGGACGAGCTGGCCGAGCTGACCGCCAGGTTCAACGACGCGGCGGCGGCGCTGGAGCTGAGCGTGTCCGAGCTGCGCTCACTGGAGGCCATGTCACGCAGGTTCGTGGCCGACGTCTCGCACGAGCTGCGCACGCCGCTGACCGCGATGACGGCCGTGGCCGACATGCTCTCCGAGGAGGCCAACCGGCTGCCCGAGGCGCCCGCGGAGGCCGTACGGCTGGTGCTGCGCGAGATCGCCCGCCTGCGCGTGCTGGTCGAGCACCTCATCGAGGTCAGCCGCTTCGACGCGGGCACGGCGACGCTCAACATGGAGCCGGTGAACGTGGCCGACGCCATCCAGGACTGCCTGGAGGTGCGCGGATGGAGCGACGACGTGAGCGTGCACGCCTCCCAGGGCTTGACCGCCAACCTCGATCCGAGGAGGTTCGACGTTATCGTGGCCAATCTCGTCGGAAACGCCCTCAAACACGGAGGCCCCCCGGTGGTGGTCAACGCCAGGGGCACGGAGAACGGACTGGAGGTCAAGGTGCGCGACCACGGCAGGGGCATCCCGCGCGACGCGCTGCCCCACGTCTTCGATCGTTTCTTCAAGGCCGGCGCGGGCCGGGCCCGCAGCCAGGGCAGCGGCCTCGGCCTGGCCATCGCCCGGGCCAATGTCCACCTGCACGGCGGCACGATCTCGGTACGGCTCCAGAGCCCCGGCACCCTGTTCACGGTCTGGCTGCCGCACTCATGAGAGCCGTCCCCGCCCTGGTGGCCGCTGCCCTGCTGGCCGTGACGGGCTGTGGCATCTCGCCCACCGACGTGCAGGACCGGGGCGCCACCCCGACGATCACGATCCCGCCGCCGTCCAAGACCTACTTCCTGATCAAGGACGGCAAGCTCTCGCTGGAGCCGGCCGACGTGGAGAACGACACCGTGGACAGCCTCCTGGGAGCGCTGTTCGAGGCCTCCGAGCAGCCGCTCGGAGACCGGGACACGGCGTTGCGCGGCTTCACGTACGACGGGATCGAGGACTCGGTCAACCCCGTGACACGTGACGAGGTCCCGCTCCCGCGCACCTCGACGCTGACCGTCTACCTGCGGGGCGACGGGATCCTGAGCAAGATCGCCATGGCCCAGATCGTCTGCACGGCGCAGCAGGACGTGGTGTTCGAGCAGGTCAAGATCGTGCGCGAGAACGAGGGCCGCCCCTCCAAGTCGGAGGGGCAGTACACCTGCGGCGAGCTCAAACCTACATCGTGATGTCTTCCAGCATCTCCGTCACCAGGGCGGCGATCGGGGAGCGCTCGGAGCGGGTCAGCGTGACGTGGGCGAAGAGCGGGTGGCCCTTCAGCTTCTCCACCACGGCCACCACGCCGTCGTGCCGCCCGACCCGCAGGTTGTCACGCTGCGCGACGTCGTGGGTGAGCACGACCCGGGAGTTGGCCCCGATCCTGCTCAGCACGGTCAGCAGCACCCCGCGTTCGAGCGACTGGGCCTCGTCCACGATCACGAAGGCGTCGTGCAGCGAGCGGCCGCGGATGTGCGTCAGCGGGAGCACCTCCAGCATGCCCCGGTCGAGCACCTCCTCGATCACCTCGGGCGAGGTGATCGCGCCCAGCGTGTCGTAGACCGCCTGCGCCCACGGGCCCATCTTCTCGCCCTCGCTGCCCGGCAGGTAGCCGAGCTCCTGGCCGCCCACGGCGTAGAGGGGACGGAAGACGACGACCTTGCGGTGCTGGCGACGCTCCAGCACGGCCTCCAGGCCCGCGCAGAGCGCCAGCGCCGACTTTCCCGTGCCGGCCCTGCCCCCGAGCGAGACGATCCCGATCTCGGGGTCCATGAGCAGGTCGAGCGCGATGCGCTGCTCGGCGGAGCGGCCGTGCAGGCCGAACACCTCGCGGTCGCCGCGGACGAGCCGCACCGACTTGTCGGCCTGCACCCTGCCGAGCGCCGAGCCCTTGGCCGACAGCAGCCGCAGGCCGGTGTGCGTCGGCAGGTCCCTGGCCTCCTCGAAGTCAGCGGTGCCCCGCTCGAAGAGCGTCTCGACGTCCTCGGCGGTGACCTGCAGCTCGGCCATCCCGGTCCAGCCGGACTCGTGCACCAGCTCGGCGCGGTATTCCTCCGCGGCCAGGCCGATCGAGGCCGCCTTGACCCGCAACGGCAGGTCCTTGGACACCAGGACGACGTCGCACCCCTCGGCGGCCAGCGAGCGCGCCACGGTCAGGATGCGCGTGTCGTTGTCGCCCAGGCGGAAACCCACGGGCAGGATGGACGGATCGCTGTGATTGAGCTCAACCCTGATCGTGCCGTCTCCCGTCGGCATCTGCTCGTCCAGTCTTCCGTACTGGATTCGCAGGTCGTCGAGGTAGCGCAGCGCCTTCCTCGCGAAGTAGCCGAGCTCGGGGTGGTGCCGCTTGCCTTCCAGTTCCGTGATGACCACGATCGGAAGAACGACGTCGTGCTCAGCGAATCTCGTCATGGCCGCCGGGTCGGCGAGCAGGACAGAGGTGTCCAGCACGTACGTTCGCTTGGTCGGCTTGGTCGAAGGGTTGCTCGAGGACACTGCCACACGTTCTCCCCCGGGCGCCCGATGGTGCGGCACCCTGCAGACGAGGCGGGAATCGGAAGGGACCCGCGTCCCCGACCGCGAACTGCCGGCGGTGCCGGGGACCGGCCCCCCTCGGCAGGTCTTGGTGCAAGGCGGACCCTCTCCGAAATGTCCGCCCTGTGGGCGGACATTTCCAACGTTACGTCCTGAATACCCAGTTGTCGCGTCAGGAACCGTAACGCCGGTGTCTCGCAGCGTAGTCACGCAGTGCTCGTAGGAAGTCGACCCTGCGGAAGTCCGGCCAGTAGGCCTCATGGAAGTAGAACTCGGAATGAGCGCTCTGCCACAGCATGAATCCCGACAAGCGCTGCTCGCCCGAGGTCCGGATGAGGAGGTCCGGATCGGGCTGGCCGCGAGTGTAGAGATGCTCGGCGATGTGCTCGACATCGAGTACCTCGACGAGGTCCTCGATGCTGGCCCCCTTGCTCGCTTGCTCCTGGAGCAGTGAGCGCACCGCATCGGCAATCTCACGCCTTCCTCCATACCCAACTGCAACGTTCACAATCAGGCCTGGACGGTGTGATGATGCTTCCTTTGCGTGTTTCAGGACATTCGCCGTCCTATCCGGCAGCAGATCGAGCGCGCCGACCGGGCTGATCCGCCAGCCCTCGGCCACCAGCTCCTGCGTCACGTCCTCGATGATGCGCAGCAGCGGCTCCAGCTCCTCGCGCGGGCGGTTGAGGTTGTCGTTGGACAGCATCCAGACCGTCACGACCTCGACGCCGGTCTCGCGGCACCAGCTCAGCAGCTCGGAGATCTTGTCCGCGCCCTTGCGGTGCCCGGAGGCCACGTCGCGCATGCCCATGGCGCGCGCCCAGCGGCGATTGCCGTCGATGATGACCCCGACGTGCCGGGGGATACTGTCTTTCGACAGCTTGGCCTCCAGCCGGTGCTCGTACAGCCGGTAGACCAGATCGCGCAGGCCCACGAAGTGCCTCCCACAGCGGTGCTGTGCCTTTTGGTCGAATGACCCAACAGGCAATTATCACCGCGTTTCGCCCGTGCCTGCTCCCTCTCCCGGATTCCTCTCCAGCTCTCTACCTTCCAGACACCCCTCGGCCTCGTGGACGAGACCTCGCATGAACAACGACAACTCCGCCGACGTCAGCACCGCCCGCATGCCCACTCCCGTGCTGCCCCACGCCTCCACGTAGGCCCTCCTGATGAGCCGCCAGCGGCCTGGGGCGGGCTGCCAGACGGGGATGGTCCTGAGCTGGCAGCGCAGTTCGCCGCCGCCCACCAGACCCATCCGCGTGCGATAGCGGAACGAGAACAGCTCGCTGTCCGGCTCCTCGTCGGGAAACCTGTCGTCGGGATCGGTCCACCGCCGGGCCGCTCCCCGGCCCTGACGGGCCTCGTCGACGCCGCGCGCCAGACGCGCCAGCAGCCAGCCGCACCGCTCTCCGACGCTCCCGTACGGGGTGCCGTCGCGGTGCAGCTCAAGGGTTATCTCGTACGGCATGCCGACGCTGTCCATGCACGCCACAGGCGTGACGGTCAGATAAGATCCGTCAACACAACGTAGTCCCCCCACTTTTCTCACAGTTTCCGGAGGCAAAGTGGGTTAAACGCCCCCATGTCGGGGGTTGCCAGTCGTGTTCCCGCCAACCGGGGGGCTGGCCATTGACCCATGTTGACGACCCGCGTGCTGCCTCCCAAGCGCTTGCTAAGATCAGCTTACGACAGGGGATCACAGGTGGGGCCTGCTCACCGCAGGAGGCGAGACCGCCAGCGGGGCCTGCTCACGGCAGGAGACGAGACCACCAGCGGGCTCTGCGGGGCGGATCCGGCAGGCGGCCGCGCTCGCGTAACCAGGCGGCGAAGTCGTCGGCGTCGGTGCGGTAGTCGGGCGGTGGCGCGGTACGGGCCCGGGCGTAGGCGGCGAACTCCGCGGCCAGGTCGCCGCCCGCCGCGGCGACGACGTCGGGACGGATCCTCGCCACGATGCCGCGCCGCTTGGAGATCAGGCTCGCCGCCTGCGCCCTCATCCGCTCGGGATCGAACCCCTCCGGCGGCTCCGCACCGGCGACCAGGGCGGCGACCACCCGCCCCTGCGCCTCGGCCAGCCGCCGCTGAACCACGTCCATACCCACCGCCTCATCGGCCGCCTCGCCCGCTTCCTCGTCGGCCGCCCTGTCGATCACCTTGTCCCTCGCACTGTCGGCCGTCCCGTCCGTCGCTCGGCCCCCGCACGCCGCCGTCGTCGTGACCGTCACCTGGGGCTCTTCGCCTTGACCCGGGACATCGCGGCCCGGATCCGTGACAGCTCGGTCGCCAGAGCCGCGTCGCTCGGGTAGTCGTCGTCCCACTCCAGCAGCACGCCCGGCGGGGTCACCCGGGCGCACAGCTCGCTGAGCACGTCGAGGACGGCCTGCGGCGCGGCGGTGGTGTGCGTGTCGTGCCAGATGCCGTGGCGCTCGTACCCGCCGGCGACGTGCACGTACGCCAGATGCTCCAGCGGCAGCGCGTCCAGCGCCGCCACGGCCGACAGGCCCAGGTTGAACTGGTTGGTGTAGAGGTTGGCCACGTCGATCAGCAGTTTGACCCCCGTACGCGCCACCAGCTCGGCCAGGAACTCGGCCTCGGTCAGCTCGTCGTCGGGCCAGCCGAAGATGGCGGCCACGTTCTCCAGGGCCAGCGGGACGGGCAGGGCGTCCTGGGCCCGGCGCACGTTCTCCGTGATGACCCTCAGGGAATCACGGGTACGCGGCACGGGCAGCAGGTGCCCCACCTCGATGCCGCCGCCACGGACGAACGCCAGGTGCTCGCTGACCAGCGGCGCGTCCAGCGCCTGCGCGCAGGCGGCCAGGTGGGCGAGCCGGTCCGGGGAGGGCCGCTCGGCGCCCCCGACACCGAGCGACACCCCGTGCGGAATCACCGGGAGCCCGCGGGCGCGCAGCACCCGCAGAGACTCCGGCAGGTCCGCGGGCCTGATGTTCTCGGCGACCACTTCGAGGAAGTCGACCCCCGCCATGCGCTCGATCGTCAGGTCGAGTTCGGCCCGCCAGCCGATGCCCACCCCGAGCCCCGACATATCGCGCTTCGAACCATCAAGCCCCGTCATATCAGCCTCCGCCGCCACAACCACCGCCGCCACAGCCGCCACCACCGCCGCAACTGCTGCTGCCGCCGCCACAGCCGTGGGACCCGCCCCCGCACCCGTGCGCGGGCACACCGGCCGAGCAACCGGACGAGCCGCCCCCGCCGGACGAGCCGCCCCGCCGGTACGACCGCCGCCCATGGAGCTGAGCGGGCCCGACCCCGAGCAGCTCTGCCTGCAGGCCAGGATTGCGCAGCTCGCCGAGCCCGTGGAGGGCGACGGCCACGGGGAGGTTCGTGTCACCCCGCGGGGCCGCGCGCCTGGCCGCCTCCAGCACCTCCCGGCCGAGTGAGGTCAGCGTGGCCCGCACGGTGCGCTGGTTCCGCCAGGCGACCACCATGGCGGCCACGCTCGCGCCCGTGCAGATGATCACCGCCGGGAACAGCAGCAGGCGCGTGCCTCCGAGCACGATGAGCACCAAGGAGAACAGCGCTCCGACGAGCGACACGGTCGACAGCGCCCCCAGCCCTCCGCCCAGCCGGCGCGCCCGGGTGAAGGAGCCGTCCGGCGGGATCATGCCGAGCCTCGCGAGATGCTGCTTGATCGTCTCCACGGCCAGGCTCCCGGCGACCATGCGCCTGAGCGAGCCCGCCGAGATGCCGGAGTTGGAGGCGACCGTGCCCAGCACCGTCTCCTCGACCGGCTCGCGCGACACCCTGGCGCCCTCGACGTGGTGCACGCGCCCCCCGCGGGCCACCCGGATGTCCCCGGCGTCGGCCAGCAGTCCGATGGCCGTGTCCGCCACCCGCTGCGCGCCGCCCGCCAGATAGGCCAGTTCGTAGTGGTCGAGATCGCGAGCGCGGTAATCCTCCGTGGCCGCGCCGATGGCGGCATGCTCGCGTTTGATCGTCAGAGTCGTGATGGCGGTGCCCGCCGCCAGGACCACTGAAAGAATCAGCAGGAACAGGTCCACGTACGGCCTCCCCTCATGCAGTCATCCGAGCTGGATGCCGGAAATGACGCGTAGGGAAAGCGTAGATAGCCCACTACCAGTGAAGCGGGTTTCGCGCAATTAGCTCACACCTCGGCCAGGTTTTCAGCCGTTGCGGTGCCATGCGGTACGGCGGAGCCCGCCGTACCGCATGGAGAGTCGTCCGCTGCTCAGCCGAGGCGGTCGAGCAGGGCGTCGTACTCCTCCCACAGCCGCTTCGGCAGTTGCGCGCCGAACTTCTCGAAGTGGGCCGGGATCAGTGCGGCCTCCTCGCGCCACACCTCACGGTCCACGCTGAGCAGCGTGCGCAGGTCCTCCTCCGACAGGTCGAGCCCCTCGGTGTCGAGGTCCTCCGGCAGGAGGCCGATCGGCGAGGGCACGGCCTTGGCCGTACCGTTGAGCCGCTCGACGATCCACTTGAGCACCCGGCTGTTCTCGCCGAAGCCCGGCCAGATGAACTTGCCGTCGGCGTTCTTGCGGAACCAGTTGACGTAGTAGATGCGGGGCAGCCGAGCGCCCGCGCGGCGGCCGATGTCGAGCCAGTGGCCGAAGTAGTCGCCCATGTTGTAGCCGCAGAACGGCAGCATGGCGAACGGGTCGTGGCGCAACTCGCCCACCTTGCCCTCGGCAGCGGCGGTCTTCTCGGAGGCGACGTTGGCTCCGAGGAAGACGCCGTGCTCCCAGCTCAGTGACTCCGTCACCAGCGGTACGGCGGTCGCCCGGCGGCCGCCGAACAGGATCGCCGAGATGGGCACGCCCTTGGGGTCCTGCCATTCGGATGCGATGGTCGGGCACTGGGCCGCGGGTGTGGTGAACCGAGCGTTCGGGTGGGCGGCCGGCTCGTCGCTGCCGGGCGTCCACGATCGGCCCTTCCAGTCGGTCAGGTGCGCCGGCGGCTCCTCGGTCAGGCCCTCCCACCACACGTCGCCGTCGTCGGTGAGGGCGACGTTGGTGAAGATGCTGTTGCCCCAGAGCGTCCTGATCGCGTTGGCGTTGGTCACCTGGCCGGTGCCGGGCGCGACGCCGAAGAAGCCGGCCTCCGGGTTGATCGCGTAGAGGCGGCCGTCGTCGCCGAAGCGCATCCAGGCGATGTCGTCGCCGATCGTCTCGACCTTCCAGCCCGGGATCGTGGGCTGGAGCATCGCCAGGTTGGTCTTCCCGCAGGCGCTCGGGAAGGCCGCGGCGATGTAGCGGGTCTCGCCGCTCGGCGGGGTGAGCTTGAGGATCAGCATGTGCTCGGCCATCCAGCCCTCGTCGCGGGCCATGACGCTGGCGATGCGCAGGGCGTAGCACTTCTTGCCGAGCAGCGCGTTGCCGCCGTAGCCCGAGCCGTAGGACCAGATCTCGCGGGTCTCCGGGAAGTGACTGATGTACTTGGTCGGGCTGCAGGGCCAGGGCACGTCCTCCTGGCCGTGCTCCAGCGGCGCCCCGACGGAGTGGACGGCCTTGACGAAGTCGTCGCGCTCTTCGATGAGACGCAGCGCCCGGTCACCCATCCTCGTCATGATCCGCATGGACACGGCCACGTACGCCGAGTCGGTGATCTCGACGCCGAGCTGCGAGATCTCGCCGCCCAGCGGGCCCATGCAGAACGGCACGACGTACATCGTGCGGCCGCGCATACAGCCCTTGAACAGCTCGCCGAACGTCTGGCGCATCTCGACCGGCGGGATCCAGTTGTTGGTGGGACCGGCGTCCTCCTGCCGCTCTGAGCAGATGAACGTACGGTCCTCGACCCTGGCCACGTCGCTGGGATCGGACTTGGCGTAAAAGCTGTTGGGCCGGGCGGCCAGGCGCGTGAGCGTGCCCTGTTCGACGAGGAGGTTGGTCAGACGCGTCCACTCCTCCTCCGACCCGTCACACCACTCGATCCGGTCGGGCTGGGTGAGGGTGGCGATCTCCTTCACCCACGCGGCCAACTCCCGATTGCTGGTAGGCGCCGGGACTTCTACGGAAACGGACACGACTACGACTCCTCCACTCTCTCAAGGCCCAGTCATCATTAACGACGAAGCGGCCTTGAAGCCAATTGGCATAGACCTATTGGCGTGGCCGTCGCCGCAGGCAGCGGCCCTGACGATTGGGGGAGCCTACCCAAGTCGAGCGAGTTTAAAAGAATGAATTTCGCGCAGTGGTCCAGTCCAATGGCGCTGGTCTAAACCAATTTCCGGACTGGTTTAGTCCATTCTCCGGGCCGTTTCCGCTGCGTGGTCTAGGAATTGACGTCGGGTCCCGCGGAGCGAACTCTGTCGACATGCTGGAGAGCATCCCGCAAATCGGCCAGCCACGTGTCGGTGTGCTTCCCGACCAGGCGCACGCACCAGGCGAGCGCGTCACTGCGACTCCTGGCCACGCCGGCGGCCACGAGCGTGTCGAGAACCTGGCGCTCCGCCTGGCGCAGCCGGGTCATCACCGGGACGGAGAGTGTGGTGAACATCACAGTCTCGCCGCCACAGACGATGCCCCACGACACCTTCTGCCGGAACTTGTGCTCGGCCTCTCTGGCGATCTCGATGCGCCGCTCGCGCGTCTCCTCCCTGAATCGCCGGGCCAGCCCCTCGATCATCGCGGCCCGCTCGGCCTCCGGGACATCCTCCGGCAGGTCGGGCAGCGTGCCGAGCACCGCGATCTCCTCGCGGTCCCTGACGATCTCGGGCGCACCGGTGAACCACCCCTCGGGCATCCGGCCGGCGAACCAGCCGTGCAGCTGTGCCGTCGTTTCATCCGTAGACATGTAATTAAGATTACACAGTTGCGGCCTGATTGCACGCACAAGTTTCGGACGCTGTGCGCGAAAACGAGCGGGCCGACCGGACCCGGGCGGGAGCCGGCGGACCGGGGCGAGGGCTAGCGAACCTGGGCGGCGGCGGCAGGGCTCACCCGGACGACCCCGGCCAGATTGCGGGTGTAGACCGGGGAGATCTTGACCACATCTCCGGTACGTGGCGCCTGGATCATCTTCCCGTCGCCCCAATAAATCGCCACGTGCGAGATGTAATCCGGATTTGTCGGGTCGAGGCGCCAGAAGATCAGGTCGCCGGGCTGCGCGTGCGCCAGGTCCACCTGCGGGCCGGTCACCCACTGCTGGTGCGTCACCCTGGGCATCCGCACCCCGGCCTGGGCATAGGCCCACTGGACCAGGCCCGAGCAGTCGAAGGTGTTCGGGCCCTCGGCACCCCACACGTACGGGCGGCCGAGCTTGGAGGCGGCGGCCTTGAGCGCGACCGTGATCTGCTCGCCCGTCATGAACGAGCCCGACGGCCAGTTCTGTGTGGCCTTCTGGGCCGGCGGCAGCACCGGGTTGATCGTGGCCACCTGGGTGCCCTTGGGCAGGTTCTTGAGGATGAGCCGGCGCAGCTTCGCGGAGTCGGTCTTGGGGGCGCTGACGATGAGCGCGTTGTCGTGCGGCAGGCCCAGCGTACGGCCGACATCCCTGGACACCAGGGCGTCCACGGCGCCGAACCCGGTGGTGGCGTACGCGCCGATCCGCAGTGGCCCGGCCGGGCCGTTCACCTGCCGGTGCAGCGTCAGCCCGCCGTCGTTGCCGAGCACGAACGAGACCGCCACGTCACCGGCCGCGACGTTGTGCCACAGCGCGTCGGACGAGGCGGTCACCTTGGGGGTGAAGGCCCGGAAGGTCGAGGGATTGACGGCCAGCGTCTGCACGCGTTTGCCGTCGAGCGTGATGGAGGCGGCGTCGGCCAGCTCCAGAGCCCGCACACCGCGCAGCTTGGCGACCTTCTGTAAGAGCTCGTTGGTGAACGGCTTGGTGGTGAGCACGAACAGGTTGGCCTTGTGCAGCGGCCCCAGCGGCGCCACCGGCTGGACGACCCTGGCCTGCGGCGGCTGCTGCCGCTGGTCCGCCATCAGCGTCTGCCGGGGCGCCGGCGGACGGGTGCGCTCGGCCACCGGCCGCGCCCCCTCCTGCGCCTGCGCCAGCAGCAGCACGTCCGCGGTCAGCACCGCGACCAGCACCACCACGATGAACGGCACCAGCTTGTACGTGTTGCGCCGCTTACGGGACTTGACGAGAAAGCTCAGGTCCTGCCGGATTTCCGAGGAATGCGAAAACACCGCCGGGCCGACGTGGGCCCGGCGGTCGCCGTCGAGGGGGGTCAGTTGCCGATGTACGGGACTGCCTCAAGGATTTCGACGGTGTTCTGGCGCCCGTTGGGCAGGGAGTAGGTCGCCTTCTCCCCGATCTTCTTCCCGTTGATCGCCGCACCGAGGGGGGACTTGGGGGAGTAGACGTCGATGGGGGCGCCGCTCTCCTCGCGGGAGGCGAGCAGGAAGGTGACCTCGTCATCGTCGCCGACGAACCGGATGGTCACGGTCATGCCGGGACCGACCACGCCCTCGGCCTTGGGGGCCTCTCCCACCTGGGCGTTGTCGAGAATCTGCCGGAGATGGAAGATCCGGGCTTCCATCTTGCCCTGCTCGTCCTTGGCGGCGTGGTATCCGCCGTTCTCACGCAGGTCGCCCTCTTCGCGGGCAGCCTCGATCTTCTTGGCGATGTCGACGCGCCCGGGGCCAGAGAGATACTCGTACTCCGCCTTCAGACGGTCGTACGCCTCCTGCGTCAGCCATGTGACGTTCTCATCACGAGAGTCGGCCACGGGTTCTCCTTGCTTGCCTAGGGGGCCCTGTGATCACTTGGGGTTACGCCTGGTTGAATTGCGAAAGGCTAACAAGTTAACCGCTCGCGCGCTTCCCCAAATGTCTCACTATACGAGATTGCAGTACTGGACGTGGACGGAAGTGGCCTCGCCGCTCGTGTCGAGGCTTTCCTTGAGCTGCTTACTACCCTCACCTGGCGGGATTCTTACTTCCTTGCTACCAACTTCCGCGTGATTGACGTCCAGTGCCCTGATCCGGCAGACGGCCACCCTATCGTTCGGCTTGTACACCTCAAAGGTGATCTCAGCCCGGCTCGGGCCGTCCACCTCGAACGTCACCACCTGCGACGGCACCTCCGTGCCGCCCGCCGTCATCGACCACATCACATAGCCCCAGCCACCTGCGATGATGGACACCAGCACACCGATCACGACGTGCACGACCAGCCGGCCGCCTCGTCTGGGACGGTCGGGGAAGTCGTCGGGGGTGCCGAGAACTGGCCCGTTCTCGACATCTCTGGTGGCCATGGCGGAATCTCCCTGCACTCCCTCGGCGTTATCCGAGACAATTGTCGCTCGCGGGGGGAGTGCCCTCGCGACCGCCCAGCAGAAACCGACCTCTGGGCGACTGACTGGTCCAATGAGGAGAGCTCATCCGTGAGTGCACCGCTGAGGCTGATGGCCGTCCACGCCCACCCTGACGACGAGTCGAGCAAGGGCGCCGCCACGATGGCGCGTTACGTGCGCGAAGGTGTGGAAGTGCTGGTCTGTACCTGCACGGGTGGTGAACGCGGCTCGGTGCTCAACCCCAAGATGGACCGGCCCGAGGTCGTGGCCAACATCGGGGAGGTGCGCAGGGCCGAGATGGCGCGGGCACGCGAGATCCTCGGCGTCGAGCAGCGTTTCCTGGGTTTCGTCGACTCCGGCCTGCCGGAGAACGAGGAGGAGGAGCTGCCCGAGGGCTGCTTCGCCGTACAGAAGATTGAAGACGCCGCGGCACCGCTGGTGGCGGCCGTACGCGAGTTCAGGCCGCACGTCATCATCACCTACGACGACGACGGCGGCTATCCGCACCCCGACCACATCATGACCAACAAGGTCTCCGTGGAGGCCTTCGAGGCGGCGGGCGACCCCGACCGCTACCCGGGCACCGGCGACCCCTGGCAGCCGCTGAAGCTCTACTACCAGATGGGCTTCACCAAGGAGCGCTTCGAGGCCCTCCACGAGGCCATGAACGAGCGCGGCCTCGGCTCCCCCTACTCCGACTGGATCTCCCGCTGGGAGGACCGCCCCGCCAAGTGGCCGGTGACCACGCGGGTGCCGTGCGGCGACTACTTCCAGATCCGCGACGAGGCGCTGCTCGCGCACGCCACCCAGGTGGACCCGGAGGGCTTCTGGTTCGTCTGCCCGCGCGAGCTGCAGCAGGAGATCTGGCCGACGGAGGACTACCACCTGGCGCGCTCGCTGGTGGACACCGAGCTGCCGGAGGACGACCTGTTCGCGGGCATCCACGCCGAGGACGTCTCCCCGGCCTGCCACTGACGGGACCTCCCAGCGCCCAGCGCCTACCGGCAACCGGCCGAAGCCCGGTGACCGGAGACCCGGCCACCGGAGCTTGGCCGCCGCCCACCGGCCAAGCTCTCCCCCCGGGCCGCCCGGCCCCGTGGTTTTGCCTGCCGCTGACCCGGACCCGCCTCATCCGCCATCGACAGGGCCTGACTTTGCCCGCCGATGACCTGACCGCATTCACCCCCACCGGCCGCTGGCCGGACCACCATCCGCTGGTGGCACACTGAAGGTGTGACAGTTCTAGCAGCGGATGATGTCAGTCCGGGTCTGCTCGGTTTCGTCGTGGTAGCCCTCCTCGGGCTGGCGCTGTATATCCTGATCAAGTCGATGAACAAGCAAATGTCGAAGATTCAGGTGCCACACGAGGGCGACCCAGACAAGAAGGCTGACGTAGATGCCGATTGAAGTAGTCGACAACTCGACCGAAAACCGCTTCGAGATCCTCGTTGACGGCAAGGTCGCCGGGTTCGCCGACTATCGCCTGCTGCCCAACAAGATCGCCTTCACGCACACCGAGGTGCTGCCCGCCTACGAGGGGCAGGGCCTGGCGAGCCGGCTCGTCGAGCACGCCCTGCGGGCCAGCGCCGACACCGGCCTCGGCGTCGTGCCGCTCTGCCCCTACGTGAAGGCGTACATCGAGCGCCATCCCGAGTTCCAGGACCTGGTGGACGGCAGCTCAGTCCCCGGGAGCTGACCAGGCGCGTTCGAGTGCCTTCGGCAGTCCCCACCAGCCCAGCGGCGTCAGCACCTCGTCAGCGTCCACGATGCCGAGATAGCCCCACAGGCTCACCACGGGCGTGAAGAGCCCCTCCGTGGCTGCGAGGTCGTCGACATCCGCCTCGTCCGCGTAGGTGTCCTCAGACTCGGCGATGAGCCGCGCCATGCGCTCGGGCGAGGCCAGCACCCCCGGCCCCAGCCGGGCCAGCGCCGTCACCCCGGCCAGCCAGTCGGCGTACTGGATCGTGCAGAGCTTGGCCAGCGTCGCGTCCTCCACGCTCAGCTCCCCGTCGAGATCGGCGAACTCCTCCACCAGGTCGCCGTCCTCCGACAGGTCCGAGACGGGATCGGCCACGCCCGCCGCCACCGACAACCACAGCTCCTGGTCGTCGTCGGGGAGCGGCTGGTCCTCGAACCCGGCGCACGCCCGCAGCACGTTGGCCGGGTAGCCGGGCAGGCCGAGCAGCTCGCGCAGGCGCGTCGCCGCCGTCTCCAGCTCGCCCAGCGGCAGGTCGGGCTGCTTGGGCAGGCCCGCGACGATGCGCCGCAGCTCGGAGAGCGCGAACGCCTCCTCCTCACCCCAGCCCGAATACGGCTCCTCGACCTGCTCGTCACCGACCGCGTAGCGGGGCACCCGGCCGTCCGGCAGCGGCGTGGACAGCCAGCGCTCCTGCAACTCCTCGTACGCGCCGCGGGCGGAGGAGTCCCCGCTCACCAGCGCGTCGGGATCGATCTCCCCGGCCTGGACCCGCTCCTCCAGGTGGGCGACCAGCAGCGCGAACATCTCGGCCGCCACCGGCCCGCGCTCGTCCTCCTCCGGCCACACGAAGTAGCCGGGCGTCAGCATGATCGGCTCGGTGCCGGTGGACTCGATCCAGCGCTGCACGTCACCGACCGTGGCCATGCCCGCCTCAATCGAGCGGAGCGTCGCCTGGGCCGACTCCCAGAACACCGGGGAGAGCCCGTTGCCCGCCGCCGCCATCGCACGCCGCAGGTCGGGCAGCGCCACGAGCGCCACCCCCGATGGCACCGCGAGCAGCGCGCGTGCCACGTCGCGGCGCGTGAGCGCGGTCACCGGACGTCCGGCGCGGCTGCAGACGAAAACCATATCCACGCCATGTAACCTACGCCGTTCCGCCCTGGCGAGTCAGCCGCGGCCCGCCCGTGCCCAGCGGTCTATGGCGAAAGGGGAGGTCCCGATGAACCGCTTGAAAGACGCCACGAGCCCTTGCCTGCTGCAGCACGCGGCCAACCCGGTGGACTGGCACCCATGGGGTGAGGAGGCGTTCGCGGAGACCCGCCGCCGTGACGTGCCCCTGCTGATCAGCGTGGGCTACTGAGCATGTCACTGGTGCCAGGTACTTCATGCGAGTAATGGAGATCTCGTCGTAGGCTGAAGGACGTGAAAGGTGGTGTCATGAGCGCTCAGCCGGTTCACAGTGGCGCAGTGGGGCATCCGAGAGTGCCGAGAACCATCGGCGGCATCTCCAGCGCGCTACGGGGCGGTCGCCGTGCGCAGTTCTTCGCCGAGCTCCTGGAAGCCCAGCAAGGTCCCGAGCTGGATGGTGTGCTCAACGCCTGGTGGGGCCGCGCGATGCTCGACACCGATCCCGACCGCGACCGGATCCGAGCGGCAGCCGAAGCCGGCACCTTGCCGACCACCTCGATGGACGACGTCCTGCGCCGACGGCAGCAGCGCGGCGCACGGTGAGCGAGGACGACCTATCCGTGTGAGAGCCTGGTCTCATGAACAGGCTTGGTAGAGAGACTTCTCCCTACCTCCTCCAGCACGCCAACAACCCGGTTGATTGGTGGCCATGGGGAGAGGAGGCGATGCGAGAAGCGAGTAGGCGGGACGTACCCCTGTTGATCAGTGTGGGGTACTCATCCTGCCATTGGTTACTCGCTTCTTGACATCACCTGGTGCCACGTCATGGCGCACGAGAGCTTCGAGGACGCCGAGACCGCGCGGCTCATGAACGAGCATTTCGTCAACGTGAAGGTCGACCGCGAGGAGCGGCCCGACGTGGACGCCGTCTACATGAGCGCCACGCAGGCGATGACGCAGCAGGGCGGCTGGCCGATGACGGTGTTCGCGACGCCCGAGGGACACCCGTTCTACTGCGGCACCTACTTCCCGCGCCCGCACTTCCGGCGCCTGCTCACCGAGGTCCACAACGTGTGGACGGGCGAGCGGGAGTCCGTGCTGCGGCAGGGGGCCAAGGTGGTGGAGGCGCTCAACGCGCACGCCACGCTGCCCGGCGGGCCCCTGCCCGGCGAGGAGACGCTGGCGCGCGCCGTGGACAACCTGCGGGGCTCCTACGACGAGGTGAGGGGCGGGTTCGGCAGGGCGCCGAAGTTCCCGCCGTCCATGGTGCTGGAGTTCCTGCTGCGCTCCGGGGAGCGCGAGATGAGCGGGCACACGCTGGCGGCGATGGCCCGCGGCGGCATGTACGACCAGCTCGGCGGCGGGTTCGCGCGCTACAGCGTGGACGCCGCGTGGGTCGTGCCGCATTTCGAGAAGATGCTCTACGACAACGCCCTGCTGCTGCGGGTCTACACGCACTGGTGGAAGGCGGGCGGCGGAGAGCTGGCCCGGCGGGTCGCCCTGGAGACGGCCGACTGGCTGCTGCGCGAGATGCGCACGCCCGAGGGCGGGTTCGCCTCGGCGCTCGACGCCGACAGCGAGGGCGTGGAGGGCAGGTTCTACGTCTGGACGCCCGAGGAGCTGCGTGAGGTGCTCGGCGCGGACGACGGGCAGTGGGCGGCGGACCTGTTCGAAGTGACCGGCACGTTCGAGCACGGCACCTCCGTGCTGCAGCTCCCGCGCGACCCCGAGGACCCCGAGCGCTTCCGCGCCGTACGCGAGCGCCTGCTCGCCGCCAGGGAGCGGCGGGTCCGCCCCGGACGCGACGACAAGGTCGTGGCCTCCTGGACCGGGCTGGCCATCGCCGCGCTGGCGGAGACCGGCTTGGTGTTCGAGCGGCCCGACCTGGTGGCGGCGGCCACGACGGCGGCCGAGCTGCTCGCCGGCACGCATCTGGTGGACGGCAGGCTGCTGCGCACCTCGCGGGACGGCCGCGCGGGTCAGAACGCCGGGGTGCTCGACGACTACGCCAATGTGGCGGAGGGACTGATCTCCCTGTACGGCGTCACCGGCGAGACCCGGTGGCTCCGGCTGGCGGGCACGCTGCTGGACACCGTGCTAGACCGGTTCACCGACGGGGCCGGCGGCTTCTACGACACGGCCGACGACGCCGAGCGGCTGTTCCAGCGGCCCCAGGACGCCACGGACAACGCCACCCCCTCCGGCCAGTACGCGGCGGCGGGCGCGCTGCTCTCCTACGCCGCGCTGACCGGCTCGGCCCGCCACCGGGAGGCCGCCCACGCCGCGCTCGGCACGGTGTCGGTCCTGGCCACCGGGCACGCCAGGTTCGCGGGCTGGGGCCTGGCGGTGGCCCGGGCGGCGCTGGCGGGGCCGGTCGAGGTGGCCGTCGTGGGCCCGCCCGGCGACTCGCGCACGGCCGCGCTGCACCGGGCCGCGCTGCTGGCCGACGTTCCCGGGCTGGTGGTGGCGCTCGGATCCGGTGACGACGGCGCTCCGCGTGATCCCCTGGCGGCCGGGGAGACGTTCCCGGGCCTGCTGGAAGGCCGCGGGCTGGTCGGCGGCGCGCCCGCCGCCTACGTCTGCCGGAACTTCACCTGCCGCATGCCCGTCACCACGACCGCGGACCTCCAGGCCGAACTGGGCGGATGACCGCGCTCACTCGATGCCGTCTCCTCCGCGGCCGCCCCGGTCAGGGCCCTGGACCGAGCCTCGGTCGGAGCCGAACGAGGGCGGCTGCTGCTGCTGGGGGATCTCCTCCATCGGCTGGTCGCTCTCCTGCGGCCGGTCCTCGGGCTGCTCCTCCGGGCGATCGGAGTCCGGCATGTCCGTCGGCGGCTCGTCGGTGAACGGAGGCTGGGTGAGGTCGGACTCGGGCGTGTCCCAGTCGTCCCGATAGGCCGGCGGGGACTGCTCCGGGTCGGACATGTCCCCGCCCCGGTCCGGGGAGGAGTAGTAGTCGTCATAGCCGTAATCGGACGGCTCGGGGAACTCCTCGACCGGCTTGCCCGCCATCGCCTCGGTCATGAACTCCCGCCAGATCTGCGCGGGCAACTGGCCGCCGAACTGCGTGCCGTACCCGGGGATCGTGACCGTGGCGTTGTCGTCGCGGAACATGTCCACCGCCACCGCGAGCTGCGGCGTGAACCCGTTGAACCAGACCGACGCCGACTCGTCCGTGGTGCCCGTCTTGCCGGCCACCGGGCGGTCGTAGAGCCTGGCGGCGGTGCCGGTGCCGTTTTTGACGACCTGCTCCATCGCGTACGCGGTGTCCGCGGCGGCCTGCTCGGCGATCACCCGCGTGGAGACCGGATCGACCACCTGCCTGCGCCCGGCCCCGTCGGTGACCGAGCGCACCACGTGAGCCTCCACGTGCACGCCCTTGTTGGCGAACGTGGCGAAGCCGGAGGCGTTCTGGACGGCGCTGACGGAGGCCACGCCGAGCGGGAACGAGGCGGCCTTCTCGTGCTGCTGGAGCTGGTCGGCGGGGATGCCCGCCTTCTCGGCGACGGCGGCGACCTTGTCCAGGCCGACCTTCTGGCCGAGGTCCACGAACGCGGTGTTGACGGAGTTCTCGGTGGCCGTGACCAGGTCGATCTGGCCGTACGAGCGGTCGCTGTCGTTGGGGATGGGCTGGTCCGCCGAGGCGACCTTCAACGGCGAGTTGCCGTTCACCCTGGTGGACAGGTCGAAGCCGTTGTCGAGCGCGGCGGCCAGCGTGTACGGCTTGAACGTCGACCCGGCCTGGACCTTGGCCGAGAAGGCGCTGTCGTAGTAGGCCGACTGCGAGGGACGGCCCCCGTAGAAGGCCACGACCTCGCCCGTGGCGGGATCGACGGCCGCCAGCCCGGTGCGCACCTTGGCCGGCGTGTCCTTGGGCAGCACGGCCTTGACCGCCCGCGCGGCGGCCTCCATGAGCTTCTTGTCGAACGTGGTGACGACCTTGAGCCCGCCGCCGTTGATGTCCTCGTCGGTGTAGCCGCGCCGGTTGAGCTCGGCGGTCACCTGTTCGAGCATGTAGCGGGACTGGCCCTTGAGCTCGAACGGCTTCTTCGGCGTCTTGAGCTCGGGGAAGTGCTGGGCCGCCACCTGCGCGCGGGACAGCGCGCCGGTCTGCCCCATGGCGTTGATCACCGCCTGCCAGCGGTATTTGACCGCCGCCAGGTCGGAGCCCTTGGGATCGGCGAACCGGCTGGGCTGCTGGATCACCGAGGCCAGGTAGGCGCCCTCGGCCACGGTCAGGTCGCCCACGTCCTTGCCGAAGTAGGCGCGGGCTGCGGACTGGACGCCGTTGGCACCGCGGCCGAAGTAGATCGTGTTGAGGTACTGCTCCAGCACCCAGTCCTTGGACTTGGACTGGTCGACCTTCATCGAGATGAGGATCTCTTTGAACTTGCGGGTGATGGAACGTTCCTGGCTGAGGCCGCTGTAGTAGTTGCGGACGAGCTGCTGGGTGATGGTCGAGCCGCCCTGGAGCTGCTGCCCGGTGATGGTCGACCACAGGGCCCGCAGGGTGCCCTTGAGCGAGACGCCGGCGTCCTGGTAGAAGGAGCGGTTCTCGGCCGCGATGACGGCGTCGCGTACGTGCTTGGGCACCTGGGCCAGTGCCACGTTCTTGCGGTCGACGCCCTGGCGCGCCAGCACGGACTTGCCGTCGCGGTAATAGATCACCGAACCCTGCGCGGTCGCCTGTTTCTGGGTGGTGTCAGGAATGGGAGTCATAGCCCATGCGATGGCGAAAAGTCCGACCAGCACGAGGATTCCAGCGCCGAAAGAAATCAACAGAAGTCGAAATATTCGCCGCTTCCGCATCCTGCTACCACCACCGATCCGCACCCTCGACCCCCTAGCCAAGCCTCGCCCAACCCCCGCAAGCTGGGCGAATGCCAAGGGTAAACGATCGACAATAGTGCCTCGTCCCTCAGGCGATATTACGACTACCGCGCTCCCCGACGCGGTACATCGGCCACCAATGGCAACACACGGTAGGGAACCGGAGTGTCCAGGGCGATGATCGAATTTGTCCTGAGCACGCCCCGAACTCCGACGATCTGATCAATAACCCTTTGCAGATCGGCATTTGTCCGCGCGACCACCCGGCAGAGCAGATCGCTGTCGCCGGTGATCGTGTGCACCTCCAGCACCTCGGGGATGAGGGCCAGCCGGTCCGCCACCGGGTCGTGCCCGGCGACCTGCCTGATCTCCAGGGTGACGAACGCGGTGACGTCGTAGCCGAGCGCCTCCGGCGACACGTCGGGCCCGAACCCGGTGACCACTCCCCTGTCCAGCAGGCGGTCGAGCCTGGCCTGGACCGTGCCACGGGCCACGCCGAGCCGGCGCGAGCATTCGAGCACGCCCAGCCTGGGCTCGGCGGCCAGGAGGGCGATGAGCCGGGCGTCCAGATCGTCGATCGTCATGCTGTACAGATTTACCCGATGTCTCGCGAATCAGCTAGGCAGATTGTGCACTCTCTGAGGTAACTGTTGCGCAAGTCGTCCAGATAAATCGAGAGTTGGAGGTATGAGTGATGTCTTTCCAGTCAATGGCATGGACGCCGTGGTGTTCGCCGTGGGCAACGCCAGGCACGCAGCGCATTACTACTCGACCGCGTTCGGCATGCGGCTGGTGGCCTACCGCGGCCCCGAGACCGGCACCCGCGACGAGGTCGGCTACGTCCTGAGGTCGGGCAGCGCCACGTTCGAGTTCCGGGCCTCGCTCCGCCCGGGCACGCCGCTCGCCCGGCATGTCGCCGAGCACGGTGACGGGGTGATCGACCTGGCCCTTCAGGTGCCCGACGTGGAGGCGGGCTACGGGCACGCCGTCGCCCATGGGGCCGAGGGGCTGGCGGAGCCGTACACGATGGAGGATGAGCACGGCAAGGTGCAGCTCGCGGCCATCGCCACCTATGGGCAGACGCGGCACACCCTGGTCGACAGGACCAACTACCACGGCCCGTACCTGCCAGGCTACGTGGCCGCGGAGCCGCTGGCGGCGCCGCCCGCGACGCGGACCGGGCGGCTGTTCCAGGCCATCGACCACTGCGTCGGCAACGTCGAGCTGGGCAAGATGGACGAGTGGGTGGCGTTCTACCGGAACGTGATGGGCTTCACGAACATGGCCGAGTTCGTCGGCGAGGACATCGCGACCGAATACTCGGCGCTCATGTCCAAGGTCGTGGCCGACGGCACGCGCAAGGTCAAGTTCCCGCTCAACGAGCCGGCCGTCAGCCGCAGGAAGTCGCAGATCGACGAATACCTGGAGTTCTACGGCGGTCCCGGCGTGCAGCACGTCGCGCTGGCCACCAATGACATCCTCGCGACGGTCGACCACATGCGGGCGGCCGGGGTGCAGTTCCTGGACACGCCCGACTCGTACTATGAGGACCCCGAGCTGCGGGAGCGCATCGGCGAGGTGCGGGCGCCGATCGAGGAGCTGAGGAAGCGCAAGATCCTGGTGGACCGCGACGAGGACGGCTACCTGCTGCAGATCTTCACCCAGCCGGTGCAGGACCGGCCCACGGTCTTCTTCGAGCTGATCGAGCGGCACGGCTCGCTCGGGTTCGGCAAGGGCAACTTCAAGGCGCTCTTCGAGGCCATAGAGCGGGAGCAGGAACGCAGGGGCAACCTTTAGTTTGTGCTGACTTGACGGTGGCGATCAGGACTTCATGGGATCGCCGCCACCGGGGCTGGCGGGGCGCTGGCGGCGGTTGTTCGCCGGCGTCCTCGACTGGCTCATCGTCAACCTCCTCACCGCACCCCTCGGCTGGGCGAGCTGGAAGGCCGCCTGGGACGCCGGCAGGGGCGTGTGGGAGGGCTACACGGTGCAGCACACATTCGCGGCCGCCCTGGTGGGATTCCTGTACTTCTGGCTGCTGCACTCCTTCTGGAACGGCCAGACGCCGGGCAAGAAAGTGTTCGGCATTAGAGTGGTGCAGGACGACGGCGCGAAAATACAGGTGGGGCAGACCGCGGTCCGGCAGGCCGTGGCTAGCGTGTTCGAGTGGCTCTGCGGCATAGGCATCCTGCTGGATCTCGGCTGGATTCTCTTCGATCCCCGCAAACAAGCCCTGCATGACAAGGCGGCCAGGACAGTCGTCGTCTATGCCTGACCCAGCGTAATATTCAGGTCACCATCCGAAGGGGGTCTCTACGTCGATGCGTTCCAACAGGCGCGGAATGGCTGTGGCGGCCGCGCTCATCAGCGTGCTGGCCTGTGCGCCCGCAGACGGTCCCGCGTTCCCGGCCGACGCCCGCCCGGGCGCGCCCGGCATCGGCGACGCCGACTTCCCCACCGACGGCAACGGCGGCTACGACGTCTCCCACTACGACCTGACCGTCGACTACACGCCCGCGACCAAGCGGCTCGACGGCGTGACCACCATCCGGGCCGCCGCCACCCAGGACCTGTCCAGCTTCAACCTCGACCTGGCCGGGCTCGACGTGAGCGACGTCACCGTGGACGGCTCCCCGGCGAAGTTCGCCCACAAGGGCGACGAGCTGACCGTGACGCCCACGACGGCGATCGGCGACATGAGCCGCTTCACCGTCAAGGTCACCTACTCCGGGGTGCCCACACCGGCCAGGGACCGTGCCAATCTGGGCTCCTACGGCTTCATGGCCACCGCCGACGGCGCGTTCGTGGCCTCCGAGCCCGACGGCGCCAAAACGTGGTTCCCCGGCAACGACCACCCTTCCGACAAGGCCACGTTCGACTTCACGATCACCGTGCCCGCCGGGGTGACGGCACTGGCCAACGGCGAGCAGGTGGGGCAGCCCACGACCGACGGCGGCCGGACCACGTTCAGGTGGCGCGAGCGCCATCCGATGGCGACCTACCTCGCGACCGCCACGCTCGGCAGGTTCGAGCTGCGCCAGGGCAGGACCCCCGGCGGCGTGGTCAACCTGGCCGCCGTCGATCCGGCCTTCAAGAACGCGCTCGACAAGCTCTACCAGACCTCCGCCGAGGTGACCGACTACTGGTCGACGGTCTTCGGCCCCTACCCGTTCTCCTCGACCGGCGGCGTGGTCGACAACTACGCGGCCGGCTACGCGCTGGAGACCCAGACCAAGCCGATCTACGGCGGCTTCGACCCCGACGCGACCATCATCGCGCACGAGCTGGCCCACCAGTGGTTCGGCGACAGCCTGACGATCAGCCGGTGGAAGGACCTCTGGCTCAACGAGGGGTTCGCCACCTACGCGGAGTGGCTCTGGTCGGAGCACAAGGGCGCGAAGACCGCCGACGCGATCTTCGACGACTATCACAGCCGCCCGGCCGACGATCCGATGTGGTCATACCCGCCGGGGCAGGCCAGGCCGCACGACCTGTTCAACCATTCGGTCTACGTGCGCGGCGCCATGACCCTGCACGCCCTGCGCAAGGCTGTGGGCGACGAGACGTTCTTCCGGCTGATCCGGACGTGGGCCGCCGCCCACCGCTACGGCAACGTCACCACCGAGCAGTTCGTCGACCTGGCCCAGCAGTTGTCCGGCAGGGACCTGCGGCCGCTCTTCGACGCCTGGCTCTTCCAGCCCCGCCGCCCGGCCTAGCGGCTCAGGCCGAGCCCGCGGCGCTGGAGAACACCAGCACCGAGGCCGTGAAGCCGTGCACGTGGTTGTGGCCCGCCACCGGGCCGACCTCGCCGGCCGCGAAGAAGCCCGCCACGCCGATGGGGCCGAGCGTGTCGCGCAGCGCGACCGGGTCATGGTCCGCCGTGCCGAACATGGCCGAGCCCCGCCCGTTGCAGGAGAACAGCAGCGCCCCCTCCACCTTGCCGAGCTCCTCGCGGTGGGCGTCAAGCAGGTCGTACAGGTCCTCGTCGGCGGTGGCCGCGTCGCGCACCTGGAACCGCACGGTCCTGCCGACCTCCACGATGTCACCGATGGCCACGGCCTCGCGTTCGGGGTCGATGCCGATGACTCCCCTGATGAGGAAGTCGCCGCGTTCGTGGCGTTCGGCGTACTCGTCCATGGCCAGGCCGATCTGCAGGCCGGAGGCGACCAGCTCGCGGTCGTCCTCGTCCAGCTCGCTGACGATGTCCTCCAGCCGGGCCAGCGCGGGCTGCCCGGCCAGCTCCAGCAGCATGTTCTCCTCGGCGGCCGTGACCGCCATGCTGGGGCCGATGGGCCGGCAGCCCTGGCTGACCACGGTGCTGACCTTGATCGGCCCGCTGAGCAGCACGCCGATCGCGCCCTCGGTGTAGATCTCGCCGTCGGCGAACAGCCGTACGGAGCCCCGGCCCTGCAGCCCGTTGGCCAGCCCGCCGATCAGCGGCAGGTCGCCGAGCACCTCCACCGAGCGCTCGACGAAGGCGTCGGTCGGGAACGAGTACGGGTCGGCGAGCAGGATGGCCACGTGGTCGTCTCCCCCGCGCTCCGGGAGCCCCACCACCACGAACCGGTCCTCCGCCGCCAGCGTCTCCAGCGCGAACGTGGTCAGCCGTGCCCCGTCCAGCGTCGCCGCCCAGGCGCTCACGGCCGGCGTCAGCTCCACGCCCTGCCCGTCGCCGATCACCCCCGTGGCGCTGCACCCGATCACGTGCGCCTCGGGCGCGAGCCTCATCGCCGCCTGCCCGGCCTTCACGACGTCCTCGGGGTCGTCGCCGCAGATGAAGAAGCAGACCAAGTCGGCTCGGCCGCTGAGCCTCGACAGGGCCCGCCCGACGGCGTTCTGCGCGGCCTCCACCAGGTCGGAACCCACGGCGAGGCCGTCGGCGAAGCGGCTTGTCATCAAGGCCACACGTCTCGCCTCCTCGACATGTCCAAGTTCCCTAGGCCCGATTCTCCCCACTAAAGGGACAAGCACGCCCACGAACCGTCACGCAATGGTCAAGATCCGAAATCTCCGCCAGGTGCGAAACTCTCTGCCACATTCCCCTCAGGGGACGTAGTCTCGATCCCGTGCATCAGCCACGTATTCTCCGCGAGTTGCGAGAGAGCGGCCACGTTCATCGCACCGTCAAAGCCGAGGTCAGGGAAAACCTGCTGGCCAAGCTGCGGGATGGCGAGCCCCGCTTCCCCGGCATCGTGGGCTTCGACGAGTCCGTCCTGCCCCACTTGGAGCGGGCTTTACTGGCCGGACATGATTTGGTGCTCCTCGGTGAGCGTGGGCAGGGCAAGACCCGGCTCATTCGCACCGTCACCCAGTTGCTGGACGAGTGGACCCCGGTGGTCGAGGGTTGCGAGATCAACGACCACCCGTACGCGCCGGTCTGCACGCGTTGCCTCGCGCTGGCACGAGAACTGGGAGAGGAGCTGCCCGTCGCGTGGAAGCACCGCGACGAGCGCTACGGCGAGAAGCTCGCCACGCCCGACACCTCCGTGGGTGACCTGATCGGCGACGTCGACCCGATCAAGATCGCCGAAGGGCGCACGCTCGGTGACCCGGAAACCGTGCACTACGGCCTGGTCCCGCGCACCAACCGGGGTGTCTTCTCCGTCAACGAGCTGCCCGACCTGGCCGAGCGCATCCAGGTGTCGCTGCTCAACGTGCTGGAGGAGCGGGACATCCAGGTGCGCGGCTACAACCTGCGGCTGCCCCTCGACATCCTGCTCATCGCCAGCGCCAACCCCGAGGACTACACCAACCGGGGCCGGATCATCACCCCGCTGAAGGACCGGTTCGGCGCCGAGATCCGCACGCACTACCCGCTCACGGTCGAGGACGAGCTCCGGCTCATCCGCCAGGAGTCCATGCCGGACATCGGGGCCGACATCCCCGAGCACCTGGTCGAGGTGATCGCCAGGTTCACCCGGCTGGTGCGGGAGTCGACCGCCGTGGACGCCCGTTCCGGCGTGTCGGCGCGCTTCTCGATCGCGGCGGCCGAGACCGCGTCCGCCTCAGCGGTGCGCAGGGCCGCGATCACGGGCGAGACGACGGCCGTCACGCGCGTGGTCGACCTGGCCCCGATCGTGCACAGCCTGCGGGGCAAGGTGGAGTTCGAGGTCAGCGAGGAGGGCAGGGAGACCGAGATCCTCGCCCATCTGCTGCGGCGGGCCACGTCGGAGACGTTCAGGAGCCGGCTGGGCGGGATGGACCTGTCGCCGGTGACCGACAAGTTCGCCGAGGGCAACCAGGTGGAGTCCGGCGAGTTGGTGCCCGCCGGGGAGCTGCTCCACCGGATCGGTCCCGTCACCGGCCTGGCCAAGGTCATGGCCCGGCTCGGCATGGGCGCCGGGGAGGAGTCGCCGGGGCACGCGGCGGCCGCGCTGGAGTTCGCGCTCGAAGGGCTCTACCTCATGCGCCGGCTGTCCAAGGAGGACCTCGACGGAGTAACGGTCTACCGGACGTGAACAATCGGGTGGTCTCCCTCGTCATAGAGAGTGTCGATAGCACTACCGGGGGAGACCATTCATGCGTCCGTTCGTCTGTGCCGCCGCTGCCGCCCTGAGTGCCGTCGTCGCGCACTCCGTGCCCGCCGAGGCGGCCACCACTCCGGTCGTCCACGGGATCGTTCACGGATACGCCTGGTCCGCCGGCCAGGGCCAGCTGCGGATCATGCCCCGGTCCGCCACCAGGGTCGACCGCGGTGGACACGTCCTCCACGCGCTGAAGCCCCTCTCCAAGGCCAAGGAGCTGCGGCTCGACTACACCACGGCCACCTACGGCCGGGTCACGACGGCCTGCGACCTGAAGGAGACCGAGGGGCGGGTCGCGGTGGACCGCGACGGTCTCGGACGCACCCGGTGCGAGCCCGCCGACCTGACCGACGCGCTGGCGCGCGGGCCCGTCCCGCTGCGCGCCGAGCTCCGGAACGGGAAGGTGACCAGGATCAACGAGTTCCTGGTCGCCGACTGGCCCGACCCGCGCACGGCCCGCGGCACGATCAGCCGGATCAACGACACCACGGTGTTGTTCGCGACCGGCAGAACGCGGCTCAAGCTCGGCTCCACGTCCGCCACGGGCTTCCAGCGCACCACCGCCCGGTGCGGGGACAAGTGGCTGGCGGGCCGCCCGGTCAACGCCGACGGGGACGGGCTCGGCAAGAAGAACTGCACGTCAGCGGACCTCACCAAGGTGCTCAAGACGGCCGGGCACCCCGTGCTGGTGAAGATCGACTACACGCCCGAAATCGGTTCCCTGAACCACGTGTGGGAGGTCTACGGGGACGCGTAGGTCCCGAGGGGTACGGCACGCGCGGGCGGATCGAGTTAGCTTGGGTTGGTGATGGCCTTCCGCTATGGCGAGTACCACGACGGCCCCGACCCCCTCGCTCCGCCCTACGACGTGCGGGCCGCCCTCGACGAGATGGGCGATGCGATCCTTTCGGGCTCGACGCCGGTCCACGCCCTGCGCGACCTGCTCAAGCGCGGCCTGCCCGGCGCGCAGGACCGCCGGGGGCTGGACGACATGCTCAGGGAGGTCCGGCGGCGCCGTCGTGACCTGCGCGAGCGGGGGCGGCTCGACGGGACGCTGGAGAAGGCGCGGGCGCTGCTGGACAAGGCGATCGGGCAGGAGCGGGCCGAGTTGTTCCCCGATCCCTCCGATGACGCCCGGCTGCGCGAGGCGGGGCTCGACGCGCTGCCCGAGGACACGGCCAGCGCGATCCAGGAGCTGAGCACGTACGACTGGCGCTCCAACGCGGCCCGCCAGACGTTCCAGGAGCTGCGCGACCTGCTGCGGCGGGAGGTGCTCGACAGCCAGTTCAAGGGGCTGCGGGACGCGCTGGCCAACCCTGATCCGGAGGCGATGGAGCGCGTCCGCCAGATGATGTCGGATCTGAACGACATGCTGGAGAAGGACGCCCGTGGCGAGCACAATCAGGCCGATTTCGACGCCTTTATGGGGAAATATGGCGATTTGTTCCCCGAAAAGCCGCGGAACCTTGAGGAGCTCGTGGACATCCTGGCCCGCCGCGCCGCCGCCGCGCAGCGCATGCTGGCCTCCATGACCCCGCGCCAGCGCGAGGAGCTCGGCAACCTCATCAACCAGACCCTCGAACAGGCCGGGCTCGCCGACGAGATGCGCCGCCTGGGCGAGTCCCTCTACGCCCGCCGCCCCGACCTGGCCTGGAACGCCCCGGAGCGCCTCACCGGCGAGGAGCCGCTGGACATGGGCGACGCCGTCACCGCCCTGGAGGAGCTGGCCGACCTCACCCAACTGGAGACCGCCCTGCGCCAGGACTACCCGGGCGCGCGGCTCGACGACATCGACGAGGCCGCCGTACGCCGGGCGCTCGGCCGCTCGGCGGTGGACGACCTGGAGGCGCTCAAGCGGATCGAGCGGGAGCTGGAGGAGCAGGGCTACCTGCTGCGCCGCCGCGGCAAGCTGGAGCTCACCCCCAAGGCGGTGCGGCGGCTGGGCGAGACGGCGCTGCGCCGGGTGTTCGCCTCACTGGACGCGGGCCGGCGCGGCGACCACGACCAGCACGACGCGGGCTCGGCCGGCGAGCTGACGGGCTCGTCCCGCCCGTGGCGCTTCGGCGACGAGCAGCCTCTCGACGTCGTACGCACTCTGGTCAACGGCGTCCGCAGCGGCGGCGTGACCACGGCCGGCCCGGGAGAGCGGGCGGCGGTGCGCCTGTCGGTCGACGACTTCGAGGTGGCCGAAACCGAGCGCCGCAGCGCCGCGGCCGTCTGCCTGCTCGTGGACCTGTCCTACTCGATGGCCCTGCGCGGCACCTGGGCCGCCGCCAAGCAGACGGCCCTGGCCCTGCAGGCCCTGGTGGCCTCGAAGTTCCCGCAGGACGCCGTGCAGATCATCGGCTTCTCCAACTACGCCAGGGTGCTGCAGCCGGATGAGCTGGCCGGCCTCGACTGGGACATGGTCCAGGGCACCAATCTGCACCACGCCCTGCTCATCGCGGGCCGCCACCTCGACCGCCACCCCGACTTCGAACCGGTGGTCCTGGTGGTCACGGACGGCGAGCCGACCGCCCACCTCATGCGGAACGGCAGGTCCGCCTTCGAGTGGCCGCCGTCGCACGAGACGCTGGAGCTGACGCTGGCGGAGGTGGACAAGATGACCCGCCGGCGGGCCACGATCAACATCTTCATGCTGGCGGCCGACGACCGGCTGAAGGAGTTCGTGGACGAGGTGGCCCGCAGAAACGGCGGCCGCGTCTTCTCCCCCAGCGCCGAACGCCTGGGCGAATACGTGGTCAGCGACTTCCTCCGCCTCCGCCGCGTCCGCTGATGCCGGGAGGGGTCGCGGGGATTCTGTCGGTGCCCTCCGGCAGAATCCCCGGCATGGACAACGGTGCCGTGCGGCTGAGAGACGTGGTGGAGGCGGATCTGGAGGTGTTCCTGGCGCAGGAGCACGATCCGGAGGCGGTGCGGCGGTCCAGGTTCGCGCCCCGGCCGCGGGAGGCTTTCCTGCGGCACTGGACCACCCAGATCCTCGACGACCCCACGGTCCACGTGCGGGCGGTCACCGTCGAGGGCGCCCTGGCCGGAAACCTGGTGGCCTGGTGGGAGGCGGACAAACGGTTCATCGGCTACTGGCTCGGTCGCGAGTTCTGGGGGCGCGGCGTCGGCACCAGGGCGCTGGGGCTCTTCCTGGAGCTGGAGAAGGTCCGTCCGCTGCACGCCGACCCCTTCCATGCGAACACCGCCTCGGTCCGCCTCCTGGAGAAGCACGGCTTCCAGCGGACGGGGACGGTCCAGCACGGCGAGGATGAGCACATCATGCTGGTGCTCGCCTGACCGCGAAGCGCCGGGCGACCCCGGAAACGCCGCAGCACAGACAACCCTGAGGGCAGATGATGACCGGTCGTGAGTCACTCAAGATCAGGCGGTGAGCCGGTCACAGGTATGCAAAGTCCGGCGACGAGCCGGCCCGCGAGGAGTGCGAGGCCCGCCGACGAGCCGGTCGAGTGGTTCGAGGTCAGGCGTCGACCAGGGACGAGTAGAAGGTGAGGGCGACGTCGAAGCCGTCGCGGCAGTTGCGGTGTGAGCGGTAGCAGGGCCGCCAGGCCGAGCTGGCGCCGATTCCCGCCCTGGCCTCACGCAGGGCCGTCGGCACCCGCTCCGGCCGGGGCAGCAGCCCGTGGCCCAGATAGCGGACGCCGTCCAGCTCGGTGTGGGTGTTGCGGGCCCCGGAGACGAACCCGCCGAGGCGCCAGCCGCTCTCCTCGTCCCAGACCAGCGCGTTCCCGTCGGCCAGCCGGAGCGTGACGCCGCGCGGATCGCACGGGCCGTCCCACCAGTCCGCCACCTCGCCTCCCAGCATGTCAACGACCTGGCGCGCATAGCCGATCGGCTGCTGCAGCCATTCGTCGGAGTAGGGCTCGACATGCCTGATGGCCACGGACGGCACCTCCTTGTGCCCTGGGGGTAAGAAAAAAGCGACGGTGAGTAACGATACCGGGGACGAACTTATTCCGTTGCCCAACCGTCTAGTCATTAAGGACGATATTGAGGTCCGCACCGGGGAGGGAGGGGTACCCATGATTGCCGCGATCGCCGCGACAATTCTGATCGTGCTGATGATCGTCGCCGTAGTGGCCAGGGAGCTGATCATGCGCTGCCCCGTGGAGGGCAAAGAGAGTGTCGAGTCCCCCACCGAGATCGCCGGGGACTAGTCTCTGCGGCATGTCGTCCCTGCTTCTCTGGCTGCACATCGGCTTCGCGATCTTCACGATCGGCCCGGTCACCGCCGCGACGATGACCGCGCCGCGCGTCATCCGTGACAAGAACGTGCCCGCTCTGCAAATCATCCAGCGCCTGACGAGGATCTACAGTGTGGGCACCCTGGGCGTCTTCGTCTTCGGACTGGTGCTCGGCGTGGTCCTCGGCAACGGGCTGCTCGGCAAGTGGTATATGACGGCTTCGATGACGTTGTTCATCGTGGCCGCCGTGCTGCTCGTCATCATCGACCGCGACCTGCGTACCGCTGTCCGCGTGCTCTCCAGCGAGAGCGCGGACGACGACGCGAAGGTCCAGAACGGGCGGATCGCCGCGATCAGCGGGCTGATCGCGGTCATCTGGCTGGTGATCCTCTTCCTGATGGTCGTTCCCAGCGGCTGAGCCGGCCCCGGGCGCTCCGGCCGGAGTGCCCGGACCGTGGCCAGGCGCCCGGGGTGGTGGTCAGCCCAGTGCCTGGGTCAGGTCGGCGAGCAGGTCGTCGATCGTCTCGATCCCGACCGACAACCGCACCAGGTCGCCGGGGACCTCCAGCGGCGACCCGGCCGCCGAGGCGTGCGTCATCCTGCCCGGATGCTCGATGAGCGACTCGACCCCGCCCAGCGACTCGCCCAGCGTGAAGAGCCTGGCCCGGTCGCAGACCGCCACGGCCTCGGCCTCCCCGCCCTCGACGCGGAACGAGACCATCCCCCCGAACCGCCTCATCTGCTTGGCCGCCACCTCGTGACCGGCGTGCTCGGGCAGCCCCGGGTAGAGCACCTGGGTCACCCGCGGGTGCGCGGTCAGCAGGTCCACGACGCGCTCGGCGTTGTCGCAGTGGCGGTCCATCCGCACGCCGAGGGTCTTGAGCCCGCGCAACGTCAGCCAGGCGTCGAACGGCCCGGCCACCGCGCCGATCGCGTTCTGGTGGTAGGCGAGCTCCTCGCCCAGCCCGCGGTCGGCGGTGATCAGCGCCCCGCCGACCACGTCGGAGTGCCCGCCCACGTATTTCGTGGTCGAGTGCACGACGATGTCCGCGCCCAGGGAGAGGGGCTGCTGCAGGTACGGCGAGGCGAACGTGTTGTCCACCACCAGCAGCGCCCCGCACTCGTGCGCCAGCTGGGCCAGCGCGGCGATGTCGGCGATGCCGAGCAGCGGATTGGTCGGCGTCTCGACCCACACCACCTTCGTCTTCTGCGTCATCGCCGCGGCCACGGCGTCGAGGTCGTTCAGCGGCACCGGGTCGAAGTGCAGGTCCCAGCGCTGATTGACCTTGGAGAACAACCGGTAGGTGCCCCCGTAGGCGTCATTGGGGATGAGGACGTGGTCCTGCGGCTTGCACACCGTGCGCAGCAGCGTGTCCTCGGCGGCCATCCCCGAGGCGAACGCCAGCCCGCGCACCCCGCCCTCCACCGCCGCCAGCGCTTCTTCGAGCGCGGTCCTGGTGGGATTGGCCGAACGGCTGTACTCGTATCCGGCGCGCAACCCGCCGACGCCGTCCTGTTTGTACGTGGACGTCGCGTAAATCGGCGGCACGACCGCACCCGTAGCCGGGTCGGGCTCCTGACCAGCGTGAATGGCCAGAGTCTCAAAACCGTTGCTCATAAAGGCCACGTTAACGGAAGTCGGCCCGCGATCCGTTCCCCTCCGGATCGCGGGCCGCTCGCGGGCCGTCCCCACGGTGCCCGCATGGCCCGCACCACTTTCCCGCGCGAGCCGGGCTGGTCAGGCCGCCTCGAACTCCCGGTGGTCCCCGCCTGACCGGGGCGGGAGCCGTACCACATCGGCCTCCGGCCGGCCGTCTTCCGTGCCCGCCCCACCGACACGGGAGAGCAGCACGGGATCGGCGAGCGCGAGCAGCACTGCCATGACCAGTCCGGCGCCCAGTAGCAGGAATCCGATGGCAACCATTTCCTTGTCCCCTTTCCGACATATCCCAGCATGGGCGACACATCCGCTCGCCGCCTCCGCTGAAGGGCGGGTCTCCGGCGAGCTCTCTCGGCCGAACGGTTGATACGACATGTCCGACTTCCGGCCTAGGCTCGGGGTCGTGGGGGATTCCAACCGCCTCGTGTACTGGATCCGCCGGCTGAGCGAGATCGCGATGCTCGGCTGGCTGGGCATGCTGCTCCTGCTCGACCTCGCGCTCGCGGTCAACATCGGCGGCCTGCAGTGGCTGGTGTTGGGCTGCGGGATCGCCGGCATCGTGTTCGTGGTGCTGCGGAGGCGGCTGCGGCTGGAGGGGTTCAGCGTCATGCTGGCCCTGTCGTTCAGCGTCTCCGCGATGATCGGAAGCGCCGGGGTCAAAGGCGTTCCCGGCCTGGTCGAGACGGGGTCACTGCTCATCCTGCTCATCGGGGTGCTCCGGCACGTCGAGCCGGTACGCCGGGCCGCCCAGTTGGCGTGCGTGAGCCTGATCGTCCTGATGGCGGAGTCCATGGGGCGCCACCACAACGAGTCGGAGCTGGCGCTGTCGTTCCTGCTGTTGGCGGCATGGTCGACGGCGGCGGGCATCGGCGGCTACCTGCGTTTCGTGAAGGAACGCCGCGCGGAGGCGGTGCACTCCGTACGCAAGGCCGAGCGGCTGGAGCTGGCCAGGGAGCTGCACGACCTGGTCGCCCACCACATCACCGGCATCGTGGTCCAGGCCCAGGCCGCGCGTACCGTCGCGGAAACCAGGCCGGATGCGGTGGCACCCGCGCTGGACGCCATCGCCACGGCCGGGTCGGAGGCGCTGACCTCGATGCGGCGCATGGTCACGGTGCTGCGTACCGAGGACGAGGCGGACCACAAACCGGGCATCATGCTGGCCGACCTGCGCCTGCTGGCCGACCGGTTCTCGGCCGACGGGCCGAAGGTGGCCTTCGAGATCGGGCCGGGGCTGGACGACCGCACGTTGCCGCCGGAGGTCATGACCACCCTGCACCGAGTGCTCCAGGAGTCGCTGACCAACGTGCGCAAGCACGCCTCGCGTACGGCCTGGGTCGAGGCGACCCTGCGGCGCTACGAGAAGGCGGTGGTGTTGCGGGTCCGCAACTTCGGCGCGGCCGCGGACCCACGGGCCTCCCGCCTGGGCGGCGGGTTCGGGCTGGTCGGGATGGCCGAACGAGTGGAGGCACTGGGCGGCCGCCTCCACGCCGGCCCGTCCCCCGAGGGTGCCTGGGAAGTGGTGGCCGAATTCCCACCACCCTGAGCCGAACTCTCACTCCCTGACCGGATCTCACTCCGTGAGCCGAACTCTCACTCCCAGAACCGGACTCCCACCGCCCGAACCGGGTTCCGCTCCGTGAGTCGGACTCCCATCCGCCCGGAGGCGACCTCCGACCACTTCGAGGCGATCCGCACATCCCCAAGGCGCCCAGGAGGCATTTCCGGCACGCCGCGGGTGGCCTCCCACCGCTCCGAGCCGACCTCCCCGGCCCCCCGGCGGCTTCGCGCCGCCCGCGGCGCATCGAGCCGAAACACCAGCTAGTGGTTGGCGAGGAAGGCGAGCAGGTCCTGGCGGGTGATGAGCCCGGCGGGTTTGCCGTTCTCCAGCACCACGGCGGCGTCGGCCTTCTCCAGCGCCTCGACCGCCCGCGCCACAGGTTCGCCGCTGCCGATCATGGGTAGCGGGGCGGACATGTGATCGGCGATCGAGTCATCGGAGGAGAGCCGGCCGTGATAGAGGGCTTCCAGAAGGTCCCGCTCGACGATGGAGCCGATCACCTCGGCCGCCATGACCGGCGGCTCCTCCTTCATGACCGGGAGCTGGGACACCGAGTATTCCCGCATGATCGAGATCGCCGTACCGACCGACTCGTGTGGATGTGCGTGCACGAACTCCGGCAGCCCCGGCCGCTTGCGCGCCAGCACGTCGCCGACCAGCCCCTCGTCGGACGAGGTGGTCAGGAAGCCGTAGTCGGCCATCCAGTCGTCATTGAAGATCTTCGACAGGTAGCCGCGGCCGCCGTCGGGCAGCAGCACGACCACCACGTCGTCG
This sequence comes from Nonomuraea sp. B12E4, assembly GCF_039871825.1. Taxonomy (NCBI): domain Bacteria; kingdom Bacillati; phylum Actinomycetota; class Actinomycetes; order Streptosporangiales; family Streptosporangiaceae; genus Nonomuraea; species Nonomuraea sp. B12E4. The sequence goes on along the minus strand of NZ_JBDPME010000013.1, from coordinate 58,638 downwards.
GGCCTGGCCGTGGCCGCCACCCGCAGCGCCGCCACGACGGCCATCCCGCAGGAGCCGCCGACCAGCAGCGCCTCCTCACGGGCGAGCCGGCGGGTCATGTTGAAGGAGTCCTTGTCGGACACCGCGATGACCTCGTCGCAGATCTCGGTGTCGTACGTGGCCGGCCAGATGTCCTCGCCGACCCCCTCCACCAGGTACGGACGGCCGGAACCGCCGGAGTAGACCGAGCCCTCCGGGTCGGCCCCGATGATCTTCACGCGGCCGTCGGAGACCTCCTTGAGGTAGCGGCCGGTGCCGCTGATCGTGCCGCCGGTGCCGATGCCGGCCACGAAGTGGGTCACCTGGCCCTCGGTCTGCTCCCACACCTCCGGGCCCGTCGAGTGATAGTGCGAGTCCGGATTGTTGACGTTGGAGTACTGGTCGGGTTTCCAGGCGTTCGGCACCTCGCGGGCCAGCCGGTCGGACACCGAGTAGTAGGAGTCGGGGTGCTCGGGCGAGACGGCGGTCGGGCAGACCACGACCTCCGCCCCGTACGCGCGCAGCACCGCGATCTTGTCCTGGGCCACTTTGTCCGGCACCACGAACAGGCACCGGTATCCCTTCTGCTGCGCCACGATCGCGAGGCCCACGCCGGTGTTGCCGGACGTCGGCTCGACGATGACGCCGCCGGGGCGCAGTGCCCCCGACTTCTCAGCGGCCTCGATCATGCGAACCGCGATGCGGTCCTTGACGGAGCCGCCCGGGTTGAAATATTCCACCTTGGCCAGCACACTGGCCGGCACTCCCGCCGTGACCTTGTGCAGTCTGACCAGCGGAGTGTTCCCCATCAGGTCGACCAGGGAATCGTAAACGCGCACCGAGGTGTTCACCTTCTTTGCCGAAGCTTGATCAGCTTGCCCGTGGCCGAGATCCAGTGGGGGTGGCAGGCGCTCGGCTAGCTTTCAAGCAAACGCTACCGCCGAGTTCGACGAGGAGGGCACTTACGTGGTCTGGGCACCTGGCATGGCAAGGGCGGCGCGCAAGATCGCCACTGCGGCGGCGCTCGGAGGAGGCGGGCTGACCGCCCTGGGAGCCACCGCGTACGGTCTGCTGATCGCGGAAGGGATGCTCGCGCGCAAAGCCATCGGGCGCCCCCACGGCATGGACGGCCCGGCCTCCGACGGCAGCTACGGCGAGTTCTCCGGCCCGCCGCTCAAGCTGGCCATGCTGGGCGATTCCACCTCGGTCGGACTCGGCCTGACCGATCACAACGAGACCCCCGGCGTCCTGCTCGCCACCGGCCTGGCCGCGGCCGCGGAGCGGCCGGTGCGCCTGCTGGTCGCCGGGAAGTCGGGCGCTTCGTCGGCCGAGCTGGGAGACCAGGTGGACGCGGCCCTGGCCATGCGGCCGGACGTGGCGGTGATCTTCGTGGGCGCGAACGACATCATCACGCAGACGCCGCCCGCGTTCGCCGTACGCCATCTGTCCAAGGCCGTGCGGCGACTGCGGGATGAGGGGATCGAGGTGGTCGTGGGCACCTGCCCCGACCTCGGCACGGTGCGGCCGATCGCGCAGCCGCTGCGCTGGGTGGCGCGGCGCTGGAGCCGCCAGCTCGCCGCGGCGCAGACGGTGGCCGTGGTGGACGCGGGCGGGCGGACGGTGGCGTTCGCCGACGTCCTGGGACCGGAGTTCGCGACAAATCCGACAGAAATGTTCGGACCCGATCGTTTCCATCCATCTGCCCGAGGTTACGCGCAGGCCGCTCACGCGGTGCTACCGTCAGTGTGCGCTGCGTTGGGGCTGTGGCCTGAGCCGGGGCCCGCGCGCGAGGAAGCACTGCAACCGATCTACCTTGCGGCGGCCACGGCCGCGGAGGAGCCCGGCACCGAGGTCACCGCGACCCGGGTCGACGGGCGGGCGACGGGCCTTTACGGCAAGTGGGTGACGTTGTTCCGCCGGCGGCTCGGCGCGACGGTCAACGACGCCTGACTTCGGCCAGAGCCGGTCACTCTGCGTGCCAGTGTCGCCACTCTTCGTCCCCTTGGAGTGGATTGCCCGTGCTGCGGCCCCGCTGGAAACCGTCCCTCGCCCTCGCCGGCACCCTCGCTGGAACCCTCGCCGTGCCCGCCTGCTCCGGCAGCGACGCGGCCACCTCGACATTCCCGGCCTGGGAGAACACCCAGGTCAACGTGGTCAGCCGGATGGCCGTCGCGAGCGGGGTCGCCGCCGCCACCTCCATGAAGTCCGACGGCACGCTCGAAACCGTCGCCATGGACCTGCGTGACGGCCGGCGGCTGTGGGCTCACCCGGCCACGATGGCGGGCAGGCTGCCCGGCATGGGCGTCTCCACGCCGGCGATCGTGGAGACCGCCAAGGGCCAGGGCATGGTCGTCGCGCTCGACCCGGCCAAGCAGGGGCGCTGGAACGCCACCCTGATGGCCCGTGACGCCCGCTCCGGGGCGCAGAAGTGGACCAGACCGGTGCATTCTACGTTCGGTCCGCAGCGCTGCGGGCCCTACATCTGCGTGTCCGAGCACACCGCGCTGGCCAAGGCCCGCATGGTGGTGCTGGAGCCGTCCACCGGCAAGCAGTTGTGGACACTGCCGGGCATCGCCGAGGTGGAGTGGTCGGGTCCGGACCAGGTCCTGCTCCTCAGGCTGGCCACCAATCCCATGATCGAGTCGTACGAGGTCAAGACCGGCAAGCTCCAGTGGCAGCAGCCGATCGAGCAGGCGCTCGGGCCCGGACTGGACCTGTCGGGCGGGTGGGCCTTCGGCGCCGCCGGCGACAACCTGGTCGGCTACGTCGCCCCCTACACGAACCCGCAGACGAAGAAGGTCTCCACGTTCGGCCTCTTCTCCATCAAGATCGGCAACGGGACGGTCAACTGGATGCGGCCCTCGGTCGTACGGGTCTATCCGAGCGGCAGCCCCGGATACGCCCCCGTCGTACGCCCCGTCGACCGCCAGGGCGCCTACGGCGGCTTCGCCCGGCTGGACTCGGAGAGCGGCCGGGTGCTCGGCCAGATCACCGCCTCCGACGTGCCCGGGTCCGGCTGGTGGCTGGCCTTCCCCGACCACATGGACAAGCTGGGCTTCCTCCAGCACAACGCCAAGGGCACGGCCTTCGACCTGGCCTCCGGCAAGGCGGTGCCGGTCAAGGACCAGCGCGGGTGGTCGTTCTGCGTCACCGACCCCAAGCCGCTGCCGCTGCGCGGGCAGGCTCCGGGCTTCTACCCGACGGCCGCGCTGTGCGAATACGACCTCACCACCGGAAAGCGGGTCTCCCCCGCGACGGCGCCGCCGCCCTGGTTCACCGGCAGCCAGGGAGGATGGCGGTTGTGGCGCGACGAAAAGGGAGCGATTCACGCCATCAACGACCAGACGGCGACCGCTCCGGGCATGTACGGCTAGAGGCGCTTGCGGGTAGAACTGGAATATAGTTCTACTATTAGCGCCGACAAAGGAGGAGTCATGCCCGAGGCAGTCATCGTCGCAACCGCGCGTTCCCCCATCGGACGAGCCTTCAAGGGATCCATGAAGGAGATCCGCCCCGACGACCTGACCGTGCAGATGATCCAGGCGGCGCTGGCCAAGGTTCCCCAGCTCGATCCGTCGACGATCGAGGACATCATGCTCGGGTGCGGGCTGCCCGGGGGTGAGCAGGGGTTCAACATGGCGCGGGTGGTGGCGGTGATGCTCGGGCTCGACAACGTGCCCGGCACGACCGTGACCCGCTACTGCTCGTCGTCGCTGCAGACCACGCGCATGGCCTTCCACGCCATCAAGGCGGGCGAGGGGGACGTGTTCGTCTCGGCCGGGGTGGAGACCGTCTCCCGCTTCGTCAAGGGCAACTCCGACTCGCTGCCCGAGACGCACAACCCGATCTTCCTGGACGCGCGGGACCGGACGAAGGAGTTCGGCGAGGGCGGCCACGTCTGGCACGACCCGCGCCAGGACGGGAACGTCCCCGACGTCTACATCGCCATGGGGCAGACCGCCGAGAACCTGGCCCAGCTCAAGGGGATCACCCGCCAGGAACAGGACGAGTTCGGGGTGCGCTCGCAGAACCTGGCCGAGAAGGCGCTGGCGGACGGGTTCTGGCAGAAGGACATCACGCCGGCGACCATGCCGGACGGGACCGTGGTGAGCAAGGACGACGGGCCCCGGGCGGGGACCACGTACGAGAAGGTCGCCGCGCTGGACCCGGTCTTCCGGCCGGACGGGACCGTCACGGCCGGCAACTGCTGCCCGCTCAACGACGGGGCGGCGGCCGTGATCGTGATGAGCGACGTCAAGGCGGCCGAACTCGGGATCACCCCGCTGGCCCGGATCGTGTCCACCGGGGTGAGCGGCCTGTCCCCCGAGATCATGGGCCTGGGCCCGGTGGAGGCCTCCCGCCAGGCGCTGTCCCGGGCCGGGATGGCGATCGACGACATCGACCTGGTGGAGATCAACGAGGCGTTCGCCGCCCAGGTGATCCCGTCGTACCGTGAGCTGGGGATCGACCTGGACCGCCTCAACGTCAACGGCGGCGCCATCGCGGTGGGCCACCCGTTCGGCATGACGGGCGCCCGCATCACCTCCACCCTGATCAACAGCCTCCAGCACCACGACAAGTCCATCGGCCTGGAAACCATGTGCGTCGGCGGCGGCCAGGGCATGGCAATGCTCCTCGAACGCTTGAGCTGAGTGAATTCCACCGATCGCGGCATGCCACCGGCTGTGGCATGCCGCTCCACATTTACGGGCCAATTCCATCCGTAACGATCCGTCACACGTGACAAGCAATTCCATCCGTTACGGCATGCCGTAACGGATGGAAGTTACCCGCCACATGCGGCCGATGGCCGAGCGCGACGTGTCGTGGCAGATGGCTGTGTTCAGCCGTGGCGATCGGGACCTGCCGTGATGGGGGTGATGGAGAGCAGGACGCGGCGGTCGCGCAGCATGGAGGCGCGGTAGTCGTCCCAGTCGGGGTGCTCGCCTGAGATGCCCCGGTAGTACTGGACCAGCCCGTCCATCGCCTCAGGCAGCGAGATGACCTCCGCCGTGCCCTCCACCTGGATCCAGTCGCCGTAGAAGGCGTCCGTGAACGCGCATACCGAGACGTGCGGGTCCCGGCGGGCGTTGCGGGTCTTGGCCGCGGTTTCGCGGGTGCTGATGACGATCCGCCCGTCATCGACCCCCGCGACCACCGGTGACATCTGCGGACGCCCGTCGCGGTGCCGGGTCAGCAGGATGGCGCGGTGGTTGGTACGGAGAAAGGCCAGCGCCTTGTCGAGGTCCATCACCCCATGATGACGCGCCCGCGCTTCTGGCACGGGCGCGGGGGATGGATGGGCTTAGATGAAGCCCATGCGGTTACGGCGGTGCCGCTCGTGCTCACGCACGATCGCCGCGGCATAGCCGTGGGACAGCCCGTGCTCGTCGGCAAGCCAGTTGGCCCGCTCGTCGCACCTCAGGAAAGCCGGGCCGTTGTCGATGGCTTGGAACCACTCTGGGAGTTCGCGTCCCGTTATCGTAGGGACCCTTGCGATGAGCTTCGTCTGCGTCTCCGGTGAGTGGTTCAAGGACATGGGCACCTCCGCGGATAAAGGTCCTTTGCTAGACACTGCAACACCCACGTCCAGATGGCAAGCCCCTAATCAGGCATCATTCGGTGACGGCACGTAGATTTTCGGTCGCAGACAGAGAGGGCTCCGCCGGGATCGGCGGAGCCCATGGAGATGACGAGCGGCTGAATGATCAGTCGCTGCTACTGAAATAGTGGATGAAACGCAGCACCTCGAGGTAGATCCACACGAGGCTCAGCGTCAGGCCGAACGCGCACTGCCACGCGAACTTCTCCGGCGCCCCCTGCCGCACGCCCTGCTCGATCGAGTCGAAGTCGAGCAGCAGGAAGAAGCAGCCGACCAGGATCATGACGATGCTGAACACCCAGCCGATCGGGCTGTCGGTGCGCAGGCCGAGCCCGCCGTCGTTGAACAGCCCGACGAGCATGTTGACGAGCAGCAGCCCGACCACCGCGATGGCGGCGGCGATGCCGAATTTCACGAGTTTGGGCGTGACGCGGATGATCCGCAGCGTGTAGACGGCCAGTACGGCGCCGAAGGCGAACGCCGTGCCGAGCACCGCCTGGAGCACGATGCCGCTGATGAGGCCGTCGAAGACGGAGCTGATCTTGCCCATGAACACGCCCTGGAAGAGGGCGTAGCCCAGGATGAGCGCCGGGTTGGTGCTCTGGGTGAACGAGGCGATCAATCCCAGGATCAGCGCGACGACCGCGGCGCCGATGGCGACCATGGGCGGGACGTTGAGCACCCACGACGCGGCCGCCGCCACGACGAGTGTGCCGAGGGTGAGGAACCCGCGCACCACCACGTCATCGAGCGTCATGGTCCGGTAGGCGGGCCTGGTGGGGGGTGCGTACGACGGTGAGTCGTACATGTTCTGCAGCTGGGCCGGGGACGGGGACGGCCCAGCCCAGCCACCGGTCTGCTGCCGCGACCTGCTGAATACGGGGTTCTTGCTCTCCATCGCTGCCTCCTGTGACGCCGAGCCTACGGGGCCTGGCGGCACCTTGGTCAACTGACGCGTCAGATCGATGTTCATTCGGGAACTTCGGCAGCGATCCAACGAACGACCGCGCCGCCGAGTTCCCAAGGTCATCCGACCACGGCCACCGCCTCTCCGGCAGGAGCACCGCCGGGCCGACCGGCGCTGTTTCCAGCCCGCCGGCCACCGTTGCGAAAAGGTTGTATGTAATCCGTAGTCAACCATTCACAGAAAGAAAACTTCGAGAAAGCAGAAACGGGGCGGCTTGTCAATATGCGGGAGCGAACTCGGCCAGAAGAGGACAGGAGCGACCGGTCCCCCGACATCGAGGTGGCGACCAGTCGGTAACAACTCGATATCGGCCGTGAACTGCGGAAGCCGACTCCGTCGGACGATGGCGGTAAATCCCCAGGTCAGTGACCCTAAAGCCAATGAAGATGGCAAGTGCCCCCGGCGGGATTCGAACCCGCACGTCAACCCTTTTAAGGGGTTTGCCTCTGCCATTGGGCTACGGGGGCGCCGCAATCATACGAAACGGACCATGCTTCCGAGGAGCACAACTTCGCATCAGGCGTCACAAGTGTGAAGTCTGCGGTGAAGTGATAGTGCTCCGGGGACTCTGTCCAAGAAGAGTAGACCGTCCAGATGGTCCAGTTGGTGCTGAATGCAACGAGCTTCGAAGGCATCAGCCTCGATGGTGACGGGCTCGCCGCTTCCTGGCAAATGCCCATGTACGGTGATACGCGTGGCGCGGCGCACATCCGCAGTGAGCCCGACGACCGACGCGCACCCCTCCCTGGCGTGGTCCCAGTGGGAGGCGGCCACGAGCCGAGGATTGACCAGGACGAGCTCTCCGGCCCATGACCGGGTCCTGGGGTGGAGCCGGGTGTCAAAGGCGATCAGGCGCCAACTCAGGCCGATCTGAGGGGCCGCCAGGCCGGCCGTGGACGATACGTGTCGCAGGGTAGCCAGGAGATCGGCGGCGGCGGCCACGACCTCGGGGGCGCACGGGTCCACCGGCACGGCCGCCACGGACAGCAACCGATGCGGCGCCCCCAGCACCTCACGTGGCCTCCCCACCTCACTCGACGTCCCCGCCGAATCCGACGCCCCCGCCGAACCCGAAGTTCCCATCGAATCTGACGCCCCCGCCGAACCCGAAGTTCCCACCGAATCCGACGTCCCCGCCGAACCCGACATCGGCACCGCGCCCGACATCCTCCCCGGGCCCGGCGTCCCGACCTCACGCGGCGGCCCCGTGGCGTCCTGGGACTCCGGCCCCGGCGTCCCCTCGGCATCCTGGAGTCGCCCACCGGACGTGCCACTGAGGTCGCAGGGCTTCTCCGGAGGCGCTCCTCCGGCGCCCCTCTGCCCTCCGGGCCGGTTCACCTGTGGCCCGTAGTGTGGGGCGCCTGTCTTTCAGGGCGGCAGGAGAACGCGGAACGGTAAGTCATGAGGGACTCCCAGTTTTGTCGGTGAGGGTCGCTAGCGTGCTCGGCATGTCGCGTTACCGACTCGCCCAGTGCCGTTGGAGTCCCCGGCCTTCAGGCAGGGGAGGATGTCAGATGAGGTCCGGTTCGACGGGGCGGAAGGTGATCTCGGAGTCGAGGCTGGCGCCGACGGCCGCCAGCCTGCGCATGAGCGCCACCACGTCCACCTCCTTCGGCAGCTCGACATCGGCGATCAGCACATACAGGCGCCCGGTGAGCCTGGTGCTCATGCCGGTGATGTTCCCGCCGTCCGCCGCGAGCACGGCGCTGACCGCGGACACGATGCCGGGCCGGTCCGGGCCGTGCACGGTCAGCACATAGCCCAGGCCGTCCCCCTCGTCGCAGAAGTGGCGGCGGGCCTCGATGGCCGAGGCGGTCACCACGAGGTCGGACGCGCGCAGCCGCTTCAGGAGCTCGGCCGAGTCCAGTTCGCCCGACACCAGCAACATCATCGCCACATGACCGCCGAGCAGCGTCATGGTCGAGTCCTGGATGTTCGCCCCGCACTCGGCGAGCGAACCGGTGACCGCGGCGATCACACCGGGCCGGTCCATGCCGAGCACGGTCACCGCTGAGAGCCCCACCCCGTGACACCCCTTCCGCCTCACATCCCAGGAGCGCCGAAACGCCCCGGCGAATCGATCGCCGGGGCGCAGCCGTATCCGGGCTAGCGGTGGGTCGTCGCCACGGCGGCCCTGAAGCCCTCGCGCGGGTGCTCCATCTCACCCAGTGAGATCGTCTCTCGCTTGAAGAACAGGGTCAGGGTCCAGTCGACGACGACACGGACCTTGCGGTTCAGCGTCGGCACCCGCGACAGATGGTAGGTGCGGTGCATGAACCACGCAGGAAATCCGCGAAGCTTGACGCCATAGACATTGGCGACGCCCTGATGGAGGCCCAGCCCGGCAACCGATCCGACATACTTGTGGCGGTATTCGACCAGTTCTTCGCCGCGCAGGTGGCGGACGATGTTGTCGGCGAGCACCTTGGCCTGGCGGACCGCGTGCTGGGCGTTCGGGGCGCAGAACTGGCCGGGGTTCGTCACGTCGGGCACGCCGGCGGCGTCCCCGGCCGCGAAGGCGTCGGGGGTGCCCGCGACGGTGAGCCGGGCGGTGCCCTTGATCCGGCCGCGCTCGTCCAGGGGCAGGTCACTGTCCCGGACGACGGGGCTGGCCTTGACGCCCGCGGTCCACACGAGCGTCTCGGCCTCGAACTCCGTGCCGTCCGACAGCATCACGTGCCCGCCCACGCAGGACTCCAGCCGGGTTTCGAGCCTGACGTCGATCCCGCGCTCGCGGAGCTGCTCCAGGGTCCACTTGCCCATTTCGGGGCCGACCTCGGGCAGCACCCGGTTCGTCGCCTCGACGAGCACCCAGCGCAGGTCGGACGGCCCGATGTTGCGGTAGTAGCGCCTGGAGTCCTTGGCCATGTCCTCCAGCTCGGCCAGCGCCTCCACGCCGGCGAAGCCCGCCCCGACCACGACGAACGTCAGCGCCCTGCGCCGCACGTCCGGGTCGTCGGTCGACTCGGCCAGGTCGAGCTGGTGCAGCACGCGGTTGCGCAGCGCGATGGCCTCGCCCACGGTCTTGAACCCGATGCCGATGTCGGTGAGACCCGGGATCGGCAGCGTCCGCGAGATCGATCCCGCCGCCATCACGATCACGTCGTACGTCAGTTGCCGCGGCTCCCCCTCGGCCGGCTGGAACGTGACGGTGCGGTCGGAGTGGCTGACCTTGGTGACCGTGCCGTTCAGAATGCGCGCCTTGGGCAGGATGCGCCGGAGCGGGGCCACGACATGCCGAGGCGAGAGGTTACCCGCCGCCGCCTCAGGCAAGAAGGGCTGGTAGGTCATGTAGGACTGGGGGTCGATGATCGTGATGCGAACCTCGCCACCGTGCAGCTCCCGACGGAGTCTGCGCTGCAGCCGGAGCGCCGTGTACAAGCCGACGTACCCACCGCCGACGATCAAGATGTGCTTCTTCATCCTGAGGCCCCATCCCTCGTGGAGTGCTTGTGAAAGCATTCACAAGCTTACGTCAAGCCCCCGCGACGGATCCAATCCAGGCGTGGTGCAACGCGTCACACAGCCAGTGACCTGGCCCTGGTGAAGATGTCGTCCAGCATTTGGGCGGTGACGCGGCCGGTGAAGGTGTTCTGCTGGCTCGGGTGATAGCAGCCGATCAGGGTCACCGGCGCGTCGCCGTACCGGACCTCGGTCTCGGCCCCGTGCCCGAACGGCGGCCTGGCCGGGGGCAGGTCGTAGCCCGCGTCCTTGAGCGCGGGCCACATGGCCTGCCAGGCGTAGCCGCCGAGCGCCACCACCACCCGCACGTGCGGCGCGACCAGCGCCACCTCGCGTGACATCCACGGCAGACACGTGCCCTTCTCCTCCGGCGTGGGCTTGTTCGCCGGCGGCGCGCAGCGCACCGGCGCCACCACCCGCACGCCCAGGAGCCGCTGGCCGTCGCCCGCGTGCGTGCTGGTCTCCTTCTCGGCCAGGCCGCAGCGGTGCAGCGAGGCGAACAGCCAGTCGCCGCTGCGGTCGCCGGTGAAGATCCGCCCGGTCCTGTTGCCCCCGTGCGCGGCCGGCGCCAGGCCGACCAGCAGGATCCGCGGCCGCTCGTCGCCCCAGCCCGGGACGGGACGGCCCCAGTACGTCTCGTCCGCGAACGCCCGCCGCTTCACCGTGGCGACCTCCTCCCGCCAGGCCACCAGCCGCGGACAGGCCCGGCAGACGGACTGCGCGGCCGTGAGCTCCGCGAGGGTGTCGCAGGCGGAGGCGAGGCGGCGCACGTCCGCGGGGTCGTGGGCGACCGGGGTGTCAGCGGTCGCCGGGTCGCCGGGCCAGCCGGTGCCGGGAGGTACGAAGGTCATGACACCGATGGTGCCCGATCACTTCGTCGCGCTCGGACTGGGCGTGGGCGTCGGGGTGGCCGAACCGCTCGAACCGGGCGCGCCGGAGCGGGCGTCGGAGCGGCCGAGCCGCTTGAAGCGGGCGTCGGGATGGCCGAGGTGCTCGGGCAGGGAGACATGGCAAACGAAAAACCGGGTGACACCCGAAGGTGTCACCCGGTCAGGTCACTCGACCTCTGGATCGCTTACTTGACCGGCAGCGGAAGCGTCGTCGCCGAAGCGGTCGGAATCGCGGTCGCGGTCGTGGTCGGCTTCGGAGCCGGCGCCGCCGGCTCCGGAGCCTTGCAGGCGCTGTAGGACGCCGTGTACGACTCGCTGTTCCTCGGGCCCGAGACCTTCAGGGTGACCGAGCCACCCTTCGCGGCCGAGCCGTTCAGCGCCCGGGTCATGCTCACGCCCTGCGTGCCACCGTCGCGGCCGAAGGAGACGTTACCGCCACCCGCCGTCTGCCCGTTCAGCAGCCAGGTGTAGCTGACCTTGGCGGCACCGGTCGTGAAGATCGAGCCGCTCGCGCTGACCTTGCAGTCGCTGGTGGTGGACGCCGACACGCTGGCGTTCACCTTGGCACCGTAGGACGGAACGGAGTGCGAGTGCTCGTCCCTGTCCTTGCCCTTGCACCAGACCTTGTAGGCGGCCCGGTTGGAGGAGGCGCGGTCGGGGCTCAGCACCTGCAGCTGGGCATAGCCGTGCTGGCTGTGCCGCGGCGAGATGGAGAAACCGACCTTGCGGCTGTCGTGCACCTTGATCTTGCCGTAGTCGACCACGTGACCGTTGAGAACCCAGCGGTAACGCACCCACGCCGACCGGTTGGACGAGATCACACCGGTGAAGGAGATCCGCTTGCCGAAGGTGCAGGAGCCGACGTACGTGCTGGGGCTGGCCCAGGCGCGCGCCGACACGTTGAGGTGCGTACGCGCCTCGTTCAGCTTCATCGGCTCCTTGCAGGAGACCGAGAAGTAGCCCTTCTTGGACGTGACCTTCTTCGGACCGAGGACCTGAACGGCCTCCCAGCCCTTGACGTCGTCCTTGAAGGCGATGGACTGCTTGACCGTCACCGACTTGCTGCCATGGCCGGTGAGCGTGAGGCTCTTGACCTTGCCCTTGGACCCGTCGCCGTGCAGCCAGCGGTAGGCGAGCTTGGTCTTGCCCTTGACGGGCACCGTGATCTTGGCCGAGAAGTCGACCTCGGTCGGGCAGGACCCCTCGTAGTCACGCACGGCGGCCTTCGGCGTGGAGACCGAGACCTTCGCGGACCCCGACGTGGCCTTGGAAGCGGCGGCCGTGGCCGAGGTCGCCGCCTGAGCGGGACTGGCCACCAGCCCCGCGCCCAAGGCGGCCAGCACGGCGGCGGACGCGCCGGCAGCCGCCGCCTTACGTGCCAACCCAACAGACATCATGTGAGAGTGCTCCATTCCGTGAGAGGAAGAGACGCGCTCGGGAACGGTCGCCACGCCGACACCTCCTGTGCACGGCTATATGGCAAAGCCCCCGTAATGCCCCTTTACCTAATCACAATACTGATTGCACGCTCAACATGATCCATGTTCACGAAATGTCCGGATTTCTTCAGCTAACGCGCGATGGTCCAGGCAATACCGTCGAGGATGTCGTGTTCGCTAACAATGACCTGCGAAAACGCGAAACGGCGAACGATCCTGTCGAGAATAAGCGCGCCGGCGCCAATCACATCGACCCTTCCCGGATGCATGACCGGGACCTGGGCACGGTCACGATGCGTCATCGCGAGCAACCGACGGGTAACCTGGTGCACCTGCACGTCCGAAATCCGCGAATGGTGGATCCGGGCCGAGTCGTAGGCCGGCAGATCGAGCGCCATTCCCGCGATCGTCGTCACCGAGCCCGCCAGGCCCACGAGCGTGTGCGCCCGCTCGACCGGCACCTCGGCCGCCACCCGGTCGAGCGCCGCCTCGATGTCGGCCACCACGGCCTCCAGGGCGGGCGCGGCGGGCGGGTCGCCCGCGTCCCGCAGGTGCCGTTCGGTGAGGCGCACGCAGCCGATGTCCACCGACAGCGCCGCCTCGGCGTGCACGGTGCCGACCACGAACTCGGTGGACCCGCCGCCGATGTCCACCACCAGGTAGGGAGGCAACGGTCCCTGCGGCAGCTCGGTCTCCGGCGACAACCGGAGCAGGCCCCTGGTCGCGCCGACGAACGACAGCTCGGCCTCCTCGGCCCCGGCCACGACCTCGGGCTCCACCCCGAAGATCTCGCGGACGCCGTCGACGAACTCCTGCCGGTTGGCCGCGTCCCGGGTCGCGCTGGTGGCCACCACACGGGTCTCGGTCGCGCCGTGCCGGTCGATCAGCTCGCGGTAGCCCCGCATGGCCTTGAACGTGCGTTCCAGGGCCTCAGGGGCCAGCCTGCCGGTCCTGTCCACGCCCTGGCCCAGGCGGACGATCTCCATCAGCCGCTCGACGTCGTCCAGCACGTCGTCGCGGACGTCCGCGATGAGCAGGCGTACCGAATTGGTGCCGCAGTCCACGGCGGCTACACGCATGGTCCGTCACTCCACCACTCGGGGAGCGCGTCCAGCGCCTCCCTGCCGAACGGGTTGGCACCGGGCACCGCGAGCTCGTGCGCGACGAGCGCGTGCAGGCACTTGACCCGCCGCGGCATCCCGCCCGTGCTCTGCATGTCGCCGGGCAACGGCGCCAGCCCCTGGTCGTGTGCCGCCTTGTCCCGCCTGGCGACGTAGTCGTCGTGCGCGGCCTGGTAGGCGGCGGCCAGCTCGGGCTCGGCGGCGAGCCTGTCCTGCATCTCGCGCATCAGCCCCGAGCCTTCGAGCGTGCCGATGGCCGAGGCCGCCTTGGGGCAGGTCAGGTAGTAGAGAGTCGGGAACGGCGAGCCGTCCGGCAGCCGTGGCGCGGTCTCCACCACGTCGGGGTGGCCGCAGGGGCAGCGGTGCGCGACCGCGCGCAACCCCCTGGGGGGCCGCCCGAGCTGCTTCCGCACGACCTCGACGTCATCACTGTCCAACGGTTTCCTTTCCGGTGACCGCCCTGCGTCCGGTGCCCTTGTCGGCGGCCTCCACGGACTCCCAGAGCGTCTGGTACCACGGCGGCACCGCCACCGGCTGCTTCACGGCCTTCTGTTCCTTGCCCTGGTGGGGCTCCATCACCACGTAGCACTTCTCGCCGGGCCCGCAGTAGTGCAGCCGCTCCTTGGCCGTCTTCTTGATCCAGTTGGGATCGCGGCTCTGCCGGTCGCGGGCCAGCAACGCCTGCTTCTCCGCCTCGACCTCGGCCCGCTCCGCGCGCAGCTCGGAGATGCTGCGGCGCAGACTGATGTACTCGCGCACAGGGTAGGCCAGGCTCATCGCGATCGCGCACACCACGACCGCCAGGATGGCGGCCCGCCCGGTAAGCTGCGGCCTCTTCGCCACTTGCTGCACCCCCTGATCACTGCGTCCACGGCCTCACCACGTGAGGCGGGCTCGGTCGCGAGCGAGCGCCGATGCCGCGCTCCCTCGCAGTGTTGATGGCCTCACTCCGTTCGGCAGCTCGGTCGCCCGGATGCCCACCGCCTTCCAGCGCTGATGGCCTCACTCCGTGAGGCAGCTCGGTCGCCCTGATGCCGCTCCCTCGCCGGGTCACGGCCGATTCGGGGCGCCGCGAGCCGTACTCGAAACTAGCGCTGAAAACGCGGGAATGCCGCGCGACCCGCGTAACGGGCGGCGTCGTCGAGAAGTTCTTCGATGCGGAGGAGCTGGTTGTATTTGGCCACCCGGTCGGAGCGGGCCGGGGCGCCGGTCTTGATCTGACCGCAGTTGATCGCCACCGCCAGGTCGGCGATCGTCGTGTCCTCGGTCTCGCCGGAGCGGTGGCTCATCATGCACCGGTAGCCGCTGCGGTGGGCCAGGTCGACCGCGTCGAGGGTCTCCGACAGCGTGCCGATCTGGTTGACCTTGACCAGCAGCGCGTTGGCGGCGCCCGCCTTGATGCCGCGCTCCAGCCGCTCGGGGTTGGTGACGAACAGGTCGTCGCCGACGAGCTGCACCTTGTCGCCGAGAGCCCGGGTGATGGCCTGCCAGCCCTCCCAGTCCTCCTCGTTGAGCGGGTCCTCGATGGACACCAGCGGGTAGTTGGCGACCAGGTCCTCGTAGAACGCGATCAGCTCCTGCGAGGACAGGCCCTTGCCGTCGATCGTGTAGACGCCGTCCTTGTGGAACTCGGAGGCGGCCACGTCGAGCGCCAGCGCGATGTCCTCACCCGGCGTGTAACCGGCCCGCTCGATGGCGACCAGGATCAGGTCGAGCGCGTCGCGGTTGGAGGGCAGGTTGGGCGCGAAGCCGCCCTCGTCGCCCAGGCCGGTGGCGTAGCCCTTCTCCTTGAGCACGCCCTTGAGCGCCTGGTAGACCTCGGTGCCCATGCGCACGGCCTCGCGGAACGTCTCCGCCCCGATCGGCGCGATCATGAACTCCTGGATGTCGACGTTGGTGTCGGCGTGGGCGCCGCCGTTGAGGATGTTCATCATCGGCACGGGCAGCACGTGGGCGTTGGGGCCGCCGACGTAGCGGAAGAGCGGCAGGTCGGCGCTGTCCGCGGCGGCCTTGGCCACGGCCAGCGAGACGCCGAGGATGGCGTTGGCGCCGAGCTTGGACTTGTTGGGCGTGGCGTCCAGGTCGATCATGACCTGGTCGATGATCCGCTGGTCCTCGGCCTCGATCCCGCTGATCTCGTCGAAGATCTCGTCGGTGACGGCGAGCACGGCCTTCTCCACGCCCTTGCCGCCGTAACGCTTGCCGCCGTCACGCAGCTCGACCGCCTCGAACTGACCGGTGGACGCGCCGCTCGGTACGGCCGCCCGGCCGGTGCTGCCGTCGTCCAGCACCACCTCGACCTCGACCGTCGGGTTGCCCCGGGAGTCGAGGATCTCGCGGGCGTATACGACCTCGATGGTAGCCACGGGATGCGCTCCTCAATCGGAAAGGCAATATGCCGTCAGAGCCTATCGGTCACCGCTGATCACGCGTATGCTCGGGCCCCTGACCAGCCTCCCAGGCGCGTACGCGGTCGCGATAGGCCCGGGCGGCGGCCCGCAGCTCGGCCTCGGCGTCCAGCCCGCCCTCGGCGGCCCGGCGGACGAGATCGAACAACTCCCTGGCCACGCCCTGGCCCACCCCGGCCGCCAGCGCCTCGGGCGCCCCGGCCCGCTCGGCCCGGCGCACCAACTGGGCGGCCAGCGACAGCGCGGCCTGCCCCATGGGCACGCCGTCCAGCGCCGACTCGCGGCCCTTCGACGCCCGCTCGGCCGCCTTGATCGCCTCCCAGTTGGCGTTCACCTCGTCGGCGTTCTCGACGCTCACCGAGCCGAACACATGGGGATGGCGGCGGACGAGCTTGTCCACGATCCCGGCCGCGACGTCGTCCATGTCGAAGTCCTCGGCCACCCGCGCGTGGAAGACCACCTGGAGCAGCAGGTCCCCCAGCTCCTCACGGAGTGCCTGGTAGTCGGCCTCCTCGATGGTCTCCAGCACCTCGTAGGCCTCTTCGAGCAGGTAGGGCGCCAGTGTCTCGTGCGTCTGCTTGCGATCCCACGGGCACTCCGTACGCAGCCGCTCCATGACCCCGACCAGGTCGAGCACCCGCGCGCCCGGCAGGTCGTAGGAGCCGGGCACGACCTCGATCAGCGGCGGCTCGGCGAGCGCGACCGCCGCGTGCCCGACGGCGCGCATGAACGCCTCGTCGTCCGACGCGAGCCACACCACGGTCTCGGTGACCGCCCGCCCGGCGAGCGCCGCCGGGTCCGGCTCGACGACCTCGACGTCGATCCCGGCCTCGGCCAGATAGGGGAGCTGGGGATGCGCGGCGGAGCCGGTCAGCACCGGCCCGGAGCGCAGCGCCTGCCACGCCTGGTGACTCAGCAGCCCGGGCGCCACCCGGGGCGAGGTGGTGACGACGATCAGCGGCACGATCAGCCCTGCGGCTGCGGCTGCGGCTGCGCCGGCTGCTGGGTGAGCTTGCCGAACCTGCCGGTGT
Organism: Nonomuraea sp. B12E4; assembly: GCF_039871825.1. Classification (NCBI taxonomy): domain Bacteria; kingdom Bacillati; phylum Actinomycetota; class Actinomycetes; order Streptosporangiales; family Streptosporangiaceae; genus Nonomuraea; species Nonomuraea sp. B12E4. Next base: position 41,700 of record NZ_JBDPME010000013.1, on the reverse strand, counting down.
CCACGAACAGGCCCGGGTTGTCCTGCGACGGCTGCAGGTTGAGCGTGCCGTAGCGGGGGTTGAAGGTCTGCTTGATCGCGCCGAGCTCCTTGGCCACCCGCTGCTGGCCGCTCTGCCCGCCGAACTGCTGCTGCAGCTTCGTGAGACCGACCACCGCCCGGCCGTATTCCTGGGCGGACCGCGGCGGGATGCCGGAGGCCAGCAGGTTGATCTCGGGCGACTCGAACTGGCCCGGGTTCTTGAGCGCGGCGTCGACCTCCGTCTGGGTCACCGCGATCCGGTAGCGGTCGATGAGCTGCCGGGAGGCGCTCACGTTGGCCAGGCCACGCAGCACGAACTGGCCGGCGGGGATGCCGCCCAGCGCGGTCTGCTCATCCAGCTTGGCCCGCTTGAGCGCGGCCAGGTAGTCCTGGGTGGCATCGTTGAGCTGATTGGTGGAGATGCGCTCGTTGCCCACCACGGCCGCGGCCCCGGCGTGCATCGGGGATGAGCAGGCGGTCAGCGCGATGCCCGCCGCCGCGGCGGCCACGGCCACTCGTATCGACTTCACGTAAGTCCCTTTCCAACCCAAAAATCGCCGCTAGCTTACCCGTGCGGGCTCCAGGAACATCGCCTCGACCAGGTCACCGCACCATTTGAGCAGGTCGAGATCGCGCAGCGGCTGCCCGCCCAGCGGCTTGGTCTTGGGAATCGGCACCAGCAGCGTCTCCGCCGCCTGCTTGTATATCGCCTTCTTGTACAGCCGGTCGAGCCGCACCTGCTGCGACTCCTTCAGCCGAACGGGACCGAACTTGATGTTCTGGCCCTGCAGCGTGACGTCCGTGAGCCCGGCCTGCCGCGCCTTGATCCGGAACCTGGCCACCTCCAGCAGGTTTTCCACCTCGACCGGCGGCTTGCCGTAGCGGTCGGTCAGCTCGTCGCGCACCTCGTCGATGTCGATCTGCGCGGTGATCGCCGCGATCCGCTTGTACGCCTCCAGCCGCAGCCGCTCGGAGGTGACGTAGTCGTGCGGGATGTGGGCGTTGATCGGCAGCTCCACCTTGACCTCGGCCTGCTCCTCGGGCACCTCCGCGCCCGCCAGCTTGGCCTTCTGCTCCTGTACGGCCTCGGCCATCAACCGGACATAGAGGTCAAAGCCGACACCCGCGATGAACCCGGACTGCTCGGCCCCCAGCACGTTGCCCGCGCCGCGGATCTCCAGGTCCTTCATCGCGACGTACATGCCCGCGCCCATCTCGGTGTGCTGCGAGATCGTGGCCAGCCGCTCGTGCGCGGTCTCGGTCAGCGGCTTCTCCGGCGGATAGAGGAAGTAGGCGTAACCGCGCTCCCTGCCCCGCCCGACGCGCCCGCGCAACTGGTGGAGCTGCGACAGGCCGTAGTTGTCGGCCCGGTCCACGATCAGCGTGTTGGCGTTGGGCACGTCGAGCCCGGACTCGACGATCGTGGTGGAGACGAGCAGGTCGTATTCACGCTCCCAGAAGCCCACCATGATCTTTTCGAGCTGGTGCTCGTTCAGCTGCCCGTGCGCCACCGCGATGCGCGCCTCGGGCACGAGCTCGCGCAGCCGCGCGGCCACCCGGTTGATCGAGGCGACCCGGTTGTGCACGAAGAAGATCTGGCCGTCGCGCATGAGCTCGCGCCGGATCGCGGCGCCGATCTGCTTCTCCTCGTACGGGCCCACGAACGTGAGGATCGGATGCCGCTCCTCCGGCGGCGTGAGGATCGTGGACATCTCGCGGATGCCCGTCAGCCCCATCTCGAGCGTGCGCGGGATCGGCGTGGCCGACATGGCCAGCACGTCCACCTGCGTGCGCAGGTGTTTCATCGCCTCCTTGTGCTCGACGCCGAACCGCTGCTCCTCGTCGATGATGATCAGCCCCAGGTCCTTGAACCTGACCTCGGGACTGAGCAGCCGGTGGGTGCCGATCACCACGTCCACCGCGCCCGACCTGAGCCCGTCGAGGGTGCCCTTGACCTCACTGTCGGTCTGGAAGCGGGAGACCGGCCTGAGCGCCACGGGGAAGCTGGAGAACCGCTCGGTGAACGTCGACATGTGCTGCTGCACCAGCAGCGTCGTCGGCACCAGCACCGCCACCTGCTTGCCGTCCTGTACCGCCTTGAACGCCGCCCGCACCGCGATCTCGGTCTTGCCGTAGCCGACGTCGCCGCAGATCAGCCGGTCCATCGGCACGCCGCGCTCCATGTCGCGCTTGACCTCGTCGATGGCCGCGAGCTGGTCGCCCGTCTCGGCGTAGGGGAAGGCGTCCTCCATCTCCCGCTGCCAGGGCGAGTCCGACGCGAACGCGTGGCCGGGCGAGGCCATACGGGCGGAGTAGAGGCGGATGAGCTCCCCGGCGATCTCCTTGACCGCCTTCTTCGCCCTGGACTTGGCCTTGGCCCAGTCGGCGCCGCCCATGCGGTTGAGTGTGGGGGACTCGCCGCCGACGTAGCGGGTGACCTCGTCGAGCTGGTCGGTCGGCACGTAGAGGCGGTCGCCCTTGGCGTATTCGATCACCAGGTATTCGCGGGTCGCGCCCTGGACCGTACGCTGCACCATCTCGACGTAGCGGCCCACGCCGTGCTGCTCGTGCACCACGTGGTCGCCGACCTTGAGCTGGAGCGGGTCCACCATGTTGCGGCGGCGCGAGGGCAGGCGACGCATGTCCTTGGTGGAGGCCTTCTGCCCCACCAGGTCCAGATGGGTGAGGACGGCCAGGCTGGGCGTGATGAAGCCGTGCTCGATCAGCCCGGTCGTGACGTGCACGACCTTGGGCTCGGGCGCCTTGTCCAGGAACGTGCGCAGCCTGGCGGGCACGTCAACGCCCTTGAGCAGCTCCACCATGCGCTCGGCGGGCCCGTGACCCTCGCTGAGCAGCACGACCGCCTTCTCGTCGGCCAGCCAGCCCTTGATGTCGGCCAGCGCCTTGGCCGTGTCGCCGCGGTAGGCCTCCGAGTCCTGCGCGGCCAGCTCCACCCCGGCGCCGAACGGCGCCATCGTCCACCACGGCTGCCCCAGCGCGTCGGCGTGCGCGCGGATCTCCTCCAGCGAGCGGAACGCCGCCGCCCCGAGGTCGATGGGCGCCTCGCCACCGGCCGCCGCGTTGATCCAGGAGGCTTCGAGGAACTCCTGGGAGGTGCGTACGAGCTCCTCGGCCCGCCCCCTGAGCCGCTCGGGGTCGCACACGAACACCGCCGACCGGATCGGCAGGTGGTCGAGCAGCAGGTCCATCTCCCCGGCCAGCACCGGGGCGAACGCCTCCATCCCCTCGACCGGCGTGCCCTCGGCGAGCTGGTCGAGCACCTCGGCCAGCGCGGGGTATTCCTCGGCCAGCTCCCGTGCCCTGGCCCGGACCTCGCCGGTCAGCAGCAGCTCCCGGCACGGCGGCGCGAACAGCCCGTCCTCCGCCGCCTCCAGCGAGCGCTGGTCGGCCACCTTGAACCAGCGGATCTCCTCGACCGTGTCGCCCCAGAACTCCAGCCGCAGCGGGTGCTCCTCGGTCGGCGGGAACACGTCGAGCAGCCCGCCCCGCACGGCCACCTCGCCGCGCCGCTCCACCATGTCGACCCGGTGGTAGCCGTTGTCGACGAGCTGGTCTACCACGTCTTCGAGGTCGGCGTCGTCGCCGGCCCGCAACCTGATCGGCTCCAGGTCGCCGAGCCCCTTGACGATGGGCTGCAGCAGCGCCCGGATCGGCGCCACGATCACGCTGAGCGGCCCGGCGGCGGTGTCGCCCTTGACCGGGTGCGCCAGCCGCCTGAGCACGGCCAGCCGCTGCCCCACGGTGTCGCTGCGCGGCGAGAGCCGCTCGTGCGGCAACGTCTCCCACGCCGGGAAAACCGCGACCGAGCTGGGCTCGATGAGGCTGGTCAGGGCCGCGGCGAGGTCTTCCGCCTCGCGCCCGGTCGCGGTCACGGCCACCACGGTCCGCTGGTCGTGACCGGCCAGCGCGGCCACGCCGAACGGCCGTAGCGCCGCGGGCGCGATCAGCGAGACATCGCCGCCCTCTTCGAGAGCGGCGGTCAGTTTCGGGTCGGCGCGAACAAGGTCAAGTAGCCCGGAAAGACTCATCAGATACGCCCACAGCCCCAGATGCGGCAACACGACTACCCCCGGCCGGGTCAGGTCGCGGGGGTCTCCCCCAAGGGTACTCGCGCGTCCGTCCCCCCGAGCCGCCGACCAGGCTCGACCAGGCTCATCGCCGGCCGTCCGCCCTACGGCCCGGGCACCTTGTAGCCCGGCACGGACGGCCAGCGCACGGTGAGCACCGTCGACTGCTCCTCCGCCCGCCACGTGTGGTCGACGCCCTTGCCCCACACCACATAGTCGCCCGGCTCGGCCAGCAGCACGCTGCGGCCCGGCAGTTCGACCCGGAACCGGCCGCTGATGAGCACGAGCAGCGCCGTACGGGCCTCACCCCGCACCCACTCCGCCCGCTCGTCGCCCGGCGGGTGCACACCCCACTTGATCTCGACATCCTCGCTGTGCCGGGGATCCCCGGGGGGTTTGAAGTGGCCGAGGAGCCAGCCTCGGTCGCCCGCAGCGTCAATGCCGGCATTGCCGGTGTACACCCCGTCACTCACGGGAAGGACGCTAGCAGGGAAAACGCCTTACTCTTAATGCTCGACTGATTACTGTAGGTAACATGTCTGAGGTGCGATCGGTCGCCTGGAAAGGCGATCTCTTCGGTCAAAGGATCCGCGAACACTGCGCGGAGCAGCTGAGCAGGCGCCTCGACGTGCTCGTAGCAGGATGCGCGCACGACGAGCCGCTGGAGCTGGAGCACATCGAGACCAGGTCCATGGGGGCCGACGAGGACCACCCGGTGATCCGGGGCGTCATGGAGGAGCGGGCGGACCTGGTCTCGTGGTCGCTCGGCGACCTGCGCAGCATCCCGCTGAAACCCAGGTCCTATGACGTGATCCAGCTCTCGTTCCTGCTGGAGCGCATCCGCCACGCCGAGCTGGTGCTCGACCGCCTGCTGCAGGCCCTGCGCCCCGGCGGCCTGGTGCTGCTGCGCATGCGGGACCGCGGGTCGGCATACGGCCTGCTCGACCGCCTCACGCCGTCGTGGCTGCGCCGCCTGCTGTGGCGGCCCCTCGTCGGCACCGAGCGGCCGGGCCCGCTGCCCACCGTCTACGAGCGGCTGACGTCGAGCGACGGCATGCACGCGTTCTGCCTCAGCCGGGGCCTGCTGATCACGGACGACGTCCGCAACACCAGCGGCCCCGCCCGCAACGGCCGGATCGGCGGCGCCGCGGTCGCCACCATCGCCAAGCTGACCTATGGTCGCTACCCTGCCTCTCACGACGAGATCACCATGGTGATCAGGAAGCCTCAGCACCACTTCGCCCGGCTTCTCTAGCGACGCACTGGCATCAGTCGGTAGACTCCTTTCCTACCAATTTAATCGGAATAGTTGGGACGTAGGAAACGTGGAGTGGACCCCCGAGCCGCGCGAGCTGGCCGATCTCGAACTGCTGCTGTCCGGCGCGTTCGAGCCGCTCACGGGGTTCCTCGGTCATGATGACCTGCACGCGGTGCACGAGCGCGGCAGGCTGGCCGACGGCACCCCGTGGCCCGCGCCCGTCACCCTCCATCTGGACGCCGAGGTGTCCCCGGGCGACGAGGTCACGCTGCTCGATCCGGAGGGCCTGCCGCTGGCCGCGCTCACGGTGAGCGCCCAGGAGGCCGACGGGCTGACCTCGGGGCCGATCAAGGGGCTCGGCACGCCGGAACACGGGCCGTTCGCGCGCCTGCGGCGCACTCCCGCGGAGGTGAGGGAGGAGCTCGGGGGGCGCCCGGCGCTGGCCGTCACCATGCGCGGCCCGCTCGACGACCTCTCCGAGATCGTCGCCACCGCCAAGGAGCTCGACGCGGTGATCGTGCTGCTCCCCCTCTCGTACGGCGAGGCGGGCCCCGCCGTCGTACGCGCCGCGCTGCGCGCCCAGGAGCGGTTGCCCGCCGGCACGATCGTGGTCTCCGTGCCCCTGGCTCCGCGCGAGGAGCCCGAGATCGACCTGGAGCTGCGCGAGCACGTCGCCACCGCCTACGGCGCCGCCGAGCACCTGGCGGGCCCCGAGCCGGTGACCATCCCCGGCCCGCCGCACCGCCGCGGCCTGGTGGTCTTCTTCACCGGCCTGTCCGGCTCCGGCAAGTCCACGATCGCCCGCGGCCTGCGCGACGCCCTGCTGGAGCTGGGCAGCCGCACGGTGACCTACCTCGACGGCGACGTGGTGCGCCAGTTGCTGTCCAAGGGGCTGACCTTCTCCAAGGCCGACCGCGACCTGAACATCCGCCGCATCGGCTTCGTCGCCGCCGAGGCCGCCCGCCACGGCGGCCTGGCCATCTGCGCGCCCATCGCCCCCTACGAGGCCACCCGCGCGGAGGTGCGCGAGATGGTCGAGTCCGTCGGCGCCGACTTCCTGCTCGTGCACGTCGCGACGCCGCTGGAGGAGTGCGAGCGGCGCGACCGCAAGGGCCTGTACGCCAAGGCCCGCGCCGGGCTCATCCCGGAGTTCACCGGCATCTCCGACCCCTACGAGGAGCCGGACGACGCCGATCTCGTGATCGACACCACACACATCACCATCGATGCGGCAGTCTCCCAGGTGCTGGAGGCGCTGCGGTCAGGAGGCTGGGTCCGGTGAGTGACCGATGAGTGCGGACTGGGCGTTGATCGGCGGGTCCTTCGTCGTCGCGGTGGTGGTCGGGCTGACCGGGATGGGCGGCGGGGCGCTCATGACGCCGATGATGATGTTGTTCTTCAACGTCCCGCCGCTGGCCGCCGTCTCCAGCGACCTGGTCGCCTCGGCCGTGATGAAGCCCGTCGGCAGCGTGGTCCACCTGCGCCGGGGCACGGTCAACCTGCGCCTGGTGGGCTGGCTGTGCGCGGGGTCGGTGCCGGCCGCCTTCTGCGGGGTGTTCCTGGCGCGGGCGTTCGCGGTCAGCGACGCGGTCTCCTACGCGCTGGGCGTGGCGCTCCTGCTGGCCGTCGCGGGCATGGCGGTCAAGAGCTGGCTCGGCGCGAGGGGCGGAACGGCGAACACGCACGAGATCGTCGTGCGACCAATTCCGACCCTACTGGTCGGTACGGTAGGCGGACTGGTGGTCGGCATCTCCTCCGTCGGATCCGGATCCCTGATCATCGTGGCCCTGCTCGTGCTCTATCCCGCGCTCAAGGCCAACCAACTCGTCGGCACCGACCTGGTGCAGGCCGTGCCGCTGGTCGCCGCGGCCGCCATCGGCCACCTGCTGTTCGGCGACTTCCAGCTGCACCTCACGCTGTCGCTGCTCATCGGCTCGATCCCGGGCGTCTATCTGGGCGCCCGGATCTCCTCCCGCGCCCCCGGCGGCCTGATCAGGGCCCTGCTGGCGATCGTCCTGCTGGCCTCGGCGCTCAAGCTGCTCAACGTGAGCACCATGGTGACCGTCTGCGCGCTCGCCACCGCCTCGGCGGTCACCGTCGCGGGGTGGCGCCTGCGAGGGAGTGCCGTCGCCTGGAGGAGCGGCGGGAGCGAAGCGACCAGAGCGGGGGAAGGCGGCGGCATCAGGCGACCGAGCCGCCTCACGCAGTGAGGCCATGAGACACGCGAGGGAGTGCCGTCGCCTGGAGGAGCGGCGGGAGCGAAGCGACCAGAGCGGGGGAAGGCGGCGGCATCAGGCGACCGAGCCGCCTCACGCAGTGAGGCCATGAGACACGCGGGTCAGGGTCGCGGTACGCGAGTCGATCGAAAGTACGGATCTCGCGCGAGTTCCGTGAACGCCCGGCCGGCCCCGGACCCCGTGTCGAAGCTCGTGTCACCGCGTGGCGCCTGCGGTGAGTCGAAGTAGAGCAGCGCCTTGATCTGCGGATAACGCTTGATCTGCCGGCGCACCGACTCGAAGAACGCCCGCTTGAACGCGGGATCCTCGGCCCGCCCGAACACCCCCCACTCCGCCACCATGACCGGCTTGCCGGGGAAGCGCGCCTGCATCCACCGGTAGAACCCCGGCCAGTCCGGATATTCCTTGCGCCGCTTGTTGACCAGCCCGTCGAAGTCGCGCACCCGGTCATCTGCGTAGGGGTCCATGGCCACCCAGTCCACCACGTCGTCGCCCGGATAGAGGTCCTCGAACCAGCGCTTGGCCGCCCAGTTGGGCGCCCCCATGTACGTCATCACCATGACCGCGTTCTTCACCCCCTCCTCCCGCAGCCGGAGCACCACGTGCCGGAACATGGCCGCGTAGTCGGTGGCCCGCATGCCCGAGCCGGCCGAGTCGTCCACATCGTTCTCCGGCTCGTGGTGGACGGTGAGGAAGAACCGCTCGGGGAAGGTACGCCTGAGGTGGCCTGCCAGCCGGGTGATCCGGGCATCGAGGGCGCCGTCGGCGATCTCCGCCCAGGTGTGCTCGAACGACGGCTTCCAGTTGATCATGAGCAGCCGCGGCCTGGCCGGGTCGCGGGCCAGTCTGATCTCGGCGCCGGTGGGGAACAGCTCGCTGCCCCGGTGGTAGACGTGCAGGACGTCGGCGGCGGCGCCCATGCGCGACTCCGCGGCATGCAGCGCCTGGTCCACCGGCGCCCCGCTGAAGACCTCGGGCGCGATGCCCCACCAGACGCCGCACGACGGGATGAGCCTCGTGGTGGCCGTGCAGGAGGGCGCGCCCGCCACCGTCGCCGCCCCCGGGGCCCTGACCGCCTCGGGAGTCGCTCCGGGAACCGGCGTCGTGACCGCTCCGGCGGCCGTCGCCGGGAGCGTCCCGGTGACCGTTCGCGGGGCCGCCACCGCCGTCGGGCGTGCGTGGGAACCGGCCGCGCCGGAGCAAGCGGCCAGCATCGCGACCATCGCCGCGATGAACGCGATATTCGTAGCAGAATGTGAAATTCCCCGTAGCTGCAAAGCCTTTCAACCCCCTCGTCGAATGACCCCCGCCTATCAAACCTGAACCTTGCCATGTGATTCCTGGAACTTCAGCCAGTGTGAGAGTCTCCCCAGCTCATCACGGCTCCCGGTCGCCAGAATTTCCGGATATTTCGCTTTAAGAAGTGACGCTTTTTCGGCCGTACGGAAAAAATCTTGTGTATTGCCCCAGGGAATTGACCGGTCGCCCTATAGTGGGCGGGCACCCCGGCACGTGACGAATCCAGGAGAAACTCCCCCATGAGCTCCGGCACGGACCTGGACGAGCACCTCGCCCTCTTGCGCAGGCGGTGGCTGGTCCTCGTGGGCTGCGTCGTGTTCGGCGGCACGGCGGGGCTGGCGCTGATGCGCCTCACACCGCCCGCCTACACCGCGACCACCCAGGTGCTCGTCATGCCGGTCGGCGCGCAGGAGCCGGGCAACCAGGTGACCGCCCGTCAGCGCGAGCCGCTCAACCTCGACACCGAGGCGCAGATCGCGCGGTCGGCCGTGGTCGCGGCGCGGGCGGCCGGGGCGCTGGCGGGCCGCGCGCCCGAGCCGGCCGAGGTGTCGGTGCCGCCCAACTCGTCGGTGTTGTGGATCTCGGTGACGACCGGTGAGCCGGTCGGCGCGGCGGCCCAGTCCCGCGCGTACGCGGAGGCCTACCTGGCCAACCGCCGCGAGTCGACGCTGACCGCGATGGCCGCGCAGCAGCAGGCCGTGCTGGCCAAGCTCAAGCAGGTCAACGCGGGGATCAGCCTGGTGATCAAGGAGCTGGGCGGGCTGCCCAGGGGCAGCGCCGAGCACGCCATCGCCGCCCAGCGCCAGGGCGTGCTCAACCGGCAGGCCGCCAGCCTGGCGCTGAAGTACGACGCGCTGCGGACGGTCGCGGTGACCCCCGGCACGATCATCAGCCAGGCCACGCCGCCGGCCGCGCCCAGCTCGCCCAGCCTGCCGCTGCACCTCGGCACCGGGCTGATGGCCGGGCTGCTCGTCGGCTCCGCCGCCGCCTACACCCGCGACCGGCTCGACCGGCGGCTGCGCACGGCCGCCGACGTCGAGCGGCTGACCGGGCTGCGGGTGCTGGCCGACCTGTCGGGCCCGCGCGATCCCGACGTGCTGCACGAGCTGGCCTGCACCGTGGTCGCCGCGTGCCAGGGGGCGACCACCCGCCGGCGGCTGCTGGTCAAGGCGCTGCCCGCCGACCTGTACGCGTCATCGCTGGCCGAGCCGCTGGCCGTCACCGCGCCGCTGTCGGTGCTCGACGGCTCCGACGTGCGCGACCTGGCCAGGGCGGAGGCGGCGCTGCTGCTCGTGGGGCTGGGCCGGGTCAGCTCGACCGAGGTCTCCGCCGCCGCGCGCAAGCTGGCCGAGCACGACGTGCCGGTCGTCGGCGTGGTGACGGCGACCGACGCGGTGCCCTCGTTCGTACCGCTGCTGGAGCCGCGCCCGCACACCTCGCTCGGCAAGCTCGTCGCGACCGGCGAGCTGGAGGTGAGCGTGTCCGCCGAGACCACGCCCATGCAGGCGTTGCACCACCGGCGGCGGCCCGGCAATCCGACGTGAGGGGGCCCGCGTGGCCCATCGGGGCCCTGCTGGTCGGCTACCCGCTCTGGTGGGCGCTGGGGTTCGGCGGGCTGTCGGTGATCGTGCTCGCGGTGCCGATGGCGGTGGTGCTGTGGCGGCGCAGGCCGGTCAGGGTGCCGCGCGGGTTCGGGCTGTGGGCGTTGCTGCTGGCCGGATACCTGGTGAGCGCACTGATGCTGGCGGAGTCGCCGCCCGGCACGTACGGCGACCTCGGACCCGGCCGGGTGATCGGCTACGTCATGCGGCTGGCACTCTACGTGGCCGTCCTGGTCATGGTGCTCTACCTGGGCAGCCTGACCGAACGCGAGCTGCCGCAGCTCCGGCTCGTCCGGATGCTGGGTGTGCTGTTCGTCACCACGGTCGCCGGCGGGCTGCTCGGCGTGTTCTTCCCCGGCTTCGCCTTCACCGCTCCGATGGAGCTGCTGCTGCCCGACTGGCTGGCGGGCAACTCGTTCGTACAGAACCTCATCCACCCCACCGCCGCGCAGACCCAGAAGGTGCTGGGGTTCTCCCTGCCGAGGCCGGAGGCGCCGTTCGAGTGGGCGAACGCGTGGGGCAGCAACGCGTCGGTGCTGCTGGTCTGGTTCGTGGTCGGCTGGTGGGTGTACGGCGGGTCGCGGCAGAAGGTCTTCGTGGCCGCCGTGCTCGCCCTGGCCGCGATCCCCGTCGTCTACTCGCTCAACCGCGGCCTCTGGATCGGCCTCGGCCTGGCCGTGCTCTACGTGGTCGTCCGGGTGGGCGGGCGCACGAGGGTCGTCCTGTGCGGGGCGGTGACGGCGGCGGCGCTGGCGTTCGCGCTCAGCCCGCTGGCCTCCCTCGTCATGCAGCGGCTGGACAAACCGCACTCCAACGACATCCGGGCCTTCACCGTGACCGCGACCCTCGCGGCGGCCGGCCACTCTCCGATCATCGGCTACGGCAACACCCGCAACGCCCTGGGCAACCACCGCACGATCACCACGGGCAAGACCCAGTGGTGCGAGGGGTGCGGGCATCCGCCGCTGGGCAGCGACGGGCAGCTCTGGCTGCTGATCATCACGCAGGGGTTCACCGGGGCGGCGCTCTACGTGGCGTTCTTCCTGGGGGCGATCCGCCGCCACTGGCGTGACCGCAGCCCGGTGGGGCTGGCCGGGGTGCTGGTGATGGGGCTCGTCCTGCTCTACATGTTCGTCTACGACGGCCTGGTCACGCCGCTCAGCCTCTATCTCATCTCATTCGCCCTGCTGTGGCGGAACTCCACGCGGAGTGACGCCTGCCTTCGGAGTAACGCATGAACGACGCCGCGGTCCGGCTCGAATACCTCGCGGACACCGTACGGCTGCTGTATCCGGGGGCGGGCTCGCCCCGGGCGTACACGGTGCTGCCGCACGCGGCCGTGCCCCGGCGGCTGGCGCCGCGGCGCTGGTGGCATCCCTGGCCCCGGGTCGTGGTGCCGGTCGAGGGGTCCATCGCGGCGCATCTCGGCGAGGTGTTGGGGCGCCCGGTGGAGACCGTTCTCCACGTACGGCCGGCGTTGCGGGCCAACCGGAAGCCCGTCCTTGAGGCCCGGTCCGGCGGGCGGCGGCTGGCGTTCGTGAAGATCGGTGACAGCGAGCGGGCTCGCGCCCTGGTCACCGCAGAGGCGGCGGCCCTGCGCCGGCTGGCCGGACTGCCGCTGGACACGGTCACCGTGCCCCGCGTGCTGCACCACGGCTCCTGGCGGGGGCTCGCGGTGCTGGCACTTTCACCACTGCCGGTACGCCGCCGCCAGGTGCCGCGGCGGCTCCTCCTCGACGCGATCAAGGAGATCGCGGGCACCGGGGGGCCGTCCCCGGCCTGGCACGGGGACCTCGCGCCGTGGAACATGTGCCCGTCGCGGGACGGCCGGGTGCTGGTGTGGGACTGGGAGCGCTACGAGGTCGGCGTCCCGTACGGCTTCGACGCCGTACACCATTTCTTCCAGCGGGCGCTGCGCCGGATGGACCCGCCGCTGGCGGCGCAGGCGTGCCTGGCGCGGGCCGCACGCGAGCTGGCGCCGCTCGGCGTGTCCGGGGCGGCGGCCAGACAGACCGCGCTGCGCTACCTGATCGCGCTGGCCGACCGCCACGCCGCCGACGGGCACTCACCGCTCGGGCCGCCGGAGTCCTGGCTCAGCCCGGTCGCCGACCACGAGGAGCTATTGACGTGAGAACGACGAAGCGGTCACTGATGTCGGTGTCGCGGGCGGCAGGACGGCTGTCCGCGCGGGCGCGGGTGTTGCCGTCGTTCCTGATCGCGGGGGCGCAGCGGTGCGGCACCACCTCGCTCTACCGGGCGCTGGCTCAGCACCCGCTGCTGCTCAAGCCGGTGCTGCACAAGGGGGTGCACTATTTCGACGTCGGCTACGGGCGCGGAATGCCCTGGTATCAGGCGCACTTCCCGCTGCGGATGAGCGCGGCGCTGCTAGCCCACCGGTACGGCGCCGGGGCCCTCGCCTTCGAGTCCGCCCCCTACTACCTGTTCCACCCGCTGGCCGGGGAGCGGATCGCGGCCGACCTGCCGGGGGTGAAGCTGATCGTGCTGGTCCGGGACCCGGTGGCGCGGGCCTCCTCCGCCCACGCCCACGAGCTGGCCAGGGGCTTCGAGACGGAGTCCCACTTCGAGTACGCGGTGGAGCTGGAGGCGCGGCGCCTGGCCGGGGCCGAGGAGCTGCTGCGCGAGTCGCCCCACGCCCTGCACCACTCGCACCGCCACCACGGCTACCTGGCGCGCGGCCGCTACGCCGAGCAGCTCGACCGGCTGGAGCCGCTGATCGGCCGCGAGCACATCCTGGTGCTGGACAGCCACCGGTTCTTCGCCGAGCCGGAGCCGGTCTATGACCTGGTGCTGGAGTTCCTGGGGATGCCGCACCTGGGCTATCCGGAGTTCGAGCGGCACAACCGCCGCGCCCTCCCCCGGCCGGTGCCCCAGGCCCTGGAGCGGGCGCTGCGGGACCACTTCGAGCCGTACGACGCTCGGCTGGCGCGGTGGCTGGATGGTGAGCCCTCGTGGCGGCGGTGACCGGCGTGCTGGGGCGCAAGGGGATCGCCGGGGTCACCGGGGCGGTGGCCTGCGCGGGGCTGCAGCTCGCGCTGGTGGTGGTCGTGACCAGGGCGTTCGCTCCGGCGGAGGCGGGGGCGTTCTTCACCGCGACCGCGCTGGCGCTGATGGTGGCCGGGGTCGCGAAGCTGGATGCGGGGAACGGGCTCGTGTACTTCATCGCGCGAGCGAAGGCGTATGGGTATCTCGGCATATCCGGATATATCCGGGCGGCCGTGGTGCCGTGCGCGGTGGTGTCCTGCACCGCCGGAGTGGCGCTGTATCCGCGGCTGGGGCCGCTGGCGGTGGCACTGCCGGTCATGGTGGTGGGAGACGTCCTGCTGGCCGCCACCCGGGGGTTCGGGGCCGTGCGGCCCACCGTGGTGCTGGACGGGGTGGTGGTGCCCGGGTGCCAGCTCGCGCTGGTGGCCGTCGTCGCCTGGGCGGCGGCTGGCGGGGAGGTGTCCGGTGCCGGGGTGGCCGGGTGGCTGGCGTTCGCGTGGGCGGCACCGTACGCGGTGGTGCCGGTGCTGGCGGCGGCGGCGCTGCGCGGGCGGGTGCCGCCCGGTCGCTACCTGCCGGGCACCGGGCGGGATCTGTGGCGGTACACCGCTCCCCGGTCGGTCGCGGGGGCGGTCCAGGCGGTGTTCCAGCGGGTGGACATCGTGATCGTCGCGCTGCTCGCCGGGCCGGCGCAGGCCGCCGTCTACACGGCCGCCACCCGGTTCAAGGTGGCGGGGCAGCTCGCCAACCAGGGGCTGGCGCAGGCCGTACAGGCTCGGTTGGTCAGCGCGCTGGCGACCGGGGAGGCGGCGCTGGCCAGGGAGCTGTACCAGGCCGCGACGCTCTGGCTGGTGCTGCTGACGTGGCCGGTGTGGCTGGCCTACGCCGTGCTGGCGCCCGTGGTGCTGCGGGTGTTCGGCCCCTCGTACGACGCGGCGGCGCCGGTGGCGCTGGTGCTGGCCGGGACGATGATGGTGGCCACCGCCTGCGGGATGGTGGACGTCGTGCTGACGGCGGCCGGGCACACTGGCACGAGCCTGCTCAACCTGCTGGCCGCCGTCTCCTGCACCCTGGTCCTGGACGTGGCCCTGATCCCGGCGCACGGGGCGCTGGGGGCGGTCATCGGCTGGTCGGGCGGCGTGATCGTGAAGAACCTGCTCCCCCTGTGGCAACTGCACCGCCGCTACCGCCTGCACCCGTTCGGCCGCCACACCCTGACGGCCCTGCGCGTCCGGGCGGCGGCATGAGCGAGGAGCCGCCTCCCGTGCTGGTGACCGGGCTCCCGAGGAGCGGCACGAGCTGGACCGGCCGGATGCTGGCCGCCGGCGGCGACCTCGTCTACGTCAACGAACCCCTCAACCCCGAGCACCCGCCCGGCCGCTGCCCGGGGGTGCTCAAAGCCCCCGTGACCCACAGGTTCCAGTACATCTGCGACGACAACGCCGCCTCCTGGCTGCCCGCCTTCCGCGACACGGTGGCGCTGCGCTACCGCTGGCTCGCCGAGCTGCGCGCCAACCGCTCCCCGTACGACCTGGCCCGCCTCCTCCGCTACGGCACCGCCTTCGCCTTCGGCCGGCTGGCGGGCCGGCGCGCCCTGCTGGACGACCCGTTCGCGGTGCTGAGCGCGGGCTGGTTCGCCGCGCGGCTGGGGTGCCGGGTGATCGCGCTGGTACGGGACCCGGTGTCGTTCGTGGCGAGCTGGCGGCGGCTGGGGTGGACCGTCTACTTCCACGAGCTGCTGGAGCAGCCGCTGCTGGTCCGCGACCATCCGGAGCTGCTGGAGCTGCGTGCCCTCGTCGGCTCCCAGGACCACGTGGCCAAGACGGCCGCCCTGTGGCGGGCGACCCACACGATCCTGGCCCGCACCCCCGGCATCCTGCTCACCTCGTACGAGTCCCTGGCCGCCGACCCGCTCCCCGGCTTCCAGCGCCTGTACGCCCACGCGGGCCTGCCCTGGACCCCGGCCGCCGAAGGCCGGATCACCCGCGCCTGCACGGACCGGCCAGGCTCAGCCCGCGCGACCGGGGCGGGTTTCACCTGGTCCGGCCTCTCCCGCACGGCCTACCGCCGCATGGACCCCCGTCACGCCCTCAGCCACGCCACCCGCGGCCTGACCCCGGACGAGATCACCCGTATCCGCACCCTCACCACGTAGACGGGCGCGCTCTCATCGCCTGGACGGACCTGCTCCCCTGTCGCCTCGGCGTCCTGCTCCCCTGCCGCCCGCGTGGGCGCCTCTCATCTCCCGAGCCGCACGGCCAGGGCGCCGCCCAGCAGGCGCCCCGCGAACGGCAGGCCGTCCACCAGGTAGCGCCGCGCCAGCCGCCTGGGCTCGCCGGCCAGCCGGAACGCCCACTCCAGCCCTGCCCTGCGCAGCCATTCCGGCGCCCGGGGGGCGGTGCCCGCCGCGAAGCCGACGGCCGCCCCGCAGCCCAGGAACCAGGTGCCCGGCAGCGCGTCCCGCAGGCCGGCGACGAGCC
Source organism: Nonomuraea sp. B12E4 (assembly GCF_039871825.1). NCBI lineage: Bacteria > Bacillati > Actinomycetota > Actinomycetes > Streptosporangiales > Streptosporangiaceae > Nonomuraea > Nonomuraea sp. B12E4. Next base: position 25,714 of record NZ_JBDPME010000013.1, on the reverse strand, counting down.
GGTCCTGCCGGGGGAACCCGAGCCCGGCGAACACCAGCTTGGGCCGGGCCGCGACAACCTTCGCCCGGACGCTCTCGATCCCCTCCGGGGTGGCGTCGAAGCCGTAGGGCGGCGCGTGCGCGCCGCACACCCGCAGCCGTGGGTGGCGGGCGGTGAGCCGGTCGGCGGCCTGGAGCGCCACGCCCGGCGGGCCGCCGAGCAGGTAGACGGGCCAGCCGTGCCGGGCGGCGAGCTCGCTGAGCGACCAGATGAGATCGGCCCCCGTGACCCGCTCGGGCACGGGGGTGCCGAGCAGTCTGGCGGCCCAGACCAGCGGCATCCCGTCGGCCACCACGAGGTCGGCGGCGCACACGAGGTCCCGGAGCGCGGGATCGCTGGCGGCGGCCCGGCAGATGTCGACGTTCGGGGTGACGATCCGGCCGCCCCGTCCCGCCGCCAGCTCGGCGGCCACCCACCGGACGACCTCGCCCTCGGTGAGCGCGTCGAAACCGATCCCGCCCACCCACACCCGCTCGGCGGCGGTCCGCCCGGGCACCGGACCAGTCCATTCCGCAGCGACCGGTGTGAGCTCGGCCGCCGCGGGCGCGGGCCTGTCCACTATGTCAGCGCCCCCCACCACGCCCGCCACCACGCCCGCCACCACGCCCGCCACCACGCCCGCCACCGGGCCAGGCACCGCAGAAGCGGAAGCTAACGCCACGGACACGGTGGGCATCGTCAGAGCGAAGGGCGGCGCTACCTGCGCGGGCTCGGCCGCCACGGATGTCGTTGCCCGGGTCGGGTCGGCACCGGGGCGTTGGGCGAGGATGCGGGGATCGGGTGGGGTCAAATGCCGTGCCCCCGGTTGTGCAGGGCCGAGAGCACTCTGGGTGCCGACACGAGGCCGGCGGCGACCGCCAGGGCGATCGGGGCGCGCGGTTCGGCGAAGCGGGCCTTGAGCGACCGGGCGGCCCAGCGGGCGGCTTCGCGCCGGTGCCCCAGGGCCGCGTGGCCGAAGGCCAGCTGGCCGTAGACCCGCGCCGCGCCACGCCGATCCACGGCCAGTTCGGGGTGCCGGGCGAGCATCCAGTCGAGCCCGGCGATGCGATCCGCCCATCGGGCGACATAGTGGGATCCGCCCCATCGGACCCGGACGAGCGGCCGATCGACGTGCACGATGGGATGCCTCCGGGCGGCGCGCAGGGCCAGGTCCCAGTCCTCGTTCTGACCGGCGGGCGCGCTCTCGTCGGCCCACAATCCGCCACGCTCGAACAGGAACGTCGACGAGTGCACCATCACCATCCGCGAGCGGACCAGATCGTCCACGGTCACGACCGAGGTCCCGGCGAGCCGGGGCACGCGGCGGCACCCGTACTCCACCTCGATGCCGCAACTGGCGAACTCACCGCCGTCCCGCAGCGCCCCCACCTGCGCGGCGAGCTTGCCCGGCAGCCAGAGGTCGTCGTCGTCGCAGAAGGCTACGAGGTCGGTGTCGCAGGCCGCGATGCCGGTGTTGCGCGCCCCGGGGAGCCCGGCGGTGAGCGTGTTGGGCAGGACGCGAACCGTGTGGCGAGCCCCGATGACGACACTCGCCACCTGGTCGGCCACCACACCATCCGGGAGCGGGGCGTCCACCACCACGGCCACGGAGAGCCTGCCCGGGTAGTCCTGGGCCAGCACCGCCGCCACCGCCTCGCGGAGCTGGGCGGGCCGGTCGCCGCGGGTGGGTACGACGACGCCGACGGACGGGGTCACGCCGCCGCCCCCCGGTAGCCGTACCTGGCTCTGAGCGGCCAGGTGAGGGCGTCGACCACCCGGCGGTCCCGCCGGGGCAGCCCCGACACCCACGAGTCGTCCCTGCGCAGCTCCACCCGCCCCAGGTGGAAACGCATCGGATTGCCGGAGGCGGTGTGCGAGGGGCCCAGCCACGCGGTGCGCCCGTCGAGGAACGGCCGCTCCGGCTCGGCCAGCCCGAGCAGCCGGGCCAGGGCCACGAGCATGTCCTCCGGGGCGGCGACGAGGTCCTCGTAGCGGATCCTGATCACCCGCCCACCACGGCCGTGGAGCAGCTCGATGGCGGCGTTCTGGGCGGTCCAGTGGATCGCCGTGCGGGCCGGGCCCCAGCGGGTCATGGGGCGCCCGTCCTCGGGCCGCCGTACGGTCCTGCCCCAGGAGTGGGCGACCGCGCGCGGGTCCCTGACCACGTGGATGATCCGCAGGTCCATCCCGCTCGCCAGCAGGCAGCAGGCCAGCGACGCGTGCTTGCTGGAGTCGATCACGACCGGGGCGTCCACGGCGTCGTACAGGAGCCGGTGGATCCGCGCGTATTCGGCCAGATCGGGATGGGCGATCCGGCCGATCCTGCGCGTGCGGTCGACGCGGCGCCGGAGTTCGAGGACCCGCTCGGCCAGCGGCCGGGTCCATCCGCCGAACGCGCGCTCCCCCACCTGACGCCAGAAGGCGCAGGCGGGGAACGCCACGCCGCACCCGCAGAGCTCCTCCGAGATGACCCCCCTCTCCCAAAGGTGCGTCACCTCCCCGAGTGCCACCACGCCGGGAAGCTCGCCCAGGAGCCTCTCCAGCAGAGTGGTGCCGCTGCGGCCGAGACCACCCAGGTAGATCACTCGGGCGGTGATTGCACGATCATTCACGGAGAAGGGCCTTCGCGTGGTGAATACGGAACGCGAAGACCCTAACGCGGAGAGTAATCAACAGGTCACGGAACGACCAAAAGATCTACCTTCAGTTCGCGTCGATGACCATGCCGGCGCCGACCGTGCCGTTGGTGGCCTCGTCCACCAGGATGAACCCGCCGGTCTGCCGGTTGCGCGCGTAGTCGTCCACGAACAGCGGCTGCGTGACCCGCAGCGACACCCGGCCGATCTCGTTGAGGCCGAGCGAGGTGGCCTCCTCGTCCCGGTGCAGGGTGTTGACGTCGAGCCGGTAGTGCAGGTCGCGTACGAGGGCGCGGGCCGAACGGGTGGTGTGCTTGATCGACAGCTTGGAACGCGGCGTCAGCTTGACCCCGTCGGCCATCCAGCAGACCATCGCCTCCAGCTCCTGCGCGACCTGCGGCTGGTTGTTGGGCCGGGCGATCATGTCGCCGCGCGAGATGTCGAGGTCGTCCTCGAAGCGCAGCGTCACCGACATGGGCGGGAACGCCTCCTCCACGGGCCCGTCGAAGGTGTCGATCGAGGCGATCCGCGTGGTCAGCCCCGAGGGCAGGTGCACGACCTCGTCGCCGGGCTTCAGCACGCCACCCGCGACCTGGCCCGCGTAGCCGCGGTAGTCGTGGAAGGCGTGCTCGGTGGCGCGCTGGGGGCGGATGACGTACTGGACGGGGAAGCGCACGTCGGTCAGGTTGCGGTCGGAGGCGATGTGCACGTTCTCCAGGTGGTGCAGCAGCGACGTGCCGAGATACCAGGGCGTGTTCTCGGAGCGCGAGACCACGTTGTCGCCGTTGAGCGCGGAGATCGGGATGAAGGTGAGGTCGGCGACGTTGAGCTTGGAGGCGAACGCCGTGAACTCCTCCCTGATCTCCTCAAAGCGCTCCTGCGAGTAGTCGACCAGGTCCATCTTGTTGACCGCCAGCACCAGGTGCGGCACCCGCAGCAGCGAGGTCAGGAACGCGTGCCTGCGCGACTGCTCCAGCACGCCCTTGCGGGCGTCGATCAGGATGATCGCCAGGTCGGCGGTGGAGGCCCCGGTGACCATGTTGCGGGTGTACTGGATGTGGCCGGGCGTGTCGGCGATGATGAACTTGCGGCGTGGCGTCGCGAAATATCGGTACGCCACGTCGATCGTGATCCCCTGCTCCCGCTCGGCCCGCAGGCCGTCGGTCAGCAGCGACAGGTCGGTGTATTCGGTGCCCCGGTCGCGCGAGGTGCGCTCGACCGCCTCCAGTTGGTCCTCGAAGATGGCCTTGGAATCGAAGAGCAACCGACCGATGAGGGTGGACTTGCCGTCGTCGACGCTCCCCGCGGTCGCAAAGCGAAGAATGTCCATTAGAAGTAACCCTCTCGCTTCCGATCTTCCATGGCGGCCTCGGACGAGCGATCGTCGGCCCTGGTGGCCCCGCGCTCGGTGATCCGGGTGGCCGCGATCTCCTCGATGATCTCCTCAACCGTGGCGGCCGGGGACTGCACGGCGCCCGTGCAGGTCATGTCGCCCACGGTCCGGTAGCGCACCACCGCCTCGAACAGCGGCTCGTCGTCGCCCCGCTGCACGACCTCGGAGTCGGGCAGCAGCATGCCGTCGCGCTCGAACACCTTGCGGGTGTGGGCGAAGTAGATCGAGGGGATCTCGATGCCCTCGCGCCGGATGTAGTCCCAGACGTCGAGCTCGGTCCAGTTGGACAGCGGGAAGACGCGGATGTGCTCGCCCTTGCGGATGCGCGCGTTGTAGAGGTTCCACAGCTCGGGGCGCTGGTTCTTCGGGTCCCACTGCCCGAAGTCGTCGCGGAAGGAGAACACCCGCTCCTTGGCCCTGGCCTTCTCCTCGTCCCGCCGGGCACCGCCGAAGACCGCGTCGAACTCGTGCTCCTCGATCCCGTCGAGCAGCGTGGTGGTCTGCAGGCGGTTGCGCGAGGCGCGCCGCCCGGTCTCCTCGACCACCCTGCCCTGGTCGATCGAGTCCTGCACGCTCGCCACGATCAGCCGCGCGCCCAGCTCCGCGGCGCGGCGGTCGCGAAACTCGATGACCTCATCGAAATTGTGTCCCGTGTCAACGTGCATGAGCGGGAACGGAATGGCCGCCGGCCAGAACGCCTTCTCCGCGAGGCGGAGCATGACGATCGAGTCCTTGCCCCCGGAGAAGAGCAGGCAGGGACGCTCGAACTCTGCCGCCACCTCTCGCATGATGTGGATGGCCTCGGCTTCGAGCACGTCGAGCTGCGACGTCGTGTAGTCGCGCTGGAGCATGGGAGCTTCCTCCGGCGGTTAGCGATGCAGGTCCCGAATCCCGGCGAGCAGCGATGCCGCCAGCTCCGGTAGGGAAACAAGGATATCCGGTAGTGACGGGTCGGCCTGGTTGTAGGTCAGCTCGGACCCGTCGATGCGGCTCGCGTGCGCCCCGGCCGCCTGGGCGACGGCGACCGGCGCGGCGGAGTCCCACTCGTACTGACCGCCGGCGTGCACGTATGCCTCGACCTCGCCGGTGAGCACGGCGGAGATCTTGGCCCCGGCGGACCCGATCGGCACCAGGTCGGCGCCGACGAGATAGGCGAGTTTCTGTACGAACTCGGGCGGCCTGGTGCGGCTCACGGCAATCCGGAAGCGGCCCCCCTCGTGGACGGGCCGCTTGGGCGGGTCGGCCGTGGTCAGCGTGCGGCCCTGGGCGGGCAGCGCCACGGCGCCCGCCGCCAGCTTGCCCCGCTCCCACAGCGCCACGTGCACGGCCCAGTCGGAGCGGCCCTCCGCTGTGCCGATGGTCGCGCTCCCTTCGGCCCCGTCCTGGTTACGCGGGCTGCCGCTTCCGGGGCCGGCTCGCCGCTCCGAGAACTCGCGGGTGCCGTCGAGCGGATCGACGATCCACACCCGGTCGGCGCGGAGCCGGCGCGGGTCGAGCCGCTCCTCGCGGGTGGCCTCTTCGGACAGGATGTTGTCACTCGGCCGCAGCCGGGCCAGCGACTCCATCAGAAAGACATGGGAGGACCGGTCGCCCTCGGCCCGCAGGGCGGACGAGTCGCCGAATCCCAGCCGGTCGCGAACCCGCAGCAGCCTCTCGCCTGCTTCGGTCGCCAGGTCGGCGGCCACTGCGTGGTCGTCGCGAATCGTCATCAATAAGCTCCTTGCCCACGGGCGACGGCCGACCAAGTCTTCCACAGGATCTGGAGGTCCATGGTGAGGGACCAGTTCTCCACGTAACGCAGGTCTAGGCGAACGGATTCCTCCCACGATAGGTCAGATCTTCCACTCACCTGCCACAGCCCGGTGAGGCCGGGGCGTACGAGAAGGCGTCTGCGCACGTCGTCACCGTAGCGCGCGACTTCCTCCGGCAGCGGGGGCCGGGGGCCGACCAGGGACATGTGGCCGCGTACGACGTTGATGAGCTGGGGCAGCTCGTCAAGCGAGTGCCGGCGCATGACCGTGCCGAGCGGCGTGACCCGCGGATCGTTTCGGATCTTGAACAGCACCCCGGAGCGGTCGCTGACCAGGGTGAGCCTCTGCTGCTCCGAACCACGACGCATGGTACGGAACTTCACGATCGTGAAGAGCGTGCCGTCCTTGCCCACCCTGGTCTGCCGGAACAGCGCGGGCCCCGGGCTCGTCACCCGCACGGCGACCGCGAGGCCCGCCAGCAGCGGCGCCAGCAGCACCAGCAGCGCGGCGGCGACCAGCCGGTCGAAGATGTTCTTGGCGAGCTGCCTGGCCCCGGCCAGCTCGGGGTGCTCCACGTGCAGCAGCGGCAGCCCGGCGGCCGGTCGGATCATGATGCGCGGCCCGGCCACGTCCATCAGCGCAGGGGCGACCACCAGCTCGGTGTGCGTGCGCTCCAGCCGCCAGGCCAGCCGCCGCAGCGTCTGGCCGTCCATCTCGGGGCAGGCCAGTACGGCCACGGTGTCGGCGCCGAACTGGCCGACCACGATCGCCACGTCGCTGAGGTCGCCGGCGACCGGCACGTCGCCCACCTGCCCGCCCGGCGCGCCGCCCGGCGCGCAGGCGGCCACGACGTCCATGCCGTGGTAACGCTCCCTGCGGAAAAGCTGCACCAGCTCGGCGATCGAGGCCGGATGGCCGACCGCGACCACCCGGCGCATGCACTCGCCCCGCGCCCGGCGCCGGTGCAGGCCGCGCCGCAGGGCGTACCGGAAGACGAGGGTGAGCAGCGTGACGAGCGGCAGGGCGAGCACGACGTAGCCGCGCGCGACGTCGGTCTTGGTGAGGTAGGAGCCGATGGCGGTGCCCGCGATGAGCGCCACACCCGCCTGCATGACCCGGCGGAACTCCTCGGAGCCGACGCCCAGCATCCGCGGCTCGTAGGCCCGGTTGAGCGCCACCGCGCAACACCACACCACCGGCAGCGCCAGGCTGACCAGCAGGTACGGCAGCGCGTACGGGGTCAGCCCGCCGAACCGCACCCAGAAGGCGCCGCAGGCCCCGATGCCCGCCCCGCACAGGTCGGCCAGCACCGCGTGCAGGCGGTAGGAGCGGACCCAGGCCGGCGTGCGCGGGCTCCCCCGCCGGGACGCGGCGGGCCCGGAGCCGACAACGGTCATCAGTCCGCGGGCTTCACCGCGCACGCGCGCCTCCAGGTGACCATTCCTGAACGGACAGTCACTGATCGTAGTCGCGGGAATGCGCGCGAACCGGCGAACGGCTCTATGCGGTGATCAGCGTGGAGGGCCGGATATGTGCAGATCAGCCCGGTGGTACTCGTTCTGGGTGGTCTCCAGGCCGCGGGCCATCAGCGACTCCACGACGTCGGCCGCCCGGTCGACCAGGAAGGGCAGGTCCTTGCGCTCCATGGTGGCGAAGTCCCGCAGCACGAAGCTCGCGGGGTCCATGCGGCCGGGCGGACGCCCGATACCGAAGCGGATCCGCAGGTAGTCGCGGGTGCCGAGGACCTTGGTGATCGACTTGAGCCCGTTGTGGCCGTTGTCGCCGCCGCCGAGCTTGGCCCGCAACGCGCCGTAGGGGACGTCGAGCTCGTCGTGGACGACGATCAGCCGGTCCGGGACGATCTTGTAGAAGTCGGAGAGCGCCTTGACGGGGCCACCCGACAGGTTCATGTAGGTCAGGGGCTTGGCCAGGACGGCCTCGCGCGTCTCGCACACCTCGGCCCTGCTCTTGTGCGCCTTGAACCGCCCGCCGGCCCTGGCTGCCAGCTCGTCGAGCACCATGAAGCCCGCGTTGTGCCTGTTGCCCGCGTATTCCGGCCCTGGGTTGCCCAGCCCGGCGATCAGCCAGCGATCCATCTGCACCCCTTACCAGCGGAACGGGGCGGCCCGTACGGCGCCGCCCCGTTCACCGGAGAACGTGTTATTCGGCGGCGGGGGCCTCGGCGGCCTCGCCCACGGCCGCGACCTCACCCTCGGCGGCCTCTTCCTCCGCCGGAGCCTCGACCGGCTTGTTGATGACGTGGAGGACCACGGCCTCGGGGTCGGCGGCCAGCGTGGCGCCCTGCGGGAGCCGGAGCTGGGCGGCGGTGATCGCGGTGCCGACCTCCAGGCCCTCGACGTCGACCTCGACGCCGGTCGGGATGTGGGTGGCCTCGGCCTCCACGGCGATGCTGACGAGCTGCTGGTCGAGCAGGCCGTCGGGGTTGACGTCGCCGACGGTGGTGACCGGGATCTCGACGGTGACCTTCTCACCGCGCCGGACCAGGAGCAGGTCGACGTGCTCGACGAAGCCCTTGATCGGGTCGCGCTGCACGCCCTTGGGCAGGGCCAGCTCGTCGACGTCGTCACCCTTGAGGTGGATCAGCACGTTGGGCGTGCGCAGCGCGAGCAGCACCTCGTGGCCGGGCAGGGTGAGGTGCTTGGGGTCGATGCCGTGCCCGTAGAGAACGGCGGGCACCTTGTCGGAGCGGCGGATCTTGCGGGCTGCGCCCTTGCCGAACTCGGTGCGCTGCTCGGCGGCGATACGTACTTCGGACACGACATCTCCTAGGGATGCACGGGATTCGACTGGTCGAGCGCTCACCCTCACCCGCCCTAGCGGAAGGCGTTACGAGCGCAACCCCGTCAGTCTACTGCGTTGTCCGCCGCGCTTCGTTCTGGTCCGGGGCGCGACGAGGCGACGGGCGCCCGTCGCGGCCCGGATCAGTCACGGCTCAGGTGTCACCCTCGAACAGGCTCGTGACCGAGCCGTCGTTGAACACCTCCGTGATCGCGCGGGCGATCAGCGGTGCGATGGACAGCACCGTCAGCTTGTCGAAGCGGTTGGCCTCGCCCAGCGGCAGCGTGTTGGTGACGATGACCTCGGAGATGCGCGAGTTCTTCAGCCGGTCGACCGCGGGATCGGAGAAGACCGCGTGGGTCGCGGCGGCGAGCACGTTGGTGGCGCCCTGCTCATAGAGGGCGTCGGCGGCCTTGCAGATCGTGCCCGCGGTGTCGATCATGTCGTCGATCAGCACGCAGGTGCGGCCCTGCACCTTTCCGACGACCTCGCTGACCTTCACCGAGTTGGCCACGTCGAGGTCGCGGCGCTTGTGGATGAACGCCAGCGGCGTGCCGAGCGTGTCCGCCCAGCGCTCCGACAGCCGCACGCGGCCGGTGTCGGGCGAGACGACGGTGGTGTTCTCCAGGTCGAGCTTGTCCTTGAGGTAGCTCTCCAGCACCGGCATCGCGAACAGGTGGTCCACCGGGCCGTCGAAGAAGCCCTGGATCTGCGAGGTGTGCAGGTCGATCGACATGAGCCGGTCGGCGCCCGCGGTCTTGAACAGATCGGCCATCAGGCGGGCCGTGATCGGCTCGCGGCCGCGGCCCTTCTTGTCCTGGCGGGCGTAGCCGAAGAACGGCATGACCACGGTGATGCGCTTGGCGGAGGCCCGCTTCAGCGCGTCGACCATGATCAACTGTTCCATGATCCACTTGTTGATGGGGCCCGTGTGGCTCTGGATGACGAACGCGTCGCAGCCGCGTACGGACTCCAGATAGCGGGCGTAGATCTCGCCGTTGGCGAAATCGATCAGTTTGGTGGGAGTGAGCGAGACGCCGACGTGCGCGGCGACCTCGTCGGCCAGTTCGGGGTAGGCCCGGCCGGAGAAGAGCATGAGATTCTTCTCGCCCGGCTGCTTGATGCTGGTCATGAGACCTCCTTCGGCGGCCTCATGACCGTGTGGCTGTGCTTGTTGATGACCTCGACGAGCTCGGTCATGATTCCTTCTCCTGCTGTGCTCGCTCGGCCAGCGCCCGTTCGGCGGCCGCTGCCGACTTCGTCCCCGCGCGCCTGCGCAAGACCCATTTCTCGATGTTGCGCTGCCGTGCCCGCGCCACTCCGATCGCGCCCGGCGGAACGTCGTCGACGATCACCGAGCCGGCCGCCGTGTAGGCGCCGTCGTTGACGGTCACCGGGGCGACGAGCATGGTGTCGCAGCCGACGAACGCGCCGTCTCCCACGGTCGTGTGGTTCTTGTCGACTCCGTCGTAGTTGACGAAGACGGTGGAGGCGCCGATGTTGGCGTCGTCGCCGATCGTGGCGTCACCCGCGTAGGTCAGGTGCGGCACCTTGGAGCGCTCACCGACCTGGGCGTTCTTCATCTCGACGAACGTGCCGGCCTTGGACTTGCGGCCGAGCACGGTGCCGGGGCGGAGGTAGGCGTAGGGGCCGACATTGGCCTCGGGGCCGATCTGGGCGCTGTCGCAGACGGCGTTGCGGACGATCGCGCCCTCGCCGACGCGCGTGTCGGTCAGCGTCGTGGCGGGGCCGACCTCGGCACCGGTCTCGATGACGGTGTCGCCGTGGAGCTGGGTGCCGGGGTGGATGACCGCGTCGGCGGCGATCCGTACCCCGACGTCGATCCAGGTGCTGGCCGGGTCGACGATCGTGACCCCGGCGCGCATGTGGGCTTCGAGCAGGCGGCCGTTGAGCACCTTGCGGGCGGCGGCCAGTTGCACGCGGTCGTTGACGCCCTCGACCTCGACGAAGTCGGCGGCCACGCAGGCGCCGACCCGGTGGCCGTCACCGCGCAGGATGGCCAGCACGTCGGTGAGGTATTCCTCACCCTGGGCGTTGTCGGTGGACACGCGCTTGACGGCGTCGGCCAGCAGCAGGCCGTCGAAGGCGTAGATGCCGGAGTTCATCTCCCTGATGGCGCGCTGTTCGGGGCTGGCGTCCTTCTCCTCGACGATCTCCAGCACCGCGCCGACCCCGTCCCGCACGATCCGGCCGTAGCCGGTCGGGTCGGGCACCTCGGCCGTGAGCACGGTGACCGCGTTGCCCTCGGTGGCGTGCCGTTCGAGCAGGTGAGCGAGGGTCTGGGTGCGCAGCAGCGGCACGTCCGCGTAGGTGACGAGCACCGTGCCGGTGATCGTGCCGACCTCCTCGAGCACCGTGCGCACGGCGTGGCCGGTGCCACGCTGCTCACGCTGGACGACGGGGCGGGCGTCGGGGCTGGTGGCGGCCAGGTGGCCGCCGACCCGCTCCAGCGCGTGGCCGATGACGACGATGAGCCGCTCGGGACCGAGGTCGCGGGCGGCCGAGAGCATGTGGTCGACCAACGCGCGGCCACATAGCTCGTGCAGGACTTTCGGGGTCTGGCTCTTCATCCGGGTGCCCTCGCCGGCGGCGAGGACGATGACGGCTGCCGGGCGCGGCACACTCACGGACTGAGGCTCCCTGTGACTGGACGGATCAGGGCTATTGGTACGGCTACCGCACCGCTACCCTCCCGACACCGTGAGGATACCTGGCCTCCCCCGGAACATTCTCGCCGGGGAGCACCTCAGAGCTCCCGGAAGAGGACTCGAACCCCTACAAAGTGGACCAAAACCACTTGTCCTGCCGATTAGACGATCCGGGATAGATCGGACACAGGGCGTCCGATGCACTCCTACGATACCGAGCCCGCACCCGCCCGCGCGCCCGTAATTACACGTTGCCCCCGCGCGGGACCGAACTTCCCTGGCGACGGGCCTGTTCGGCGAGCCGTCCCCGTATAACAGACCATCCGAAAAGGCGCAAGCCACGAACCCCACCCACCTTGCGCGCCAGTACGTCACCTTCCGCACATTCACGGCTTAGGGCTTCCTTACTTACGCTGGCGTAGGTTACGGTTGCGTAGACCGGACATAAGTCCTCATAGATGCTGTTGGAGGTAGCCCATGACCGTTCTCGCCGAGCGCTCCGCACCTACCCCGAAGCCCGAATTCGAACCCGAGCCCAAGACCCGAACAGAGCTCGTGACCTTCGGAATCGTCGTCGGGCTGCCCCTGGTGGCCATCGCGGCAGCGGTGCCCCTGGCCTGGGGATGGGGTCTCGGCTGGACGGACATCGCGATCGCCTTCGTCTTCTACATGGTCTCCGGCCTGGGCGTCACCGTCGGGCTGCACCGCTACTTCACGCACGGGTCGTTCAAGGCCAAGCGGCCGCTGAAGATCGCCCTGGGCATCGCCGGCACCCTGTCGCTGGAGATGTCGGTGCTCGACTGGGTGGCCACGCACCGCAAGCACCACAAGTTCTCCGACAAGGAGGGCGACCCGCACTCGCCGTGGCGGTTCGGCCCCGGCTTCAAGTCGCTGTCCAAGGGCCTGCTCTACGCCCACATGGGCTGGCTGTTCGAGAGCGAGCGGACCAACAGGGAGAAGTACGCCCCCGACCTCTGCAAGGACCCGGACGTCCAGAAGCTGCACAGGTGGTTCGGCCCGCTGGCCATCGCCTCGGTCGCGCTCCCCGGTGTGCTGGGCCTGCTGCTCACCTGGTCCTGGCAGGGCGGGCTGACCGCGCTGTTCTGGGGCTCGCTCGTACGCATCGGGCTGCTGCACCACGTGACCTGGTCGATCAACTCGATCTGCCACGTCTTCGGCGAAGAGTCCTTCGAGGTGCGCGACAAGTCCCGCAACGTGGCGTGGCTGGCCATCCCCTCCTTCGGCGAGTCCTGGCACAATCTGCACCATTCCGACCCGACCTGCGCCAGGCACGGCGCGCTCAAGGGCCAGATCGACCTGAGCGCCGGCCTTATCCGCATATTCGAGAAACTCGGCTGGGTCCACGACGTTCGCTGGCCGACACCCGAGCGGCTGGCGGCGAAGCGCATTGCCTGACGTCAAACAGCCGATGAGCGGCCGCCAAGGCGTGGCCGTCATTATGGAGACCGTGACCGAACCCCGATATCGCAGGCGTATGTCCGGTAGCGAGCGCAGAGAGCAGCTGATCCGCATCAGCCGCACCCTCTTCGCGGAGAAGGGGTTCGACGGGACCTCTGTCGAGGAAATCGCGGCTACCGCACAGGTGTCGAAACCCGTGGTGTACGAACATTTCGGTGGCAAGGAAGGGATCTACGCGGTCGTGGTCGATCGCGAGATGCAGAAGCTGCTCGGCATGATCACCGAGGCCCTGTCCGCCAGCCACTCACTGGCCAAGCTGGAGCGCGCCGCGCTGGCCCTGCTGCAGTACATCGAGGAGCACAGCGAGGGCTTCCGCATCATGGTGCGCGACTCGCACGCCGCCTCCGGCACGGGCACCTTCGCGAGCCTGATCAGCGAGATCGCGAGCCAGGTCGAGAACGTGCTGGCAGACGAGTTCGCGGCCCGCGGCTACGATCCCAAGCTCGCCCCGATGTACGCCCAGATGCTGGTCGGCATGGTCGCGCTGACCGGGCAGTGGTGGCTCGAAGTGCGCAAGCCCGGCCGCGAGGAGGTCGCCGCCCACCTGGTCAACCTCGCCTGGAACGGTCTGACCGGGCTCAACCCGAGCCCGTCGATCACCGCCACCGCCCGCGAGCCCACCTCCCCCGCCAAGCCGCGCGCCGGCGACAAGGGGCTGCGCGAGCTGGAGAAGGCCAGGGAGAAGGAGATGAAGGAGGCCGAGAAGGTCCGCCAGAAGGAGATGAAGGAGGCGGAGAAGGCCCGGGTGCGCGACCTGAAGGAGCGCGAGCGACTGCTCAAGGAGGCCGAGAAGGCCCGCGAGCGCGAGGAGAAGATCCGCCAGAGGGAGGCCCGGCTGGCCGAGCGCGCCGCCCGCCTCGAACAGACGGACCCGCCCGGAGTGGCACCCGTCCGGCGGTCCGAAGCCCCGGAGTGAGTTCCCCCGCGAGGGAGCCGTATACCCTGAAGTGCCGGGCTTTTGAGCCCAGGCAGAGTGAGTCGTTGCGACTACGTTAACGTTCTGTTCAACCAAACGGGGCAATATACGCCATATGTCCGCGGAACCATTCCACCCCGTCAACGACCTGCCCCTCCCGCAGGAGCGGTTCCTCAACCGCGAAGAGACCTGGCTCCAGTTCAACGAGCGGGTGCTGGAACTGGCCGAGGACCCCTCGCTCCCGCTGCTGGAGCGGGTCCGCTTCCTGGCGATCTTCGCCAGCAACCTCGACGAGTTCTTCCGCGTCCGGGTCGCCGGCCTCAAACGGCGCATGGCGACGGGCCTGCTGCTGAGGACCAAGAGCGGGCTGAAGCCGCGCGAGGAGCTCGCCCGAATCGCGACGATCGCCGATGAGCTGGCCAGGCGGCACGCGGCGGCCTTCCATGAGCAGATCTGCCCGCAACTGGCCGCCGAGGGCATCGAGATCGTCCGGTGGGACGGTCTGGGCCGCGAAGAGCGTACGGAGCTGCGCAAGCTGTTCAGGGAGCGGATCAGGCCGGTGCTGACGCCGCTGGCCGTGGACCCTGCCCATCCTTTTCCCTATATTTCGGGCCTCAGCCTGAATTTGGCTGTTTTGGTGAGAAATCCCGCCACCGAACATACCGTTTTCGCGCGGGTTAAGGTTCCGTCGCAGTTGCCCAGATTTGTACCGGCGTCCAAGGACAGATTTGTCCCGCTTGAGGATGTTATTGCGGCGCATTTGGGGCAGCTTTTCAAGGGTATGGAGATCCTCCAGCACCACGCCTTCCGCGTCACCAGGAACGAAGACCTCGACGTCGACGAGGACGTCACCGAGAACCTCATGCAGGCGCTGGAGAAGGAACTGCTCAAAAGGCGGTTCGGCCCCCCGGTGCGGCTGGAGGTCGAGGACACGATCACCCCCGAGGTGCTGGCACCGCTGGTGGAGGAGCTGGAGCTGGCGCCGCACGAGATCTACCGGCTGCCCGGGCCGCTCGACCTGTCGGGCCTGCACGCCATCGCCGACCTCGACCGGGGCGAGCTCAGCTACCGGCCCTTCGTGCCCGCCGAGGTGATCAACGCCGAGGACGACATCTTCTCGACGCTGCGCGAGCGCGACGTGCTGCTGCACCACCCGTACGACTCGTTCGCCACCAGCGTGCAGCACTTCATCGAGGTGGCCGCCAACGATCCCCGAGTCCTGGCGATCAAGCAGACCCTCTACCGGACCAGCGGCGAGTCCCCCATCGTGGACGCGCTGATCGACGCGGCCGAGGCGGGCAAACAGGTCGTGGTGGTCGTGGAGATCAAGGCCCGCTTCGACGAGCACGCCAACATCTCCTGGGCCCGCAAGCTGGAGAAGGCCGGCTGCCACGTCGTCTACGGCGTGGTCGGGCTGAAGACGCACTGCAAGCTCGCCCTCGTGGTCCGCCAGGAGCCCTCGGGCGAGCTGCGCCGCTACTGCCACATCGGCACCGGCAACTACAACCCCAAGACCGCCCGGCAGTACGAGGACTTCGGCCTGCTCACGGCGGACCCGCTGGTCGGCGAGGACGTCACCGACCTGTTCATCCACCTGACCGGCTACTCCAACCACTCCGCCTACCGCCGGCTCCTGGTCGCTCCGCACAGCATGCGCAGCGGGCTGCTGGCCAGGATCGAACGCGAAATCGCCCACCAGCAGGCCGGCCGGCCCGCCAGGATCAGGATCAAGACCAACTCGCTGGTGGACGAGCCGATCATCGACGCCCTCTACCGGGCGTCCAGGGCCGGAGTACCGGTGGACGTGTGGGTGCGCGGCGTCTGCATCCTCCGCCCCGGCATCCCGGATTTGTCCGAAAATATCCGCGTAAGGTCGATTCTCGGCAGGTTCCTGGAGCACTCCCGGGTCTACGAGTTCGGCCTGGGACGGCGCCCCGAAATCTGGGTCGGCAGCGCCGACCTCATGCGCAGAAACCTGGACCGCCGCGTCGAAGCCCTGGTCAAGGTGACGTCGCAGCAGCACAAGGCCTATCTCATCGACCTGATGGACCGGGCCATGGCCGAAACCACTAACGCGTGGTGGCTGAACTCCGATGGCACGTGGGCCCGCCACCCGGGCGAGGACCTGCAGAGCCATCTCGTCGGGACCCGACGCTGGAGGACCGTTGATGACTGATCTGCTCCGGGCAGCCGGAGCCGTGGTCTGGAGGGGCGAAGAGACCAGCCCCGAAGTGGCCGTCATCCACCGACCGAACTACGACGACTGGACCTTTCCCAAGGGCAAGCTGAAGTCGGGCGAGCACGTGATCGCCGCCGCGCTGCGCGAGGTGCACGAGGAGACCGGGCTGACCGTCGTGCTCGGCCGCGCCCTGCCACCCATCCACTACATCAGCGCCGGCCGGCTCAAGCGGGTCGACTACTGGACCGGCCGGGTCCACTCCGGCGACGGGTTCACCCCCAACGAGGAGGTGGACGAGCTGCGCTGGCTGCCGGTGGAGGAGGCCAGGCGGCTGCTGTCGTACGAGTGGGACGTGGGGCTCTTGCGGGCCCTGGGGGCGGCTCCCCTGGTGACGGTGCCGCTCGTGCTCGTACGGCACGCGTCGGCCGGCTCCAGGAGCGAGTGGCCGGGCGAGGACGCCGCGCGCCCGCTCGACACCGACGGCTGCTCCCAGGCCGCGGCCCTGGCCACCGCGCTGCCCGCCTACCGGCCCGAGGTGCTGTTGAGCTCGCCCGGTGCCCGCTGCGTGCAGACGCTGGAACCGTACGGCGGGGAGATCAGGATCGAGCCGCTGCTCAGCGAGGAGGGCCAGGATCCGCGGAAGACGCCCGCCCTGGTCAGGGACGTGACCGTGCCCGCGGCCGTGTGCAGCCACCGCAAGGTGCTGCCCGGGCTGATCCGCACCCTGAGCGGCAAGGACGTGCACCTGCGCAAGGGCGCGTTCGCCCTGCTGCACAGGACCGGCGAGCAGGTGGTCAGCGTCGAACGGTACCTCGCCTGACCACGTCCCGGGTGGCACGCCGCCTGACCATGTCAG
The DNA here is from genome assembly GCF_039871825.1 of Nonomuraea sp. B12E4. NCBI lineage: Bacteria > Bacillati > Actinomycetota > Actinomycetes > Streptosporangiales > Streptosporangiaceae > Nonomuraea > Nonomuraea sp. B12E4. Next base: position 9,018 of record NZ_JBDPME010000013.1, on the reverse strand, counting down.
CGTCTGGACGGTGCGCCACCCGGTCAGGTCGAGCGGTCCGGCGCCTGGTCACCAGGTGACGGGCAGACTGGCGAAGCCCTGGGTGATCCTGCCCACTTTGTGCGGCAGCTCCTCGATCGGCACCGCCAGTCGCAGCGTCGGGAAGCGCTGGAACAGCCTGCTGAACACGGCCTCCAGCTCCACCCTGGCCAGGCTGGCGCCGACGCAGAAGCGCGGGCCGTACCCGAAGCTCAGGTGCGGGTCCGTCTGCGGACGGCGGATGTCGAACACGTCCGGATCGGGATAGATCCGCTCGTCCCGGTTGGCCACGCCCGGAGTGATCACGATGGCCTCACCCCGGCGGATCGTACGACCGCCGATCTCGATGTCCTCGTGGGCGTACCTCGGCAGGCCGTGCAGGCTGGGCGAGGCCACCCGCAGGATCTCCTCGACCGCGCCGGGGGCCAGCGCCGGGTCGGCCCTGAGCAGATCGAGCTGGCCTGGGTTGGCCAGCAGGAGCAGCACGCCGAAGTCGATGCGGTTGACCGTGGTCTCGTGCCCGGCGAACAGCAGCGTGCCCGCGAGCTGCGCGATCGTGCCGTCGTCGTCCAGCTCGTTCGCCAGGTCGGACAGCACGTCCTCGGCCGGTTCCCGGCGCTTGCGCTCGATCAGGCCGGCCACGTACACGCCCATCTCCTCGCGCGCGGCCTCGCCCTTCTTCAGGTCCAGCATGTCGCCCATGCGGGCCGAGACGCCGCTGAAGTACTCCCTGTCCTCGAAGGGCACGCCGAGGAGCTGGCAGATCACCAGTACGGGCAGCGGGAAGGACAGCTCCGCGTGCAGGTCGACCGGCGGCGCCAGCTTGGCGATATGGTCCAGCCGCTCCTCGACCAGGGATCCGACGTGGTCGCTGAGCGCCTTCATCCGGCGGGCCGAGAAGGACGGCATGAACAGCTTGCGCATGCGGTCGTGCTCGGCCTTCTCCGTGGCCACGTCGCCCTGGGGGCCGCCGATCAGCGCCGAGCCCGACAGCCGGGCCGCCTTGTCCGGCTCCGGGTGGGAACGTCCCAGCCTGGGGTCGTTGAACAGCTTGCGCGCGTCCTCATAGCCGCTGACGAGCCAGACCTCGTCGCCCGCGGGAGTACGTACTCGTGCGATACCCTCCTTGACCCGAAGCTCCCGGTATGCCGCGGGGACGTCGAGTATGCTGCCGCGTTCGAAGGGTATGACCGGAATGCTCATAGCGCCTTCCTCACTGCCTTGACTGTTTCCGCCCATACTCTGGGGAAGTCGGCGTGAGCCCGTTCCGCCGCGCTGCGTTCGATCCCGATGAGCAGCCCGTACGTGAACGTGTCCTCGCCGGCCTGGCGGGCGGTTTCCGCCTCCTTCGCCAGGGTTTCCTGCGCGACCACGCCGTCCTGGTGCGTCCCCAGTACTTCCTGGATGTCCTCGGCGAGCTTGGCCAGCTTGGCCATGTCCGCACCGAGGGTGGGTTGGAGCGCTTCGGCGGTGTAACGAGCTCGTTTGGCCGCCTTGCGCACGTCGTGCATGGCTATTTCGCGACGTTCCGGGTCTGCGATGGCCTGGGCATTGTCGTAGGTCCTGGTCACCCTCTCCCAGTTGGCGGCCGCGATGGCGCTGAGCCGCTCCTGGGCCGGCTTGGCCGCCGCCTTGCCCAGGTTCGGGGAGGAGACGAGGTCGTCGAGCGCGTTCAGGAGGGCGTAGTAGCGGTCGCCGCTGAGCGCCTCCTTGATGCGGCCGTACGCCTCCTCCTCGCGTTTGAGCAGGTCCGAGCCGAGCCGGTTCTGGATGGGGCCCGTGACGAGCTCGGGGGCCAGCCCGGCGAGCAGCTTGGCGAACCTGGCCCTGGTCACCTCCAGGTCGCGGGCCTCGCCGAGCACCGCGCCGAGCCACCGCAGCTCCTCCTGGATCTGCTCGGTGTCCACCACCACGGTCTTGAACGCCTTGAGCGCGCTGCGGAGGCGGCGGGCGGCCACCCGCGCCTGGTGCACGGCGTCGTCCTCGGCCCTGCGGACCCGGGGATCCTGTGCGAGGAGGGCGGCGACCTGGCTCGCGAGGTAGTTCACGACGACCTCGCCGGCGGTGCCCGCCTTGGTGGACGCCTTGGCCGGTGGGGCGGGTTTGAGGAGTCTGGCCAGCTTGCTGGCGGCCTCCGACGGGGTCGCGCCCGCTTTCCTGAGCCGCTTGCCCACCTTGGTCAGCAGCGCCGGCGTGCCGCCTTCGAGCAGCTCGGCCTCGACCTCGCGCCACCGTACGATCTCGGGCTCGTCCTTCTTGAACGCCGTGCCCTTGACACGGTCGTCGGCGATCTCGGCCAGCCTGGTCTCGCCGTCCAGCAGGAGGGTGACGGTCCTGCGGGTGTCGAGCTCGGCGACCGGCTGGAGCTCGACCCCCCTGGTGTAGGCGCGGACGAGCTCGGCCAGTGCCGACGGCACGACCTTGGTGCTGGGAGTGAGCGGATGGGTGATCTCCTGCCGTGCACCCTTGGCCTTGGGCAACTTCAGATGCCAGCCGGGATCGGCACCGCCGCGTCTTCGCCGGAGCGTGACACCGCGAGCCGCCAACCGCAAATCCGGGGTGTCGTAGTAAAGGGCCACCAGCTGGTAGCTCTTCGGCCCTACGACGTCGGCCAGGCCGCTCAGGTCGGGAATCACGTACTCGGCGGGAACGTCGAACTTGTCCTCGATCTCGATGCCCACTGCACCTCACAAGAGTCCGATTTCGGACAATCATGCCACTACCTTGTGCTTACCACACTGGTTGCAGAAGCTCGATTCTGTTGCCCACGGGGTCGGAAACGTAAATGCGCCGGTATCCGGGCAGTAGGTCGTCGGGGATGGCGCCCTGGATTTCGGCGGCGTACGCGTCGATGTCGTCAACCAGAAACGCCGGGTGAGCCTTACGCGCGGGCCGGAAGTCGTCCTCGACGCCAAGGTGGATCTCCACGCTCGCGCCCCGGAACCAGACACCGCCGCGGCCGGCCAGCCCGGGCGGCTTGGGCACCTCCCGCAGGCCCAGCACGCCCTCGTAGAACTCCCTCAACAGCGGCTCGCTGCCCGCGGGCGCGGCGAGCTGGACGTGGTGCAGCGCCTTGATCATGCCTTTACGACCCCAATTCCGCCGGCCCAATTCCGCCGGCCAACGGCCACCTGTCCGCCTATTTGCCTGCCCGCCTGTCTGCGCGGCGGCCCTATTTCTGTGCCACCGCTTTCTGTGCCACCACGAAGATCCGCCGGAACGGGAACGGGGTGCCATAGCTCCTGGCCGGGTACGACTCGGCGAGCAGGCCGGACAGTTCCTGCCTGAAGCGCTGCTGGTCGCCCGGGTCGAGCCGGTCCAGGATCGGGCGCAGGGCGGTGCCGGAGACCCAGCCGAGCACCGGGTTGTCGCCCTGGAGCACGTGCACGTAGGTCGTCTCCCACGTGTCCACCTGGCAGCCGCCGCCGGTGAGCAGGTCGAGATAGTCGACGGGGTCGCTGACCGGATCGTCCCGCACGACGCCGCCGAGCCGGTCGGACCAGGTCGGGGAGGAGCACAGCTCGCGGATGGCCCGGTGGCTGGGGGCGTCGAAGTTGCCCGGCACCTGGAAGGCCAGCCAGCCGCCCGGCGCCAGCTCCTCGACCCAGTGCTCCAGCACGTCGCGGTGCTCGGGCACCCACTGCAGGACGGCGTTGGAGACGATCACGTCCAGCGCCCGGTCGGGGCGCCAGGTGGTCACGTCGGCGACGGCGAACCTGGCCTTCGACTCGAGCTTGCGCGCCTCGGCGATCATGGCGGGCGAGGAGTCGAAGCCCTCAACGGTCGCGCCGGGCCAGCGCGCGGCGAGTTGCACGGTGAGCTCGCCGCTGCCGCAGCCCGCGTCCACCACGTAGTCGGGCTCAAGTGCGCCCACCCTGGACATCAGGTCGACGAACGGCCGCGACCGCTCGTCCGAGTACACCGCGTAGGTCGTGGGGTCCCAAATATCTCTCGACATAGAGATAATTGATATCGAGAGAGATATCTCGATGTCAAGACAGTACACTCTTGTGTCATGACGGAGGATGCTAGAGACGAGGTCGATCTCCTCGTCGCGGCTTGGCGAGCGGAGCGCCCCGACCTCGACGTCGAGCCGCTCCAAGTGCTCTCCAGAGTGTCACGGCTGGCCAGGCATCTCGACCGCGCCAGGCGGGCGGCATTCGCCGAGCACGATCTGGAGCCATGGGAGTTCGACGTGCTCACGGCGCTGCGACGGGCCGGCAAGCCTTACGAGCTGAGCCCGGGGGCGCTGCTGCGGGCCACGCTGGTCACGTCCGGGACCATGACCAACCGGATCGACCGCCTCGCCCAGGCGGGGCTGGTGCGGCGGCGGCCGGATCCCGACGACCGACGGGGGGTGTTGGTGTCACTGACGGACACAGGGCTGGCGCGGGTGGACGCCGCCTTCGCCGACCTGTTGCGACGCGAACGCGACCTGCTGTCCGGGCTCGGGCCCGAAGGCCAGCGATCTCTGTCCTCTCTCCTGCGCACCTTGCTCGCCCCGTTCGACTCTCCGCTGTAACCGATCTGGTCAGTGATTTTTTACGCGGGCCAAGTTGACCGGACTCGCCGACGTTGGTGATCGTCTGTCCAGCGCCGGTCATCTTGGCTCACGGGGGGCTCGCCGTTACGAGCGCATAGTTGACCGTGTTCTTCGGTGAAGTGGCGGCCTCGCGAGCGGACCCTTGCCGCGCGGCCGCTTGGTTGCCGTTAGTCGCCCAGGCGGTCGGCCACGTCCAGCCATTCGGACTCGATCTCGTCCTTCTGGGCGGTGATCTCGCGTAGCTGGGCGTCGAGGGTGCCCAGCTTGGCGTAATCGCTCGCGGCTTCGGCCATGGCGGTGTGGAGGTGGTTCTCCTGGGCCGTCAGCTTGTCCAGTTGGCGTTCGAGGCGGTTGAGCTCCTTGCGGAGTTCGCGTTCCTCCTTGGCCGACAACCCAGGTTTCGCTGGAAGTCCTTGGGCTGCCGGGTCGTGACCGCCGCCCGGGCCCGCCTGGCCTGGGGCCTGGGCTGATGTGGCATTCCCCGGGCCGCCGGAGGTCGTGCTCGCCAGGTGACCCGAGGCGGTGTCGGCGGGCGCGCCGGCGCCGCGGGTGGTGGTGGCTCCGGTGCGGGAGTTCGTGCCGAGGCGGGCGGTCAGGGCGGTGCCCGCGGCGCGTCGTTCGAGGTATTCGTCCACGCCACCGGGCAGCATCGACAACTTGCCGTCGCCCAGCAGGGCCACGCAACGGTCGGTCACCCGCTCCAGGAAGTAGCGGTCGTGGCTGACCAGGATCAGCGTGCCCGGCCAGGCGTCCAGCAGGTCCTCGAGCTCGTTCAGCGTCTCGATGTCGAGGTCGTTGGTGGGCTCGTCGAGCAGCAGGACGTTGGGGTCGTCCATGAGCAGCCTGAGCAACTGCAGCCGCCGCCGCTCACCGCCGGACAGGTCGCCGATGACCTTCCACTGGGCCTCGCCCTTGAAGCCCAGGCGTTCGAGCAGTTGGGAGGCGGTCCACTCCCGCTTGCCGACCTGGAGGTACTTGCGTACTTCCTCGACCGACTCCAGCACCCGGCGCGCCGGGTCGAGCTCGTCCAGCTCCTGTGACAGGTGCGCGAGGCGTACTGTCCTGCCCCTGATCACGCGCCCGGAGTCGGGCGCGACCGTGTCGGCGAGCAGGCGCAGCACCGACGACTTGCCCGAGCCGTTCACCCCGATCAGCCCGATCCGGTCACCCGGCCCGAACTGCCAGGTGAGACGGTCGAGCACCAGCGGCCCGTTGCCCGGCCCGCCGGCGTGCAGGGTGACATCTTCGAGGTCGTAGACGGTCTTGCCGAGCCGGGCCGCGGCGAACCGCATCAACTCGACGGACTCGCGGGGCGGGGGCTCGTTGGCGATCAGGGCCTGGGCGGCCTCGATGCGGAACTTGGGCTTGGACGTGCGGGCGGGCGGGCCGCGGCGCAGCCAGGCGATCTCCTTGCGCATGAGGTTTTGGCGACGCTCTTCCGCGGCCTGGGCGATCCGCGCCCGCTCCGCCTTGGCGAGCACGTAGGCGGCGTATCCCCCCTCGTAACGCTCGACCCGCCCGTCCACGACCTCCCACGTGCGGGTGGACACGGCATCGAGAAACCACCGGTCGTGGGTCACGACCAGCAGGGCGCTCTTCCTGCCGGACAGATGGCCGGCCAGCCAGGCGATGGCCTCGATGTCGAGGTGGTTCGTCGGCTCGTCCAGCATGATCAGGTCGTGGTCGCCGATGAGCAGGTGAGCCAGCGCCGTACGCCTGCGCTCGCCGCCGGAGAGGTCGGCGGCCTTGCCGTCGAGGTCGAGGTCCCCGATGAGGTTCGTCAGGATCTCGCGAACTCCCTGGTCCCCGGCCCATTCGTGCTCCGCCAGCTCGCCAAGGACGATCTCGCGGACTGTGGCGCCCGGATCGAGTGCGTCGTGCTGCGACAGGAACCCGACCCGCAGCCCGCGATTGTGGGTGACCCGACCGCTGTCCGGCCGCAGGTCTCCTGCGACGACGGACATCAGGGTCGTCTTTCCGCCCCCGTTACGTCCGACGACGCCGATGCGCTCCCCTGCTTCAACGCCTAGGGAGACATCGTGGAGAAGCGGTTTGGGTCCGTAAGCATGAGAAACCGACTCAAGGTTGACCAGATTCATGGCCTTCCCAGGGTATCGGCTCCCCACCTCATCGCGTTCCGTCCGCGGCAGCGGTCTGTGCGGCGGCGCGCTAGGTGTACTGACCCGGGACATTGGTTGTGGCACTGAGCAGCGGGTGCCCTGAGAACGAGGCTGGTGCTTGACCGCTGGCTCTACCCGAGGTTGTTGGTGAGCTGCTCAATGCGGGGCCTATCGAGGAGTGAATAGATCTGAACGATTCGGCCGTGTGAGACGACGAAGGCCATGATCGAGACGGGCTGGTGGTCAGTGCGCACGATGACGGCTGCACTGGCATTCACCGTGATCGGCTGGAACGTGGCATCGGGGATGGCGAAGGCCGCTGCACGCCTCGTCACGTTCTCTCGGCCGCGGATCGTGGCAGTCGCGGCAGGTCTGGTGGTCCCGCCATCGGCGTGGAACGTGATCTCTGGGTGCAGCAGATCAAGGAGGGTGCCGAGATCTCCATCGCGGGATGCTGCGAAGAACGCGTCGACCACGCTGCGCTGGCTGAATGGGTCGGTCTCAATCTCGGTCGGATCGATTGCGTGCACCCGTCTGCGGGCCCGGCTGGCGAGCTTGCGAGTCGCTTCGACTGACTTGTCCAGCATGGTGGCGATCTCGCCGAACGGAATCCCGAACGAGTCGTGGAGCACGAACGCGAGGCGCTCAGGTGGTGTCAGGCTCTCGAGAACGATGTGGAGCGCCAGACTGACCTGCTCAGCGAGAAGAGCTTGGTCCTCTGGGCCCAGGGCATCGTCCGGTCTCACGACGAGGTCGGGGCCGGTTGCATCTGTCGGCTCTTCGGGGCGCGCCGCGCGGGCTCTGAGCCTGTTGAGGCATGTGCGCGAAACCACCGTGGTCATCCACCCGTCGAGGTTGGTGACAGCAGTCGTATCTGTTGCGCCGGGGCGGCTGAGACGGACCCAAGCGTCCTGGACTGCATCTTCCGCTTCGGCGCTGTTGCCGAGAATTCGGTAGGCCAGTGCGATCGGGCGCGTACAGCATCAGGGGGTGGTGTACGCCCAAGGTTCGGAGGTGACCATGCGAGTAGCCGCGAAAGATCTCCCGTACGCAGGGATCAAGGTCTGGCTGATGAGCGAGATCGACGACCGTGCCCTGTTGCCTGGGCTGGCTCGTCGGGAACTGCGGGCGTGGGTGGGCGGTCATCCGGCGCTTGAGGACCTTCAGACGATCGGGTCGGAACTGGTGACGAACGCTGTGCTTCACGGTGGTGGCGCGTGGGTGCGGATGAGCCTGCGGCCGGTGGAAGAGCGAGAGCGCCGCTACTGGCGGTTGACCGTCGTAGACCCTGGCCTATCGGCGGCGGTCCCGATGCCCCGCTCGCCTGGCCCGTATGAGACGACGGGCAGGGGTCTGTGGGTCGTGGACTCGCTGACCAACGGATGCTGGGAGACCCGCCTCACGCAGGCAGGCGAACGCATGGTGTCGGCTCTGCTGCCCCGCTGAGCGCCGATCAGGGGAGGGAACGGCGATGACGGCCAGTGCGTACGAGAGTCCGGCGGGACGTCTGGCGCGGGAGTTGGCGGCGGCTCTGCGTGGCCGTGGGATCGACTCGCAGATCTTCGAAGCTCATGGGATCGCGCTGGTGGGGATCTGGTCGGTGGGCTTGACCGTGTGGTGCGAGTGGAGTTGCGACGGCTGGCGTTTCCGTTGGTGCCTGAACGATGCAAGCGGTACGGGGAGATGGGATTACACCGTTTGTCCGTGTTCGGCGATGGAGACGGCTGCCCGGCGGATCGAGGGCTTGTACCAGGAGCGATACAGGCGGCTGTACGGTGCTGCTGCGCTGCGCGCGCACCACGGAGCGCAAGCCTCGGAAGGCTCCGCGCCGCCACGTGCTCAGCTCCCGGAGCACGTTGGTGCCGCAGCGGAGCGAACACCGCCTACACCTACCGAGGGCGGTCTTTCGCGCGTCGGTTCAGGGGTGAAGGGAAGTGGGGTGTGAGCAAGACAGTACGGATGCTTCTCCTTGAGCGCTTGGCATCGTTCCCTGACGGAGGCTGCCTCTCCGCCGAAACGACCACAGATGAGGCGCTGACCAGCGAAACCGCCAGCGAGGGGCCGCTCACGGGCCATACGGGCCAACACGGGGCAGCGTAGCCGTAAAACCCCAGGTAAACCCCCTGAGTCTGGATAAGCGGTCGCGCTCCACATAGCCGTGGCCGTGGCCTACCTGCGTCTCCCTCGGCAACGGCGGCCAGGCCCGGCGAGGCCGCGTCCATGATCGTGGTGTATGAGAAGACCACTCGTAATCCGGCGAATTCTTAAGCGGTAATCGCCTCAATATTCACTTTAGCATCATTCGTCTCATTCGTCTCATTCTGGGTGTCGGCGTGC
>NZ_JBDPME010000012.1:0-255050 GCF_039871825.1 Nonomuraea sp. B12E4 | reverse complement strand
GGTTATGGCGGGGAGGAAACACCCGGTTACATTCCGAACCCGGAAGTTAAGCTTCTCAGCGCCGATGGTACTGCACTCGGGAGGGTGTGGGAGAGTAGGTCGCCGCCGGACAATCTTTGATAAGGAAAGGCCTCACGCCAGGTGCGTGGGGCCTTTCCTTATTTTAGGCGTGAGTTAAGCCTTTTCGCTCGGTTCGTTGGTGGCCGATGCGGTTGGGTTTCTGGAAGATTTCTCCGAGTTGTCCGTTGTGCTGTTCCAAGTGCTGGACTGCCGGTCAGTGTGTTGTGGGTTCGCTGGCCTGGGGGCGGCCCGCAGCGCGCTGCCTCAGATGATGACGACCCGGGCCGGGCCACGCTCCTGGCCACGAACGGCGGGCCTCGTGGTTGGCGTTTCGAGGTCAGGGCCGGCCGACCAGAGGCCACAGGACCGGCCGACCTGAGGCCAGGACCGGCCGACCAGGAGGTCAGGAGTGGCCGACCAACGGCCGCTGTCAGTCAGACAGCGGCCGTTGTCAGAAAGGGCCTGATTCAGGGGAAGATCAGGCTCGGGGAAGTCAGGCGGAAAGGGAGCTACTGGGGAAGGACCAGGAGGGCGTCGCCGATGCCGCGCTCCTTGCCGTCGGACGGCTTGTTGACCACCTTGCCCGAGACCACCATCGCCGTGGAGCCACCTCCGTCCAGGTTGATGGCGTTGACCGCGCCCAGCCAGCGCATGAACTGGGCGGCCTCCACGAAGTTCGCCCCGATCGTCGTGCCGGGCTTGCGGCCGTCGATCGTGGCCAGGATGAGGCTGCCGTCCTTGGTCGTGCCGAGGAGGGTGCGTGGGTGGCGACGGAGGATCATGTTCAGGGAGTCGTGGCCGTCCCGCTTGGCGGTGATCTTCACCTTGCCGTTGCGCACCAGGCCGACGCTGCCCGCGATCACGTTCAGGTCCGGGGTCAGCGCGAGCGGCTCCTTGGTACGCAGGTCCATCACCTTGGTGTCGACCCGCATCGTCCAGTCCTGCCAGGCGTGCTGGTTGATCCAGTCGGAGGCCAGGCCGTTGCCGTGCAGCACCCGCGTCCCGGCGGACACCGCGGCGCCCGAGGCACGCAGGGCGACGACCTTGCCGCCCGCGTCGAGGACGGCGTCGGTGCCGCCGGTGGGTGTCTTGGCCCCGTACTCCTCTGTGTACAGCACCAGCTCGTCCGTCGCGGCGGCTCGGTTGACCCCGTTGGTCGCGATCTGCTCGCCGTCCTGCGAGGTCACGATGACGCTCGTCTCCACTTCGGTGATCTTCGCGCTGCGGCCCTTGAGCACCACCGCGGAGCGGCCGGGGACCGCCTCGCTCAGCAGCTTGCCGCCCACCACGGAGGCGCCGACGGGCTCGCCGCGCAGTTCGGTGGCGGTGTGGATGTTGAAGAAGCCGCCGTTGACGCCGATCACCGCCTTGCCCGCCTTGGCCATCGAGGAGACGGTCTCCCGCTTGGCTACGCTGGTGCCGACCGAGGCCGCGTACGAGCCGCGGAACGTCTTCGCGTCGATCAGGACGACCTTGGCGTCCCAGGGGCCGGTGGTCTTGAGCCCGTCGTCGCCGAGGTAGTCGACCTTGACCTTCAGGTCCGCGTCCTCCTTGAGCTTCTCGGCCATCTCTTCGGCCTTCTTCTTGTCCTTGAGGGACCACAGGCCGACGCGGACCATGTACACGGTCTGGGAGGGGGTGTCGGCGACAGCCGGGCGGATCACCTTCTGCAGGCTGGCGGCCTCGCCTGCGGCCTCCACGGCGGCCACCGTGGCCTCGGCCGCCGTCAGCGAGCCGGCGTCCTTGCCGTTCGGCAGTAGCACGGTCACCGTGTAGCCGTCGGTCGACGTGCCCGCCTTCACGCTGTAGAGGTCGATGCCCTGGGTCACGGCGGTCATGGTCTTGGTCGGCGCGGGCCGGGTGCCCAGGGGGAACTTGGCGGTCGGGAAGCGCACCACCTGTTGTTCCGCCGTGGCGGGCAACGTGGTGAGCGTGAGTGCCGCGGCAATGGCCAAGCCGCCGGCGACGCTGCGTCGAGACATGAATGCTCCAGAGGGCGGTAAAGGGACCGGCACCATCGTGGCGAGATCAAGGTCTCTCCGGCAGGCGAACACGCCAATCGAGGGAAGAGGTTACGAGATTGACATCCCGCTTGAACGCGATGGAACAGCACGAGGCGCACGGATCGCGCCTCGTGCGGGGTGCCGCGCATCGGATCGCGCCTCGCGCGGGGTGCCGCGCATCGGATCGCGCCTCGCGCGGGGTGCCGCGCATCGGATCGCGCCTCGCGCGGGGGTGCTCAGCGGTTTTCGCGGCGGAAGGACTCCAGGGCCAGCAGGGCCACGTGGAGCGACAGGCACGACTCGACGTCGTCGAGGTCGGTTTCGAGGATGCGTTCGAGGCGGCGCAGCCGGTCGTAGAAGGCGGGCCTGGACAGGTGGGCCTTCTGCGCGGCCACCGCCTTGTTACGGCCGGAGTCCAGATAGATGCGCAGGATCCGGGCGAGGTCGCCGCCCCGCTGCGCGTCGTGCGCGAGCAGCGGCCCCAGCTCTCGCTCGGCGAACGTCTGCAGCCGGGCGTCGTCGCGCAGCAGGTGCAGCAGGCCGCGCAGGCGCAGGTCGGGCAGCCGGTAGAAGGGGCGGCCGTCCGGCTGGCGCACCGCCACGTCGGCCACCTGCTCGGCTTCGAGGAAGCTGCGGCGTACGTCCCTGATGGACTCCACCATCGAGCCGGCGGCCAGCACGAACGCCGAGCCGGGCCGCCACAACATGCGCAGCCGCTCGGAGAGCGTGGTCAGCGCGGGCTCGGCCTGGGTGCGCGGCGGCAGCGGCAGCAGCACCCCGACGCGCTCCTGGTCGAGTGCGCCGACCAGGGCGGGCAGCCGGGCGTCGCGGCAGGCCGCGGCGGTCGCCTCGGCCAGCTCGCCGAGCTGGGCCTGCCCGTCGAGGGCCTGGTCCACCGGATCGGTCGGGCGGATCACCACGCTGACCAGCCGACGTCCCGTGAGTGGCACGCCGACGGCGCGGGCGCGGGCGGCGGCCTCGTCGGGGTCGGCGTAGGCGTGGGTGAGGATGCCGGTGATGATCGTGCCGTGCGCCTGGCGTTCGAGTGACTCCTGGTGCCGCTCCAGCAGCCGGCCCAGGGCGAGCGTGGTGGCGGCGCGCTCGGCCAGCACCATGTCGCGTGGGGTCGGCGGCGTGTCGCAGAGCAGGATCAGCCGGCCCCAGTCCTGCCCGCGCGCCCCGACCGTGGTGACCAGCCAGCCGGAGGCCTGATCGTACGCAGTGCGCTCCGCCGGGGACACCGCCCTGGACCTGGTCTCCCACCCGGCCAGCAGGATGCCCGCGTCGCGCCCCGCGGACTCGGCGGCCAGCACCTGGTGGGCGAGGTTTTCCAGCAGCACCGGGCGGTTGGACAGCCTGGCCACCTGGGCGAGCACCTCGGCGGGCGAGGCGCCCTCCACCGACAGCTCGGTGAAGACCTCGTGGAGCTGCTCGGAGGCTCGCAGCTCCTCAAGCTGGATGTCGATGATCCGCGCGTGCACGGACTCGGTGATCTGCACGAACGGTGTCTCCCGGGTCAGCACGATGACCGGCAGGCCGTGCTCCTCGGCGGTCTTGACCACGGCGCGCGGCAGCTCGCGTACGAACCTGCGGCCCAGCTCCACGATCAGGCCCGAGGCACCGACGGAGGAGAGCTCGCCGATGTAGTCGCCGAGCTTCTCCGGATCCTCCGGTAGCGCGACCCCCGTGGTGAGGACCAGTTCGCCGCCGCGGAGCAGGTGGGCGATGTCGGCGATCTCGCCGACGTGCACCCACCGAACCCTGCTGTCGAGCCGGTCGGCGCCCGCGACCACGCGCGGGCTGCCCCGGCGGACGCTCTCCAGAGCGAGGACATCGGCGATGGTGGGCAACACGGGGCAGAGCCTAGCCGATCAACCTGTAATAACGGCTATGCTCCGGCTTACGCTTTGTCACGGGTTGAGGTCCTCCTCCAGAAATTCCCTGCGCGGTTCGCGTACGCGGAGCTCCACCCGGCGGATCTTTCCGGAGATCGTCTTGGGCAGTTCGTCGAACTCCAGCCGCCGCACCCGCTTGTAGGGCGCCAACTCCCTGCGGCAGTGCTCGAAGATCGAGCGCGCGGTCGCCTCGTCCGCCTCGAACCCGGGCGCGAGCGTCACATAAGCCTTCGGCACGGCCAGCCGTACCGGATCGGGCGCGGGCACCACGGCCGCCTCCGCGACGGCGGCGTGCTCCAGCAGCACGCTCTCCAGCTCGAACGGCGAGATGCGGTAGTCGCTGGCCTTGAAGACGTCGTCGGTCCGGCCCACGTAGGTGATGTAACCGTCCTGGTCGCGGGTGGCGACGTCGCCGGTGTGGTAGTAGCCGTCGCGCATCGCTTCACCCGTTCCACCGACATATCCGGACATGAGGCCGAGTGGGCGGCGATCGTCCAGCGGCAGGCAGATCTCGCCGTCGTCGCCGTGCTCGCCCGTCACCGGGTCGATCAGCACGACCTGGTAACCAGGTAGCGGCCGGCCCATCGACCCGGGCTTGACCTGTTCGTCCGGCGCGTTCCCGATCTGCGCGGTGGTCTCGGTCTGCCCGTAGCCGTCCCTGATCGTGATGCCCCACGCCTTGGCCACCTGGTCGATGATCTCGGGGTTGAGCGGCTCGCCGGCGGCCACGGCCGTACGCAGGGGAGTTGTCCAGGCATGCAGGTCCTCCTGGATGAGCATGCGCCACACGGTCGGCGGCGCGCAGAACGTGGTGACCCGCTCGTCCCGCAGCACCTGCAGAAGCGCGGGCGCGGTGAACCGCCGGTAGTCGTGGATCAGTACGGTGGCCCCCGCGTTCCAGGGCGCGAACACGTTGCTCCAGGCGTGCTTGGCCCACCCGGGCGAGGAGACGTTGAGGTGCACGTCGCCGGGTTTGAGCCCGATCCAGGCCATCGTCGACAGGTGCCCGGCCGGATAGGAGGCGTGGGTGTGCTCGACCAGCTTCGGCTGGGAGGTGGTGCCGGAGGTGAAGTAGAGCAGCAGCGTGTCGCCGGCCAGGGTCGGCCCGTCGGGGGTGAAGCTCTCGTGCGCCTCGTAAGCCTCGTGGTAGGGCAGCCAGTTGTAGGCGTCGCCCACCGCGATCTTCGTGAACTCCCCGGCACCGAACTTGCCCGCGTCGGCGGCGTTGGCGATCACGTGGGAGACGCCGCCCCGCTCGATCCGCTCGGCGACGTCCTTGGCCGTCAGCAGCGTCGTGGCCGGGATGATGACCGCGCCCAGCTTCATCGCGGCCAGCAGCGACTCCCACAGCTCGGCCTGGTTGCCCAGCATGAGCAGGACCCGGTCGCCCCGGCGCACCCCCTGCTGGTGCAGCCAGTTGGCGACCTGGTTGGTACGCGCCGACAACTCGGCGAAGGTGAAACGGGCCTCGCTCTCCCCAACGATCTTGAGGGCGACGGCGTCAGGGGTCTCGGCGGCCAGGACCCCGTCGAACCAGTCGAGCGCCCAGTTGAACTCCCCGAGCTCCGGCCAGCGGAAATCGCGGCGGGCGGTGGCGGGGTCGGCGTCGAGGAGGAAGTCGCGGGCTGCACGGAAAACGCTCATGCCCGGATCCTGCTACGTCGCCAGCCGCCGCTCAAGGCCGTCGAGCACCGAGAGCAGGCCGAAGTCGAAGGCCATGGCGCGAACGGCCCGCGGATCGTCGTAGGAGGTCATGTTGATGCGCTCCAGGAGGTCGGGGAACTGGGCCGCGGCTCTCGCGACCGAGGCGCGCATCTCGTCGGCGTCGTAGTCCTTGTCGCCCATCGTCGCGTCCCAGGCGACCTCCGGGCTCGTCATGCCGAAGACGTAGGCGGTCAGCGTGGCGTTGGCGAAGTCGATGTCCATCCCGGAGAACCCGGCCACTTTGAACATCCTGCGCATCCTGTCCGCCACGTGCATCGCGTTCGGGCCGAGGGCGGGCAGTCGGCCGAGGAGGTCGGCCGACCACGGGTGGCGCAGCATGGCCTGGCGCATGCTGTAGGCCAGGACGGTGGCGGACTCGCGCCAGCCCACCTCGTCGGGGTCGGGGACGGTCATCGCGGCCCACACCTCGTCGTAGGCCAGTTCGAGCAGCTCGTCCTTGTTGGCGACGTACCAGTAGAGGCTGGTGGCGCCCGCGCTCAGCTTGGCGCCGAGCTTGCGCATGCTCAGCCCGTTGAGGCCCTCCTCGTCGAGCAGTTCCACGGCGGCGCGGACGATCTCTTGGCGACTGCGCCCCGGGCTCGTGGCCTTGCGTGGTTCGCGCAGCCAGACGGAGGTGAACGACTTGCTCATGGACTCAAGGATAAAACTACTCGCACACCGTACGAGGATCGCCGTACAGTGTGCGAGTGAATTCGAACACTGTGCGAGACCCTCGTCGCTGGTGGGTGCTCGTAGTCCTGTGCCTCTCGCTGCTGGTGCTGACCGTGGACGGCACCGTGCTGAACCTGGCGATCCCCTCCCTGATCGAGGAGCTGGGCGCCACCCCCTCCGACATCCAGTGGATCCTCGACGCCTACGTGCTCGTCTTCGCCGGGCTGCTGCTCACCGCGGGCAGCCTGTCCGACCGGTACGGGCGCAGGAAATTCCTGGTCATCGGCCTGGCGATCTTCGGCGGCGCGTCGCTGCTCGCGGTGGTGGCCAGCGCACCCTGGCAGGTGATCGGTGCCCGGGCCCTGATGGGGGTCGGAGGGTCGATCCTGATGCCCTCCACGCTGTCGATCCTCATGACCGTCTTCGACGAGGAGGAGCGGCGCAAGGCCATGGCCATCTGGGCCAGCGTCGCGATGCTCGGTGTGGTCGTGGGCCCGACCCTGGGCGGTTTCCTCCTGGAGCACTACTGGTGGGGCTCGGTCTTCCTGCTCAACATCCCGGTCGCGGCGCTGGCCATCCTGGCAGCGTTCACGCTGATGCCGGAGACCCGCGGCGGCGGCCGGAAGATCGACCCGGTCGGCGTGGTGCTGTCGATCATCGGTCTGACCTCCGCCGTGTACGTCATCATCGAGCGCGAATGGAACCCCTTCGTCATCGCGCTGGCCGTGGTCGCGCTGGCCGCGTTCGTGATCTGGGAGCGGCGCTCGGAGCATCCGATGCTGCCGCTGCGGCTGTTCACGAACCGGAACTTCAGCGGCGCCTCCTTCTCCATCCTGCTGATGTCGTTCGGGGCCGGCGCGGTGCTGCTGATGCTCACCCAGTACCTGCAGTTCGTGCTGGGTTACGGCGAGTTGCAGGCCGGGGTGGCGATCCTGCCGCAGGCGGGGGCCGCGGTGGTGTTCAACGGGATCGGCGCCGCGCTGGGGAAGAAGGTGAGCAACCGGGTGCTGGTCTCGGCCGGGCTGCTCGTCATGGGCGGCGGGTTCGCGGTGCTGGCGACCACGACCGGCTACCTGCCGCTGATGTTCGCCCTGGTGCTGATGGGCGTGGGGGGCGGGCTGGCCGGCCCGTCCGCGTACGCCTCCCTCATGGGGGCGATCCCGATGGAGCACGCCGGTGTGGGCTCGGCCCTCAACGACACCGTCCAGCAGGTCGGGCTCGCCCTGAGCATCGCCGTCCTGGGCAGCGTGCTGGCCGGGGTGTTCACCTCCTCGATGCCCGCCGACGCGCCCGCGGCGGCCCAGGACATCGGCGGGGCGTTCGCGCTGGGCATCGTCGAGCCCGCCAAGGAGGCGTTCACGGCCGCGGTGCACGTCGGGTCGTGGGTGGGTGCCGGGTTCAGCGTGGCCGCCGCGCTGCTGGCGTTCACGGTGCTGCGCCCGGCGCCTCCCGTCGCCGCTCCCGCGCCCGAGCCCGAGCCCGAGGAGAGCCCGGTCTAGCGGACACGGGGCTCCCTCATGCGCTCCAGGCTGTCGAGTTTGTGGGTGCGCTCGTCGTGGCCGATCTGCCGGAGCAGGTCGGCCACCGAGCGGTGGCGGCCGTACTCGGCGGCGTACGTGCCGGGGTCGGGCACGAAGTCCAGGTCCGGGTTCTCGGCCACGAAGGTCATGTACTCGTGCTCGGCGTGGTCCTCGAACTCCGCGTTGAGCCGGTAACTCCAGTCCGGCCTGACCAGGAACAGCACCCACGACACGTGGTAGTAGAAGAACGCGATCAGCCACGGAGCGGCCTTGTGGAGCAGCCACGACTGCTTCTGCCCGGCGCGCTGCACGAGGTCCTGCATGATCAGCAGGTGCCACTGCTCGTTGTCCTGGTCGGCGCGGGCCTCCACGATGCGCTCGAAGACCCTCCTGGCCAGCGCGGAGCGGCCCGCGTGCCGGTGCACGGCCCAGTAGCCCATGCGCTCCCACGCCTGGTACGGCACCCGCGCGATGATCTCCAGCATGGCGAACTTCGTGTACGAGCCCTGTTCGCCGTACATGAGGTCCACGGGCTTGAACATCATTCTGGCCAGCAGGCTGTAGTCCATGCGCGGGGTGTCCATCGTCTCCTGCTGGGCCCGGCGGAGCCGGTCGCGGTCGAGCTTGGGCGGCCCGGACGGGGCCTGCGGCCGGTGGTCGACGGTGACGGTCATCTCGATCTCTCCTTCGCGTTTCGTGACGCACCGATCGTCGTCGAGGGGACCGGCCCGGGGCGTCGCCCGGCGGGCGGAATCCGAGGTGCTTCCGCGGGGGTAGCCGCCCACCCGTCCCTACGCCTCCAGGAGCACGGGCGAACCCTTAGGGGATGCCGTCGGGTAGTTTGCAAGTTGTAAGGGATTTTGCCGCCACGGCTTCAGATCGCAGGGTAGGACGGCGAGGACGGGAAACGGGATACTCAGTAACATGTCGGAGCTACTCGCGCGCCACCGGGCAGTGATCCCCAATTGGGTGGCACTCAACTACAACGAGCCCATCGAGATCGTCAGCGGCAAGGGCAATCGCGTCATCGACGCCGACGGCAAGAGCTACCTGGACTTCTTCGCCGGAATCCTGACCAACATGATCGGCTACGACGTGCCCGAAGTGCGTGAGGCCGTCGAGCGCCAGATCGCCACCGGCGTGGTCCACACCAGCACCGCCTACCTGCTGCGCGGCCAGATCGAGCTGGCCGAGAAGATCGTGCGGCTCTCCGGCATCCCGGACGCCAAGGTCTTCTTCACCAATTCCGGGACCGAGGCCAACGAGACCGCGCTGCTCCTGGCGACGTACGCGCGCAAGAGCGACCAGGTGCTCGCCATGCGGCAGAGCTACCACGGGCGCAGCTTCGGCGCGATGAGCATCACCGCCAACCGGGCGTGGAAGAACAACTCGCTGTCCCCGCTCAACGTGCACTTCCTGCACGGCACCGACCGGCACCTCACCCAGTTCCAGGGGATGACGGACGCCGAATACATCAAGGCGTGCGTGGAGGACCTGCGCCACCTGCTGGCCACCGGGGTCTCCAACGACGTGGCCGCGCTGATCGCCGAGCCGATCCAGGGCGTGGGCGGGTTCACGATGGCGCCCGACGGGCTGTTCGCCACGTACCAGGAGGTGCTGGCGGAGCAGGGCATCCTGTTCATCTCCGACGAGGTGCAGACCGGCTGGGGGCGCACCGGCACCGCGTTCTTCGGCATCCAGAACCACGGCGTGACCCCTGACATGATCACGTTCGCGAAGGGACTGGGCAACGGGTTCGCCGTCGGCGGCGTCGTGGCGCGCGGCGACCTGATGGACGCTCCGCACGCCGTGGGCCTGTCCACGTTCGGTGGCAACCCCATCTCCATGGCCGCCGCCAACGCGACCCTCGACTACGTGCTGGACCACAACCTGCAGGGCAACGCCGCCCGCACCGGGAAGATCATCAACGACGGGCTCAGGGCGGCGGCGGCGCGGCTGCCGGTCGTCAAGGAGGTGCGCGGCAAGGGGCTGATGTTCGCCGTCGAGCTGCAGAGCCCGGCCCAGGCCGCCCGCTTCATGGAGGAGACCAAGAAGGCGGGCCTGCTGGCGGGCAAGGGCGGCCTGTACGGCAACGCCATCCGCATGGCCCCGCCCCTCACCCTCACGGTCGAGGAGGCCACAGAGGGCCTGGCCATAATCGTGAACGTGCTGGAGATCATCAACGCGGAGGCGGCGGGACAGTGAAGTCCGTCAAGCACTGGATCAACGGAGCTCCACGGGAGGGTGACCCCCGCGCCGCGGAGCTCTTCAACCCGGCGACGGGCGAGGTCAGCGGGCACGTGGCGCTGGCCTCGGCCGCCGACGTGGACGAGGCCGTGGCGGCCGCCGTCGCGGCGTTCCCCGAGTGGCGGGACGCGTCGCTGACCAGGCGGACGCAGGTGCTGTTCCGCTTCCGCGAGCTCATGTACGCCCACCGCGACGAGCTGGCCGCGCTGATCTCCTCCGAGCACGGCAAGGTGCACGCCGACGCGCTCGGCGAGGTGGCCAGGGGGCTGGAGGTCGTGGAGTTCGCCTGCGGGATCCCCCACCTGCTCAAGGGCGGCTTCTCCGAGGGCGTCTCGACCCGCGTCGACTCCTACTCGATCCGCCAGCCGCTGGGCGTCGTGGCCGGGATCACGCCGTTCAACTTCCCCGCCATGGTGCCGATGTGGATGTTCCCGGTCGCCATCGCGTGCGGGAACGCGTTCGTGCTCAAGCCGTCGGAGAAGGACCCGTCGGCGTCGTTGCTCATGGCGCGGCTCTGGCAGGAGGCCGGGCTGCCCGACGGCGTGTTCAACGTCGTACAGGGTGACAAGGTCGCCGTGGACCGGCTGCTGGAGCACCCGGACGTGCGCGGCGTGTCGTTCGTCGGATCCACCCCGATCGCGAAATACGTCTACGAGACCGGCACCGCGCACGGCAAGCGGGTGCAGGCGCTCGGCGGCGCGAAGAACCACATGCTCGTGCTCCCCGACGCCGACCTCGACCTGGTGGCGGACTCGGCGGTGTCGGCGGGGTTCGGCTCGGCGGGCGAGCGGTGCATGGCGATCTCCGTCGTGCTGGCCGTGGACCCGATCGGCGACGAGCTCGTCCAGAAGATCATCGAGCGGGTGGACAAGCTGGTGCTCGGCCCCGGGGACGACCCGAAGTCCGAGATGGGACCGCTGGTGACCGCGGCACACCGCGACAAGGTCGCCTCCTACCTCGACCTCGGCGTCGAGGAGGGCGCCAAGCTGGTCGTGGACGGCCGCGCGACGGCCGTGCTCGGCGGTGGCAGGGCGGCCGAGACGTCCGGCTTCTGGCTCGGCCCGACCGTGCTCGACCACGTCCCCGTGGGCTCCAGGACGCACACCGAGGAGATCTTCGGCCCGGTGCTGTCCGTCGTGCGCGTCGGCTCCTACGAGGAGGGCCTGAAGGTCATCAACGACGGCCTGTACGGCAACGGCACCGCGATCTTCACCAACGACGGCGGCGCGGCCCGGCGCTTCCAGAACGAGGTCGAGGTCGGCATGGTCGGCATCAACGTGCCCATCCCGGTGCCGATGGCCTACTACAGCTTCGGAGGCTGGAAGTCCTCGCTCTTCGGCGACACGCACGTGCACGGCACCGAGGGCGTGCACTTCTACACCCGTGGCAAGGTCGTCACCTCACGCTGGCTCGACCCCTCGCACGGCGGCGTGAACCTGGGCTTCCCGACGAACAGGTAAGCCTGTCCGAGTCACCGGTAAGCTCCTGATCGTGAAAGCTCGTCGTGCCCCTACCACTGTCGTGGCCGTTTCCGCGCTGCTCGCGACGCTGGGCGCGGCGGGCCCCACGCCCACGCCCAGCCCGTCCCCGACCGCCACGCAGAGCGACGGCACCCTGCGGATCCTCACCTACCGCGGCTACGCCGAATACGGCGGCATCAGCTCGCGGGTCAACTGGGTGGGCTCGTTCGAGAAGGAGACCGGCTGCCGGATCGCCAAGCTCGACACCGTGCAGACCGCGGCGGAGATGGAGGGGCTGGCCGAGCAGCCCTACGACGTGATCTCGGCCGGGCCCGTCCTGGCCGCCGATCTGGTCGCGAACAAGCGGGTCCAGCCGCTCGACCCGGCCAAGATCACCGGCTACGAGGACATCGACGAGCGCTTCCGCGACATGTCCACGGTGTCGGGCAAGGTCTACGGCGTGCCCTACCTGTGGGGATCCCACGAGTTCATCTACGACTCGACCAGGGTCAAGGGCAACCTGGACCAGGTCTTCGAGTCCGGCCGGGTCGCGCTCGAGGACACCCCGCTGACGATCGCCGACGCCGCCCTGGCCGCCGGATCCGTGGACGATCCCTACGAGCTCACCGAGGAGCAGCTCGACCGGGCGATGACGCTGCTGGAGCAGCGGAAGGACCGCTCCTACTGGCAGAATCCGATCGACCTGGTCCAGGGCTTCGCCACCGGCTCGATCGACTACGCGCAGACCACCCCTTACTACCGCCTGCTGCTGCAGCAGGCCGGCCTGCCGGTCAAGACGGTGCGGACGGCCGAGACCACCGGCTGGGTGGACTCCTGGATGCTCGGCGCCAACCTCCCCGACACCACATGCGCCTACCGCTGGCTCAACTGGGTGACCACGCCCGACGCGCAACGCGACGCCGCCGCCTGGGTGGGGATGGCCCCGGCCAACGACGAGGCGTGCAAGGGGCGGGGCAAGGTGATGTGCGAAGTGTTCGGGGTCGGCGACGACAAGCGGCTCGACCGGATCGCCTTTGCCGTCAGTCCCCCCGGGGATTGCCGGGCGGAGGAAGGGGAATGCACTGACTATGACGCCTGGAAGAGACGGTGGGAGACACTTCCCCACTGAGTGGGCGCCATCGACCCCGACCTGACTGTGCCGCGGGCGCGCCCCTCCCCCCGCTGGGCGTGACCTGCAGAGACGCCCCGGGGCTTCCCCCCGTCCCGGGGCGTCTCGCTCAGCGATTGGGAAACGCCACGACCGTGGCCAAGGGAGCGGGTTGGAGCGCCTCGGCGCAGTCGCCGCAGGCAAGGACCGGCGAGTTGTCGGGCAGCCGCCCGACGCGGACACGCGGTCGCGGCCATCTCTTGTGGCAGACGACACAGGCGTCGCCGTCGCGCTGGGCCCAGGTCAGACCCTCAGGGTCGAACGTCAACATGCTCCGCGCCGTTCTGGTGGGACCCCAGTTCATCACGCTCCCAGCAGCCATCGCCCATCCGTACGTCGGAACCGTTATAACCCTGACCGAGGCTGTGATCCGCTAGCGCAGCGTCAAGTCAGAGTGAATTCTCTTCCCTGGTGACGGCAGTTACACCAACAAAATCGGGCATCCAACCGCAAGCCGGATGCCCGATTGGTTGGGGATTGTGTTAGAGAGCGGCGATGGCTTTCTCCAGGATGCCGAGGCCCTCCTCCAGCAACTGCTCGGGGATGACCAGGGGCGGCAGGAAACGTAGCACGTTGCCGTACGTGCCCGCCGTCAGCACCAGCAGCCCCTCCGCGTGGCAGCGTTTGACGATCTCCTGCAAGGCGGCCGGGTTCGGCTCCTTGGTGCCCGGCTCGACCAGCTCGATCGCGATCATCGCGCCCCGGCCGCGTACGTCGCCGATCATGGCGAAGCGCTCCTGCAGTGCCCTGAGCCGGGGGAGCATGATGTCGCCGATGCGCCGGGCCTTGGCGGCCAGGTCCTCCTCCTCGATGGTCTCCAACACGCCGAGCGCCGCCTCGCAGGCCAGCGGGTTGCCGCCGTACGTGCCGCCGAGGCCGCCGACGTGCACCTCGTCCATGAGCTCGGCGCGCCCGGTCACGGCGGCCAGCGGCAGGCCGCCGGCGATGCCCTTGGCGGTGGTGATGATGTCCGGCACGACGCCCTCGTCCTCACACGCGAACAACGTCCCGGTACGCGCGAAGCCGGTCTGCACCTCGTCGGCCACGAACACGATCCCGTGGGCCCGGCAGAACTCGGCGATCCGCGGCAGGAACCCCCTGGCCGGCACGATGAACCCGCCCTCGCCCGCGATCGGCTCGATCACCACGGCGGCCACGTTCTCGGCGCCGATCTGCTTGGTGATCATGTCGATCGCCTGCGCGGCGGCCTCCTCGGCGCAGTTCTCCGGCCCACCCGGCCAGCGGAACGGGTAGGCCAGCGGCGCCCGGTACACCTCCGGGGCGAACGGGCCGAACCTGTGCTTGTAGGGCATGTTCTTGGCCGTCAGCGTCATCGTGAGCAGGGTGCGGCCGTGGTAGCCGTGCTCGAACACCACCACGGCCTGCCGGCCGGTGGCGTGGCGGGCGATCTTGACAGCGTTCTCGACGGCCTCGGCGCCCGAGTTCACCAGGAAGGTGCGCTTCTCGTGGTCGCCGGGTGTCAGCTCGTTGAGCTTCTCGCACACCCGGACGTACGACTCGTACGGGGTGACCATGAAACAGGTGTGGGTGAAGTCGGCGACCTGCTTCTGGACCCGTTCGACGACCTTCGGGGCGGCGTTGCCCACGTTCGTGACGGCGATGCCGGAACCGAAGTCGATCAGCGAGTTCCCGTCGGCGTCCTGCACCACGCCGCCGCCCGCGCGGGTGACGAAGACCGGCAGGGTGGTGCCGATGCCCTGCGGGACGGCGGCCTGCTTGCGGGCCAGCAGCTCCTGCGACTTCGGGCCTGGGATCGCGGTCACGACGCGCCGCTCCTGGGGAATGCTCATGGTTCCGACGCTACGGCGGGCTCCGACCTGGGCCGATACGTCGATATGTCACACTGGGGAGCGTCAACTTCGCCAGAATGGACAAATTCGTATGCCGCCTTCGCTGCAGACTGTGGCACGCCGCATGGGCCTACGACCACTGGCCGGAACCTCAGCGACGCCGCCCGCCGGACCCCCGTCCGGACCCTCGTCCGGACCCCCGTCCGGACCCCCGTCCGGATCCTCGGCTGGACCCTCGGCTGGGGGCGCGCTGGATGCCGTGGTGCGCTGGGTGGCGGTCAGCGAGCTGGCGGATCCGACGCCGTTCCTGGAGGGCGACGAGCTGCTGCTGACCACCGGCATGCGGATGGAAGGCGATCTGACAGGATATGTCGCCCGCTTGGTGGCGCGCGGCGTGGCCGGGCTCGGCTTCGGCGTCGGCGTCTCGCACGAGGAGGTGCCCGCCGCCCTGATCGCCGCCGCCGACGCGGCCGGGCTGCCGCTGCTGGAGGTGCCGCGCGAGACGCCGTTCATCGCCATCGGCAAGACGGTCAGCGAGCTGCTGGCGGCCGAGCAGTACGAGGAGATCAGCCGGGCCTTCGCCGCCCAGGGCCGCCTTACGCGGGCGGCCCTGCGGCCGGAGGGCATGCACGCGGTCATCGACCGGCTGGCCAAGGAGGTCGGCGGCTGGGCAGCCCTGCTGGACGAGACCGGCGAGCCCCGGCACGCGACCCGAGACGCCAGAACAGAGGCGGTGACGGCCGAACTGACCCGCCTCCGCCCCGGTCGCCACCCCAACACCCCAGACAAGGACTCCCTGCGCTCTGGCGGCCACTCCGATGCTCCGGACAAGGACCCCCCGCGTTCCGGCGGGCACTCCGATGTCTCGGGGAAGGGCTCTCCGCGCTCTGGCCGCCACTCCGGTGACTCGGACGAAAGTCCGCTTCGTACCGGTCGCCGCTCCGCGGGCCCGGGTAAGGGCGGTGAGCGCCCTGCGGACGCCTCTGCGGCCGGAGTTTCACGGTGGGATGAGCACCGTGGGGCCCTCGACGGACGGTTGCCCGCGAGTCTGGCGCTGTCCGGTCCCGGTGAGCACATCGTCGTGCAGCCGCTGGGCGGCGGGGCGCGGCCGCGCGGCTTCTTCGCCGTCGGGGCCGAGCACACCTTCTCGCCCGTCGCCCACACTGTGATCAACGCCGCCGGATCCCTGCTCACGCTGGCCGTCGAGCAGGGCGGCGCTCAGCGGGCGGCCGAGCTGCGCGTCCACACCGCCGTGCTGGAGTTGCTGCTGGCGGGGGCACAGGAGCAGGCACGCGCGGCGCTGGAGCCACTCGGGCGCAGACTGCCCGAGGAGCCGTTCGTGGCACTCGCGACCCCGGCCGAGGCCGTCGAGTCCCTCCCGACGCACGCGTTCGCAGCACCGCTCGGCCCGGGCCCGTCGGCTGGCGGTCCCGCGCTGTCGGGCGGTTGCGGGGCGCTGGTGGTCGCGCTGGTGGCCGAGCGGGTCGCGGACGAGGTCGCAGAGGCTGTGGACGGGCCGGTGGGGGTCAGTCTGCCGGCGGGCTACACCGAGCTGCGCGCTGCGCTCGACCAGGCGGGACGGGCGCTGGAGACGGCCGTGCGCGGTCGCCCGGGGGGCGGTGCGTCGAGGGGCGGGATATCGAACGGCGGGTCATCGAACGGCGGGTCATCGAACGGCGGGTCATCGAAAGGCGGAGTATCGAGGGGTGCCGACGAGGCCGGCGGGGTGGTGAAGTTCGGGGAGCTGGCCGGTCAGGGGTTGCTGGGGCTGCTGGACCCGGACGCCGCCCAGGCGTTCTCGGCCGCGCTGCTGGCCCCGCTCACCCGCTACGGCTCCCGCGCCGACCTGGTCGAATCGCTGCGCGCGTACCTGGAGAGCAACGGGCACTGGGACGCGGCGGCGCAGCGGCTGGGCGTGCACCGGCACACGCTGCGCTACCGCATGAAACGCGTCGGCGACCTGCTCGGCCGCGACCTGGACGACCCGGGAGCACGCGCCGAGCTGTGGCTGGCCCTGGAGGCCACCCGCCGCCGCTAGCCCTGCGGCCCGGGCGGGCGCACGAGCTCTGCCCGTCCGCCAGGTGGCAGGGGCTTGCGTTAGTCCTGCTTGTCGGCCATGTAGCAGTGGATGGTGGCCGTCGTGACCGCTTCGTACGTGCGGTCGTCGCGCAGGTGCCCGGCGCGTTCCAAGCTGATCGCCCCCTGGGCCGCCGACCACAGCGCGTCCGCGATCTTGCGGGGCTGGGTGGGGACCAGGTAACCGGCCGAGATGCAGTCGGCGATCACCCGGTCGAGGATGTTGAGGGCGGCACGGGCCAGGGTCCTGGCGCGTTCGCTGGGTTCGAAGCCGGGGATCGCCCGTTCGAACATGAGGCTGTAGTAGCCGGGCTCGGACAGGCACGCCTGCCGGTAGGCGGGGCCGAGTGCCGTCAGGTGCTCCAGCGGGTTGCGCCGTTGCGGCACCGCCTCCAGAAACCGCCGGAAACGCTCGAACCCCTCCAGATAAAGCGCCTCCGCCAGGCCCTCCCTGTTGCCGAACATCGTGTAGATGACGGTCGTCGTGCACCCGGCCTCGGCGGCGATCCTGCGCATGGTCAGACTGTCGGGTCCGTCCGTTTCGAGCAGGTTGACCGCCACGTCGAGGAGACGGGACCGAAGTTCGTCGTGGCTGGCGCGCTCACCGAGGAGGTAGGCGCCCTGCAACCCCAGCGGCGCCGACGTCATGAGGCCTCCCTCATGGCCAAGGATCTATGCGTCCTTGTGACCTCACGTCGTTCGGTCACGGGGCCCACGCCTTTCTCAGATCGGGGGCCCACCGCGCTGGAGACCCGCACCCGATGACTTAGCCAGGGCGGAGATCCCTCAAACCACTCCGCATGGTAAACATCCCGAATTAGGTCTACTTCCGTTACATCATGGGTATACACCAGAGCTTGTACTTAACGGTGAGCCCCGATGTGAGTGTTGTGCACTGTGGTGTGATTCCCCGACTTTCGGCTTGGCATAACGTCGAGGTATGGACGTGCGTACCTTCTGGCTGGCCGGCCGCCCAGCGACCGGGGACTCCGAGCTCACTGTCACCAATCCCCATGACGGCCGCGAGGTCGGCCGGCATTCCGTGCCCACCGACGCCCAGGTCGAGGAGGCCGTAGCGGCCGCCCACGCGGTGGCCGCGGAGGCCGCGGCGCTGCCCGTGCACGTGCGGGCCGAGGCGCTGGCCCATATCTCGCGCCGGATCGCCGAGCGGGCCGAGGAGATCGCCCAGCTCATCACGGCCGAGAACGGCAAGCCGATCTTCTGGGCGCGCGGCGAGGTCAGCCGGGCCATCGCCACGTTCCGCTTCGCCGCCGAGGAAACCCGCCGCTGGTCGGGCGAGGTGCAGCGGCTCGACACCGAGCCGACCGCGACCGGACGGCTGGCGTACGTGTCGCGGGTCCCGCACGGGCCCGTGCTGGCGATCACGCCGTTCAACTTCCCGCTGAACCTGGTCGTCCACAAGGTCGCCCCGGCCATCGCCGTCGGCGCGCCGGTCGTCGTCAAGCCCGCCCCGGCCACGCCGCTGACCGCGCTGCTGCTCGGGGAGCTGCTGGCCGAGACCGACCTGCCCGAGGGCATGTTCTCGGTGCTGCCGGTGGCCAACGAGCGCGCCTCCGCGCTGGTCCAGGACCCCCGGCTGCCGGTGGTGTCGTTCACCGGCTCGGCGCCCGTCGGCTACGCCATCGCCGACCAGGTGCCGCGCAAGCACGTGACGCTGGAGCTGGGCGGCAACGCGGCCGCGGTCGTGCTGGCCGACGCCGACCTCGACTGGGCGGCCCAGCGCATCGCGCTCTACTCCAACTACCAGGCCGGGCAGAGCTGCATCGCCGTGCAGCGGGTGATCGTCGAGCAGCCGGTCTACGACGCCTTCGTCGAGCGCCTCCTGCCGGCCGTCGGCAGCCTCGTCACCGGCGACCCGGCCGACGAGAAGACCCAGGTGGGGCCGCTGGTCTCGGAGGCCGCCGCGGAGCGGGTCGAACAGTGGGTCCAGGAGGCGGTCGCCGCCGGCGCCCGGGTCCTGGCGGGCGGCACCCGCGAGGGCACCACCTTCGCCCCGACGGTGCTGGCCGACGTCCCGCACGACGCCAAGGTGGCCTGCGAGGAGGTATTCGGCCCCGTCATGCTCCTGCAGCCCGTCGCCTCGGTGGACGAGGCCTACGCGGCGGTCAACGACTCCAAGTACGGCCTGCAGGCCGGTGTGTTCACCCGCTCCCTGGACGCGGCCTTCCGGGCGAACCGGGAGCTGAACGTGGGCGGCGTCATCATCGGCGACGCGCCGTCGTACCGGGCCGACCAGATGCCGTACGGCGGGGTGAAGGACTCGGGGATCGGGCGCGAGGGGCTGCACTCGGCCATGACGGACTACACGTACGAGAAGGTCATGGTGATGACGGGGCTGTCACTCTGACCGTCTCCCCGATGTCGTGAGCCGGATCCGGTGTGGTCAGCCGAGCAGGCCCTTCAGGATCCGGCGCACCCCCGGCCACTGGTCGCCGGCCGCGTGGTGGGCGTGACCGAGCGGCTGGAAGAACGTCCAGGCGGCCTGGCCGATGGCGACGCCCGCCGCGGTCCAGACTCCGCCCCGCCGGCCGCCCGAGAACGCGTTGCGGACGGTGAGCGCCGTGTCAGGACCGGGGCGTGCGGATGACGACGACGGACAGGCCGACGAAGGCCGCCAGTTGGATCCACATGCCCGCAGGCTACGCACGTTCCGCGCTGGACAGGAGGGCCTTGGCGGCGTCGCCGAGGTAGGGACCGTACATCGTGCGCGGGTCGTCGCTGTACTTGAAGCTGCTCAGCGACGTGATCGTGCCCCTGCCGGTGGCTGGGTCGAACTTGGTCATCCAAGGCCCGCCACTCGATCCCGCGGTCATGTCGCAGCCCAGGCCCTGGTCGCGGGTCTGCGCGTACGGGTCGTCCTTCAGCCGTCCCGCGCAGTAGACCAGGTGGCTCCCGTCGTACGGCGGGTCGGCGGGGTAGCCGAAGCCGAACGCCTGCCCGCCGCGCGGCTCGTTGAACGCGATCTGCTGCGTGCCCACCACGTCGGCCACGTGCCTGCCGCCGGCCGTGGCCAGCGCCACCATGCCCACGTCGTAGTTGTCGTCCCCGCTGCGCGACCACGGCCCGGCGACGAACATGCGGCGGGCGGGATATTGCCCGTACGGCCGCGCGCCGGTGGTCCCGTACCCGGGGACGAACGTCCAGTTGGCGGCCCACTCCCCGGTGCCGTCCTTGACGCAGTGCCCGGCGGTGACCACGACGTCCCGGTTGGCGCTCCGGATCGTGCTCGCCGAGCAGACGAAGTCGGCCCCGCCCACCGTCAGGAACACCCGGCCCGTGGTCCTGGCCACCAGGCCGCCCGTGACCCAGCGGGAGCCGATGGTGTGCGTCTCCGGTTTGGCCGCCGCCTGGCGTCGCGGCGCGGTGGGCCTGACTCTGCGCGCGGCGTCGGAGCGCTCCCCGGCCAGACCTCTCAGGAGGCCGCCTTCGCCGGTCACGGTGTCCAGCAGGCTGATCGGCAGAGCCGCCGCCATGCGCTGCGGCGTCCAGTAGGCGAGCACGCGCCGCAGCTCGGCGGTGCCGCTGGCGGCCACGTGCTCGACGATCTCGGTGCCCAGCGGTGCGACGGGGACGTCCTGCTGCGGTTCGGGCGTCGCGCCTGCGAGCGCGGGGCCCACCAGCCCCACCAGGAGCGAGGCGGCCGCAAGCAGGGGGGTGCTGAAGCTCATGGCCCCCGAGTGTGCACCACGAGATGTGTTCTTGTGACTACTTTCGGTGAATACCTCAGAGTGCGTTGGTGCTTTGAGCGGCTTGATAGAGGGACTGGGCGTCGTTTCCGAAATATGGGCCGAACATCCAGTTGGGGGCGAAGTTGTATTTGAAGCTGTTAACGGAGTTCTGGGTGCCGAGGCCGGTCGACTCGTTGAAATTCAGCAGCCACGGACCGCCGCTCGAACCGCCGGTCATGTCGCAGGTCAGGCCGTGGTCGTCGGTCAGCAGGAAGTCGTCGAACGCCCGGCCGCCGCAGTGGATCAGCTTGGAGCCGTCGTACGGGGCCACGGCCGGGTAGCCGAAGGCGTACATCTGCTGTCTTCGCTGCTGGTTGAAGGCCACGCCCTGGCCGCCCACGGTGCCGACCAGCGTCCTGCCCTCCAGCGGCGCGACCACGGCGGCGGCGACGTCGAAGTTGGCGTCCTCACTGGAACTCCACTGCTGCGTGGTCAGCAGCCGGGTGGCGGGCCAGGTGCCGAACGGGCGGTTGCCGGCGGCGTAACCCGGTACGAAGACCCAGTTCGTGTGGAAGGCGCCGTTCAGCTTCACGCAGTGGCCGGCGGTCAGCACGACGCTCTCGTTCGCGCTGGTGACCGCCGTGCCGGAGCAGGAGGCGTTCCTTCCCTGGGTGGTGAAGAAGATCCGCCCGGTGGTCCGCGCGACGGCGCCGCCGCCCGTCGGGGCCGCGCCGGAGCTCCTGGCCGCCTGCGGCTCGGCGCGGGCGCCGGTGGGCGGCGCCGTCCAGGGGGCGCCCTGGCCGGGCCTCGCCCCCTGCCTGGGACCGGGCGCCTCCAGCGGCTGGGCCGCCTCCATCCGCCGCTCGGTCCAGTACGTCTGGACCTGCCGCCGCTCGGACGCCGAATCCGCGGCCGCGTGCTGGGCCGGCTTCGGGCGCGCCGCCGACGCCGCAGCCCGCGCGCCGCCCGCGGAAACCAGGGTGGCGCTCGCCGCGGCGAGGGTGAGGAGGGGGAGCAGGGCGAATCTGCGGTGCATTTCGTACCTCCCAAAACCGGGGCCCGGGGTTGGAAGGTAGCCGCAGCAATATGCGAATTTCTCGGGACTTGCGCATCCGGATATGGCGATATTTCATCAGAAAGTAACTGCGTTAACGCGGGTCACATCAGCCAAGGCATTTCGACATCTCGGTGCCGCGTGCCCGAGTACGCCGCTCAGCGGGGACAATGGACGGGTGCATGCAGAGACCCTCCGCTCCGTCGTCGTCCTCGGCTCCACCGGCTCGATCGGCACCCAGGCCCTCGAGGTCGCCGCCGCCAACCCCGACGGCTTCCGGGTCGCCGGGCTCGCGGCCGGCGGCGGCAAGGTGGAGTTGCTGGCCAGGCAGGCGGCCGACTTCGGGGTGGAGGTCGTGGCGGTGGCCGACGCGGCCGCCGCGCCCGCGCTGCGGGACGCGCTGGCCGCGCACGGCGCCCATCCGGCGGTGCTGGCGGGCCCCGAGGGGGTCGCCGAGGTGGCCGGATGGCCGTGCGACACGGTGCTCAACGGCATCACCGGCGCGCTCGGGCTGACCTCCACGCTGGTCGCCCTTGAGGCCGGCCGCACCCTCGCGCTGGCCAACAAGGAGTCTCTGATCATCGGCGGGCCGCTGGTCAAGCGGCTGGCCAAGCCCGGGCAGATCCTGCCGGTCGACTCCGAGCACTCGGCGCTGCAGCAGTGCCTGTGGGCCTCGGGGCCGGGCGGCTACGATCCCGCGAGCGTGCGGCGGCTGGTCGTCACCGCGAGCGGCGGGCCGTTCCGGGGCATGAAGCGCGAGGAGATGGCCGACGTCACGCCCGCGATGGCGCTGGCGCACCCCACCTGGTCCATGGGCCCGGTGATCACGATCAACTCCGCCACCCTGGTCAACAAGGGGCTGGAGGTGATCGAGGCGCACCTGCTGTTCGAGCTGGAGTTCGACCGGATCGAGGTGGTCGTGCACCCGCAGTCGGTCATCCACTCCATGGTCGAATACGTCGACGGCTCGACCGTCGCCCAGGCCAGCCCGCCCGACATGCGCCTGCCGATCGCGCTGGCGCTCGGCCACCCGCGCCGCATCCCGGGCGCCGCACGGGCCATAGACTGGACCACGGCGCACACGTGGACGTTCGAGCCGCTCGACGACGTGGCGTTCCCGTCGGTCGCGCTGGCCAGGCACGTGGGCGGCGAGGGCGGCACCGCGCCCGCCGTCTACAACGCCGCCAATGAGGTGTGTCTCGACGCGTTCATGCGGGGTGAGCTGCCGTTCCTGGGGATCGTCGATACGGTGGCCAAGGTCGTGGAGGAGCACGTGGTCACCCCGGCCTCGACCGTCGAGGAAGTGCTGGCGGCCGACGCCTGGGCGCGAGCCCGTGCGTCGGAGCTCACATCCGGACACTCCCGCTGACTACCTAAACTGGAAAGCGTCGTCACAGTAAGGGTTGAAATGTCTTCTGTAGCTCTCGGCATCCCGACAGTGCGCCCCAAGCCGCTCGCCGAACGCCGACACTCACGTCAGATCATGGTCGGCGACGTGCCCGTCGGAGGGGACGCGCCGGTCTCGGTTCAGTCGATGACGACCACGGTGACCGCCGACGTCAACGCCACGTTGCAGCAGATCGCGGAGCTGACGGCGTCGGGTTGCCAGATCGTGCGGGTGGCGGTGCCGTCGCAGGACGATGCCGAGGCGTTGCCGATCATCGCCAGAAAGTCCCAGATTCCGGTCATCGCCGACATCCATTTCCAGCCGAAGTACGTGTTCGCGGCCATCGAGGCGGGCTGCGCGGCGGTGCGGGTGAACCCCGGAAATATCAAGAAATTTGATGACAAGGTGGGCGAAATCGCCCGGGCGGCGGCCGACTCCGGCGTGCCCATCCGCATCGGCGTCAACGCGGGCTCCCTCGACCCTCGCCTGCTGCAGAAATACGGCAAGGCCACGCCCGAGGCGCTCGTCGAGTCGGCGTTGTGGGAGTGCTCGCTGTTCGAGGAGCACGGGTTCCGGGACATCAAGATCTCCGTCAAGCACAACGACCCGGTTGTCATGATCAACGCGTACCGGCTGCTCGCCACCAAGTGCGACTACCCGCTGCACCTGGGCGTCACGGAGGCCGGACCCGCCTTCCAGGGCACCGTCAAGTCCTCGGTGGCCTTCGGCGCCCTGCTCGCCGAGGGCATCGGCGACACGATCCGCGTCTCCCTGTCCGCCCCGCCGGTGGAGGAGGTCAAGGTCGGCGCCCAGATCCTGGAGTCGCTCGGGCTGCGCGAGCGCGGCCTGGAGATCGTCTCCTGCCCGTCGTGCGGCCGGGCTCAGGTGGACGTCTACACCCTGGCCGACCAGGTCCAGGCCGGGCTGCAGGGGATGAAGGTCCCGCTCCGGGTGGCCGTCATGGGCTGCGTCGTCAACGGCCCCGGCGAGGCCCGCGAGGCGGACCTCGGAGTGGCCTCCGGCAACGGCAAGGGCCAGATCTTCGTCAAGGGCGAGGTCATCAAGACGGTGCCGGAGTCGCAGATCGTGGAGACCCTGATCGAGGAGGCCATGCGCCTGGCCGAGGAGATGGGCATCGAAGTGGACGCGGACGACGAGGACTCCGCCCCTCAGGTCGTGGTCGGCTGACGGATCCGGGCCCAGACCCGGTGCCCTGACGCGTCGTCGCCGTCATACCCGACCTGATCGGCGATCGCGGCGACGACGCTCAGCCCTCGCCCTCGCTCGGCAGTCACCGGACAGCCGAGGTCGAAGCGGGAAGGTGCGCCGCCAGATCAGTCCGCCCGGACTCAAGCCGATCATCGCGTTGACGTGCTCGCGCAGGACCGTCTCATCGCGCTGCCTGGGGATGAGCGAGGTCTCGATGAGATTGGTCATCTCGCGCGCCTTCCGGTAGGGGTCGGGTTGTCGGCCATGCGTATGGTGGCGCGCACGTCACGCCCGCTGGACCCCCCACCTCCCGACACCGGACTACTGCATGCGAAACCGAGGCTGACCAGCGGAAATCCGCTGATCGTGCGGTCCTGATCCCCCTCAAGGTCATCAACGTTCGATCATTTCGTGGTCGGATGACTACAATGGGTGCGCAATCCCAGGTGAGAGGGGTGCGTGATGTCCGGCGAGGGCTATCGGGTGCTGCTTCGGGCTCGTTCGTGGAGCAAGTGCCTCCGCGAGAAGGGCTTCACCTGGGATCAGATCGCTACCGTCCTCGCGCTCACTCATGCAGTGAGTGCGCTGCGGCTGTACCGGCTGGCTCACGGCCGCACCGCCGCCGACGTGGTGGCCATGGTCAACGACGCCGACCCGGCGGGCACGGCCTGCATGCGGGAGGCGCGGCTCTACGATTTCGAGACCTGGCCGGGGGCCGGCCGCCGGCCGCCCGCCCGTCTCCTGGCCGTACTCGCCAGGATTTACCAGACCACCGCGAGGAGCCTGGTGTGCGGTGAGGATTTCGCGTCCTACTGCTGCGCCGACCGCGACCTGATCGACGGCTCCGACTTCCGCCATCTCGACGCCAACCAGGATCGGGCGGGCCGTGTCACCATGGAGTCGAGCGCAGGAGTCACGCCCGCTGACAAGCCGCTCCTGGACGCCTCGGCGTGCGTGCGGTTGCTGCGTGCCATCGGCGTCGAGGAGACCGACGTGAAGCGACGCGAACTGCTTTTCGAGCTTGCCCTGGTGCTGGGCGGGACGCGGGCACTGGACTTCCTGCGGGTGCTCACTCCCGATGAGGGCGAACGGCTGGCCGGGGTGCTTCGTGGTACCTGGCAGGTGGACGAGGCGACGGTTCGCATATTCGAGAAGCTCACCATGCACGCCCGTCAGGCCGACGACCTGTATGGGCCCGCGACGTTGCTGCCGGTGGTGAACGAGCATCGCTCGGCGCTGGCCCGAGTCCTCGCCCGTGAATCGATGCCGCCGGTCCTGCACGACCGACTGCTCGGCTCATACGCGCAGATGTCGCAACTCGCGGGATATCTCGCTTATGACCTGCTCGACTACACGACAGCCGAGGACGCGCTGAACGACGGGCTACGGGCGGCGCTCGACCTCGGCGACCCGACGCTGATCAGCTACCTGCACTGCTGGATGGGCAATATGGCCGCCTATCAGGAGCGCGCGTCCACGGCATTGGACCACGCCTTCGCCGCGCAGAGCTGGACCGCTCGATCGCGGAGCAAGTTGTTGCGGGCGATGAACGACTCGCTGCTGTCCATCGCGCACCGTAGCCCCGGACAAGCTCGCGCCATCTCACATGGCTGATTGAGCATACGGCAAACGCGGATCCGCGACACTCCCTATGCTCACAAGTGTCACGCTGACACCGACGGCCGTTTGACCGCCGTGACCAGCGCGAGGACGCCGAGCGCGACGGCCGTGACCACGAGCAGCGCGGCGGTTCTGCCGAAGCGATAGCGGCGCAGGGGACATCCTCGGGAAGGAGCCGACCAGGGCTGGAACAAAGGCGTCCAAACCCTAGTCAGCTACCGCGAAGACGATCAAACATCGGTTGGGTAACAGGGGAAAACGCTCGCTTTCCCTACTACCCGACCGCCTGCTGGACGCGGACCCTCAGCAGGGCGTGAAGAAGACCTTCGGCATGCCCGTCACGTCTCCCCACTGGCCCGGCGGCTTGCTGCATCCGAACCAGCGCTGTCCGATGACCTGTTCGCCGCTGTAGTAGCTGTAGACGATGAGGAGGTCGCCCCCCGGTGGGGGAGGAGGAATGGCGTGGGCCGGGGTCGCGCCGGCGGTGAGCACGCCGGCGGTCAGGATCGCCGCTGAAACCCCTCGCTTGATTGTCATGAAGGTTCCTCCAGACCGATCGGGGCCTGCGGGCCAGGGCGAATCGCCGAGGCCGGATGCGTGATCTGGCATCACGTTATCCGCGTTCGATCAAGGGTGCCAGCGGCAGTTGATTCCCTGGCGAAAATGCAGGTGACCGGCGGGTGGGGCGGGCGTGACAATACGTCCTATGTCTCAGGCCATACTGCGAAGCGATCGCATCAAGCTTGTCCCGCTGTCCGACGAACACCTTGAGCACGAAATCGAGCTCGACGCCGACCCCGAGGTCATGCGTTATCTCGGGAACGGCTGTGCCCGTACTCGTGAGGAGGTCGAGGCCCTCCACCGCCAGCGGCTCGCGGTCGCGAGCCGGGTTGCCGGGCTCGGCTTCTGGGCCGGTTTCGTGGACGGGCAGTTCGTCGGCTGGTGGATCCTGGAGCCGCCGGAGCGCGCCGACCAGGGGCCGGTCGAGGGGCAGGCCGAACTCGGTTACCGGCTGCTGCGCCGCCACTGGCGCCGGGGGTTGGCGAGTGAGGGAGCCCGGGAGCTTGTCCGACACGGGTTCGAAGACCTTCGGCTGACGCGCGTCTTCGCCGAGACCATGGCGGTCAACGCCGCCTCCCGTGCCACGATGGCCGCGATCGGTATGCAGCATGTCCGGACGTTCCATATGGACTGGGACGATCCCATCCCCGGGAGTGATCTCGGTGAGGTCGAATATGCGATCACCCGAGCGCAGTGGATCTCTTCTCAGGCGACGAAACCCGTGACCGGGTAGGTGTTCTGGAAGGCGAGGCGGGCGTCGGCGGTGGCGGCGATCTTGGTGAGCAGGTCGTCCAGGTCCATGAAGACCTGCCGGCACTTGCCGATGTCGTGGGTGGCGGCGCCGAACAGGACCGCCTCCCGGTCCACCGCGACCTCCGGGTGGTGGTCGGCCAGCCAGGAGAGCAGGTCGAGGGCCGCGTCGTGGACGGCGCGCAGGTGGGCCGCCAGCCGGGGTGGGGCGTCCAGCTCGCGCAGCAACTCCTCTGCCCGGCGGGGGAGTGGGGGCGGGGGCGGGTCGGTGAGGGCCTGGTGGAGCCCTGGGGGAGTGGTCACGGTGCCACGATAGGCGCGGCACGGCGACGGGGGCGGGAGGGGCGCGGCACGGCTGCCAGCCAGTGGCGCGGCCCTTCGATCCGCTGGTCGTCGATCACACTGTGCAATGGGGCGATTACAGATTGGCAAGCCTTTCTCCATACCCGACGCCCTGACCTGGTGATCGCGGGAGCATCGCAAGGCGTATGACATGGAGGGGGCCGGGTGAAGCGGGTCGTTGGGGTTGTCGCCGGGATCGTCGTGCTCGTGACCGGATTGGTGAGTACGGACGGGACCGCGGTTGCGGTTCAGTCGTGGAAGGCACCGGCGCCGCCGGTCTGGGGGGCCTGCCCCAGGGCGGCGGAGAAGGCGGTGTCGGCGAACGTCGAGTGCGCGACGCTCAGCGTGCCGCTCGACTACCGCGAGCCCATGGGACAGTCGATCAAGCTGGCGCTCAACCGGGTCAGGGCGAAGGTGCCCCGGGACGCCAACCATCTGGGCACCCTGCTGGTGAACCCGGGCGGGCCGGGGGCGGCGGGGCGCGATCTCACCGAGTTCGTGTCCACGCAGCTTCCGGACGGGCTCGGCGAGCGATACGACGTCGTCGGGTTCGACCCGCGGGGGGTCGGCGGGAGCGAGCCGTCCCTGCACTGCGTGGATCCGGACGTCTACTACAAGGCCCCGCGGCCCGACGCCGTGCCGCGCGGGCCGCAGGACGAGCGGGCGCTGCTGGCCAGGGCCCAGGAGTACGCCGACAACTGCGGCAACTTCTGGGCCTGGCTGCTCCCGCATCTCACCACCGAGAACTCCGCCAGGGACATGGAGTCCATCCGCGCCGCCCTGGGCGAGGAGAAGATCAGCTACCTCGGCTACTCGTACGGCACCTACCTCGGCGCCGTCTACGCCACGCTCTTCCCGAGCAGGGTCAAGCGGCTGGTCATGGACAGCACCGTGGACCCGACCGCCGTCTGGTACAGGTCCAACCTCAGGCAGGACCAGGCCTTCGAACGCCGCCACCGCGACTTCCTCGCCTGGACCGCCCGGCACAACTCCGTCTACAAGCTGGGCGCGACGGCCTCGCAGACGAGGTTCGCCTACTACGCCATGCGTAACCGGCTGCGCAACCACCCTGCCGACGGCATCGTGGGCCCGAGCGAGCTGGACGACACCTTCACCATCGCCGGCTACAGCAGCAGGGTGTGGCCCGAGTTCGCCCAGGCCTGGTCCTCGTACGTACGCGAGGGCGATGTGCACGGCCTGCGGGCGATCTACGAGAAGCACGGCAAGCAGGACACCGAGGACGAGAACGGCTACGCCGTCTACCTGGGCGTGCAGTGCAGCGACGCCCAGTGGCCGCGCCGGTGGGAGCGGTGGCGGACCGACATGACCCGCCTGCACCCCCGGGCGCCCTTCCTGACCTGGCCGAACGCCTGGTTCAATGCCCCCTGTGCCTTCTGGCCGGTTCACGGCCGCCAGTCGGTCGACGTGAAGGGGTCCTCGAAGCTGCCGCCGATCCTCATCATCCAGTCCCGGGGTGACGCCGCGACCCCGTACCGGGGTGCGATGTCGATGCTCAAGCTGTTCCCGAGCGCGCGCATGGTGCTGGACCGGGGTGGCAACCACGGCGTTTCGCTGGTGGGCAACAAGTGCGTGGACCGGTGGCTGGGCGCGTACCTGAAGGACGGGTCGCTGCCGCGGCAGAGCGTGTCCTGCGCGGCGATGCCGGAGCCGCAGCCGGCCGCCCGCATGGCCGGGCGGCAGTCGCTGCCGCTGCCGGGGCTGCTCGGGATTCTGGGGGTTGTGCCGGGAGTGTGACGTCAAGAAAGGGTTACTGTGGGCAGCGCCGGATGAGCCAATCGGTAACCCTTCGCGTAGTCTGACCATGTGATGCTGCGTACATCGGCGTCGCGCGTGCTCGATGACAGCGACCGGGACGAGGTTCTCGCCCTGCTGGACGCCGATCCGGTCGCCAACGTCTTCGTCTCCTCACGGGTGCGGGCCGTCGGACTCAACCCGGCCCGGCTGGGTGGGCAGATGTGGGGGTTCGGGCCGCGTGGTGGCCTCGTGTCGCTCTGTTATGCCGGGGCCAACATGGTGCCGGTCAGCGCCGGTCCGGAGGCCGTGCACGCCTTCGCCGACCGTGCCCGCAAGCAGGGGCGGCGCTGCTCGTCGATCGTGGGGCAGGTCGACGCGGTCTCGCTGCTCTGGGAGCGGCTGGAGCCGCACTGGGGCCGGGCCCGCGCGATCCGCTGGGCCCAGCCGGTCATGGCGACCTCCCGCAAGCCGCCCGTGCCGGCCGACCCGCTCGTCCGCCGGGTGCGGCCGGACGAGTTCGACGTGCTGCTGCCGGCGTGCGTGGCCATGTTCACCGAGGAAGTCGGGGTCTCGCCCAACCTCGGTGACGGTGGCGCGCTCTACCGGACCAGGGTGGCCGAGCTGATCAGGATCGGCCGGTCCTACGCTCGCATCGACGACGGGCGGGTGGTGTTCAAGGCGGAGATCGGGGCCGTCACCCCGCACGCCTGCCAGATCCAGGGCGTCTGGGTCGCCCCCGAGCTGCGGGGCAGAGGGTATGCCGTGGCGGGCATGGCCGCCGTGGTGGAGGCCGCGCTCGGCTGCTTCGCCCCCGTGGTGTCGCTCTACGTCAACGACTTCAACCAGTCGGCGCGGGCCGTCTACCGCAAGGTGGGCTTCCACGAGATCGACACGTTCATGTCGGTGCTGTTCTAGAGAATCGGCCGAAAGTACCGTACGGGCTGTCGCGAACCGTCCTTTCGACCCGTGCCGCGGTCGCGGGCGGGTCCGTGACCATGAGGCCCATGCCACATGAACACTCACCTGTCGCGGCGCCCGCCGACTCCCGGGCCGATGCCGGTACGCGGCCCCGCATCATGGCGCTCGACGTGCTGCGCGGGTTCGCGCTCTGCGGGATCCTGCTGGCCAACGTCCGGCCGATCGCCCACGTCGGCGACGCCCTCGTGGCCGTGGTGCCGGAGAAGGGGACGGGCGGCGACTGGCTCGGCCTGCTCGTCGACCAGCGCTTCTACCCGATCTTCTCGCTGCTGTTCGGCGTCGGGTTCTCGCTGCTCCTGGAGTCGGCCGGGCAGCGCGTGCCCCGCCCGCGGCTGATCCTGCTGCGCAGGCTGCTGGCGCTGCTGGCGCTGGGGCTGGCGCACATGTTCCTGCTGTGGTGGGGCGACATCCTGACCGTCTACGCCCTCGTCGGCCTGGTGGTGCTGCTCCCCACGTCCTGGTTGCCGCGCTGGGCCGTGGCGGGGCTCGCCGCCGCGCTCCTCGCCACCGCGCTGGTCATCTCCGGCGGGTACTACGCGATGATCCCGGGGCTGTTCCTGCTGGGTTCGGCGCTGACCAGGTACGGGGTGATCGGCCGCATCGAGCGCTCCACCTGGGTGCCGGCCGGGCTCTGCCTGGCCTTCGCGGCGGGGGCGGCGCCCCTCGTGCGGGCGCAGATCGACACGGGCGACCCGGTCGCGATGACCGCGGCCGGGCTGCTGCTGGCCGGCGCGTACGTCTGCGCCCTGCTGTTCCTGCTCAGGACCCCGCTGCGGCCGGTGCTGCGGGCCGTCTTCGCGCCGCTCGGCCGGATGGCGCTGACCAACTACCTGACCGCGACGATGCTCGTCCTGGCGGTCGCCCGCGCCATGGACGGCCCGCCGGAGCGGTGGTCCACGGCGACGGTGGTGCTGATCGCGGGTGCCATCCTCGCCGTCCAGTGGGCGTGGTCCACGCTGTGGTCGCGGCGCTACCGGCAGGGGCCGCTCGAATGGCTCTGGCGCTGGGCCACCTGGGCCCGCCGCCCGCCCCTGCTGGTTTCCCAGCGTTAGACGCGGACCAGCTTGTCGAAGAGCCTGGCCAGCTCCGTGTCCGGGTCCACTGTCAGGCCCGCGTGCACCGGGCCCGACTGCACGATCGTGCTGCGCGGCGCCGTCAGCCAGCGGAACCTGCCGCCCAGCGACTCCACGGCCAGCGGGCCGGGCTCGTCGCCGCAGGCCAGCTCATAGGCGCTGAGTGCCCGGCGCACGGCCTCCACGTCGGCGCCGGGGTCCAGGCAGCGCAGCCGGACCGGGTCGAGCGCGACCCGCGCGCACAGGTAGTCGCGCGGCTGGCAGTAGAGCAGCACACCCGCGTTGATCTGCTCGCCCCGCTCCACCCGCGGCACGACCCGGATCACCGCGTATTCGTAGACGTCCCTGGTCATCGGGCGCCTCCCCGCCAGAACGCGCCGACCGAGCCCGGGCCCGGCCCGCGTTTTCTCGATTCCGTACGGACCAGCCACTCGCCCGGCCCGTGCGCCCGCTGGAGCAGGTGATCGACGTAGGCCGCGCGCACCTGCCCGGCCGAATCGAACCCGGGCTCGCCGTCCAGCCACTCGTCGGGCACCAGGGCCGTCACGGCCTCCAGCAGCTCCCGGGTGATCTGCCCGGCCAGGTGAGCGCCCGCGCCCGGCACGTCGGCGGCATACGGGGCGAGCACGTGGTCGGCGGCGTCGAACGGGCGCTGCGGGTCGGCCGTGCGCCAGTTGTGGTGGAACCAGAGCGCCGCCCCGTGGTCGATCAGCCACGTGTCGCGATGCCAGATCAGCAGGTTGGGGTTGCGCCAGCTCCGGTCGATGTTGTGGATCAGCCCGTCGAACCACACCACCCTGGCGGCGAACACCGGATCCGCCACCCAGGCCAGCGGCTCGAACCCCAGCGCCCCCGGCAGGAAGTCCACCGCCAGGTTGAGGCCGGTGCTGGCCTTGAGCAGGTCCTGGACCTCCTCGTCCGGCTCGCGCACGCCGAGTTGCGGGTCGAGGTCGATGAGCTTGAGCTCCGGCGTCCTGAGCCCCAGCCGTCGGCCCAGCTCGGCGGCGATGATCTCCGCGACGAGCACCCGCCTGCCCTGCCCCGCCTCCCGGAACTTCACCACGTATGTGCCCAGGTCATCGGCCTCGACGACGCCAGGCAACGAACCGCCCTCCCGAAGCGGGGTCACATATCGGGTGGCCGCGATCCTTTCCAGCACAAGTCGAGGCTATCGCCCCCGGTGACCCGGTTGGTGCGGAGCGTGGTCCGGCGGTCCCGTCAGCCGGCCGCGGGGCGCTGGAACGGGGCGAAAGGGTGCTCTCGGGACGCCTGACGGCGGATCATGGAGAACCTCGCGCGGGGTTCCTAGCCCTTGGCGATGATCTCCTCGGCGAAGCGTTCCATGGTGGCGAGCTTGAGCTCCAGGGTGCCCTCGCCGTACTGGGACTTCTCCTCGGGGGTGGCCAGCCACCACGGGGCGGCCAGCGTTCCCGTCACGCCCTTGGCGGCGAAGCGGCGGTAGGTGCCGGCGGCCGGGAGCACCGCCAGCGGCGCGATGATGTCGAACGGCCCGGTCCTGCCGTGCTCGTCGAGGTGGCGGCGCAGCGTGTCCAGCACGGGGTCGAGCTGCTCCTCGGTGTAGATGCGGTTGCCGATCCAGCCGTCGCCCAGCCGGGCGGCGCGGCGCAGCGCCGCCTCGCTGTCACCGCCCACGTAGACGGGCACGGGCCCGGCCGGGGTCGGGGAGATCGACAGCGGCGGCAGGTCGTCCACGGTGACCGTCTCGCCCGCCCAGAGCGCGCGCAGCACCGGCAGCATGGCGTCCAGCCGCCGCCCCCGCGTGTGGAAGTCCTGCCCGGTCCCGTCGAACTCCTCCTTGCACCACCCCACCCCCACCCCGAACGTCACCCGCTCGTGCGACAGCACCGCCGCCGTGGACACCTGCTTGGCCACGGTGAACAGGTCGCGGGCGGGGGCGATGTAGACGTTGGGGGAGAAGCGCAGCGTCGTCGTCACCGCCGCCATGGCCCCGATCGTCACCCACACGTCCGGCCAGTGCGTACGCGCGTCCCAGCGCGGCCGCCCCGACCGCGAGTAGGGGTAGGGCGAGGCGAAGTCGGTGTAGAAGAGATGGTCGGACAGCGTCAGTGTGTCGAACCCGCACCGCTCGGCCGCCCGCGCCAGCTCCACGAACTGCCCGGTGTCGACGAACGAGGCCCCCAGCCAGAACTTCATCGGAACTCCGGGATGACGTTGGTGGCGAACAGCTCCAGGTTGCGCTTGACCGTGTCCAGCGGCAGGACCCCCTGCTGCCCCTGCATGTAGAGGCCGAACCACTCCAGGTCCGGCATCCGGTCCAGCATGCGCTGGATGCCGCGCTTGACGTCGTCCGGGGTGCCGAACAGCGCCATCTCCACGTCCCGCATGCGCCTGGCGTCGCCCTTCTCCGGGGAGATGGGCTGGTGCCGGTCGTCCTCCTTCTTGCGCAGCACCTCCAGGTAGCCGAACGGGCCGAAGAAGGCGGCGAAGTCCTTGGGGATGCCGCGGCCGAAGGTGTTGACGGCCTCCTCGGTGGTCTCCCCGATTCCGACGATCTTGAGGATGCCGGTGTGCTCGCCCAGCCGGTAGTGCCGGCCGTGCTTGGCGGACTCCTCCTGGTACAGCTTGGCCTTGGCGGCGTGGTCGTCGGGGTCGGGGGTGAACAGCCACGGCAGGATGTTCTCCTGGGCGGCCCTGATGACCGACCGGTCCGAGATCGTGAACGGCTGCCACAGCTCGGGATGGGGCTCCTGATACGGCCGGGGACAGACGGAGACGGCCCGTACCTTCCCGTCCTCGGAGAGCTCGTCCGGCGCGCCGAACGTGCGGGTCCATTCCTGCGCCGGCCAGCCCTCGATGCCCTCGTAAGGGTAGGGCACCTGGTAGTCCAGCACGTCGGACCTGTAGCGGACGGTCTCCTGCGTCCACGCCATCTTCATGATCTTCAGTACTTCGCCGAAGACGTCGAAGTTGCGTGTGTCGGTCGCAGAGCCGTCAGAACGCGCGGCGGCGGCCTGCCAGCGCTGGCCCAGGACGTTCATCCAGCGGTTCTG
Source organism: Nonomuraea sp. B12E4 (assembly GCF_039871825.1). Taxonomy (NCBI): domain Bacteria; kingdom Bacillati; phylum Actinomycetota; class Actinomycetes; order Streptosporangiales; family Streptosporangiaceae; genus Nonomuraea; species Nonomuraea sp. B12E4. The sequence goes on along the minus strand of NZ_JBDPME010000012.1, from coordinate 220,984 downwards.
GTAGCCGCGGGCGACGCCGAGCCGCAGCCGTCCCCGGCAGAACTGGTCGAGCAGCGCCACGTCCTCGGCCGCCCTGATCGGGTCCCAGGCGGGCAGCACGAGCCCGAGCGGGGCGAGCAGGATGCGCTCGGTCCTTGCGGCCAGGTCGGTCAGGAACATCAGCGGGTTGACGGAGAACTCCATGCCCTCCGAGTGGAAGTGGTGCTCGGTCATCATCAGCGCGTCGAACCCGACCCGGTCCGCGTGCACGGCTATCTCCCGCACCTCGTGCAGCAGTCTCTGGTACGACTCCGTGTCCCGCCCGATCGGGCGCCTGGCCCTGGCGTTGTCCTCGGCCGCGTATCCAGAGCCTGGAATCTGGGGATTCAGGAAGATAGAGAACTTCACCGGAGCCTCTTTCCGCGGGATGGTCTTCTGCAAGGTACTCTGGAGATCCTAACCGAGCAATCGCTTGGTTAAACGGCCGGAGGACGCCACCCCGTTTGCGCCTCGGCACGGCGGCTGCGGCGTCAGGGCGCCTGCCGAACGGGCTGGGCGAGGTGGTGCTGCCGATCCTGTACCGATACGCGGCCCTTAGGGGAGGCGCGGCATAATGGTGGGATATGTCCGAGCTAACCCACGATGACCCCCGGGTGCTGGGAGAGTACCGGTTGTCGCGCAGGCTCGGCCAGGGCGGCCAGGGCGTCGTCTATCTCGGCTACTCGCCGCAGGGGGCACCGGTCGCGATCAAGCTGCTGCACGCCGCGCTGTCGGGGGACCCGGAGGTGCGGCGCAGGTTCCTGGTCGAGGTCGACGCGGTGCGGCGGGTGGCGGCGTTCTGCACCGCGCAGGTGCTCGACGCCGACCTCGACGGCGACCGGCCCTACCTGGTCAGCGAGTACGTCGAAGGGCTCTCGCTGCGCGAGCACATCGAGACCAAGGGGCCGCGGACCGGCGGCTCGCTCGACCGCCTGGCCATCGGCACCGCCACCGCGCTGGGGGCGATCCACCGGGCCGGGGTGGTGCACCGGGACTTCAAGCCGGGCAACGTACTGCTCGGGCTCGACGGGCCGCGGGTGATCGACTTCGGGGTGTCCCGGCTGGTGGACGCCGCCGCCACCAACAGCATGAACCCGGTCGGGACGCCGGCGTACATGGCGCCCGAGCGGCTCGAAGGTGAGCCCGCCGGGCCCCCGGCCGACATGTGGGCGTGGGCGCTGACGGTCGGCTACACGGCGACCGGGCGGCACGCGTACGCGGGCGGGACCTACCAGGAGGTGCTGGCCCGGATCCTGTACGGGAAGCCGGACCTGGACGGGTTGAGCGGGCGGTTGCGCGAGATCGTGGAGTCCTGCCTGGTGCCGGATCCGGGGGAGCGGCCGGACGCGGAGGAGGTGCTGGGGCAACTGCTGGGGCTGACCGCGGTCAGGGGTGGGGACCTGCTGTCGTCCGGCGCCCTGGCCGCCGTCGGCGCCCCACCCGCATCCGCACCCGCAGACTCCGGCGCCACGCCTGAGGCCGGTGGTTCGCTCGCCGGCTCCGGCGCCGCGTCTGCGGCCGGCGGCTCGCTCGCCGATCCTGGCCCTTCGCCCGTGGTCGGTGATGCTCCGGTCGATCCTGCCGCGCTGAGGTCCGGCTCGGCATCCGTGCGTCGGCGGCCGCCGACCGGTCGTGCATTGATCGCGCAGCTCGGGCCGGGGACGGGCGGGCCCGGGCCGATCGAGGACCCCGACCCCACCACGAGCTTTCCCGTCGTCCGTCCCACCGCCCCGCGCAGGCGGGTGCGGGTCTGGCAGGTCGTCGTGGCGGTGGTCGGGCTGGCCATGGCGGTGGCGGGACTCGTGTTCTGGCTGCGCGGCGCCCAGAGCCCCGGGCTGGAGGGCACGTGGACGGGGTCGGCCGAGCATTTCACCGCGAACCGGGTCTTCCCCGTCGAACTACGGCTGCACTCCGGTGGCGGGGACATGCGGTGGGGCGCCGACCTGCACTGCTCGGGGCGGGTCGGGCGGGCCGGCGGCGGCATGGTCTTCACGCTCCACCAGGTCACCGGTGACGAGTGTCATCCGGGGACGCTGCGGATGTTCCCGACGGACGACTCGGAACGAATGAGCTTGCAAGTAATCCGGAATGGCCAGGATAAAGTGACATATTCCGGCACAGTCGCCCGGATCTCCTGACAGCGCTGTGTCACGGTCAGGCGGCGATTGTCCTGCGCACCGTTGACTGATCGCCACCGGTTGCATTCAGTAGAGAGCAGGAATGGGGTGGCGGCGAGGGGAGGCGCCCCGTGCCAACGGCACAGCCGCTCAGGACGGGGGACCCGCGGCGACTCGGGGAGTACGCGCTTTCCGGACGGCTGGGTGAGGGTGGTCAAGGCACGGTGTTCCTCGGTTCGAGGGACGGCGAGGCGTACGCGGTCAAGCTGCTGCACGGCCCGGTGGGGGACGAGCAGGCGGCGTTCTTACGGGAAGTCGAGCTGGCCAAGCATGTGGCCAGGTTCTGTACGGCCCAGGTGATCGATGCCGGGTTCGACGAGGGCCGGCCGTACATCGTGAGCGAATACGTGGACGGGCCCTCACTGCAGCGGGAGGTCGCGCTCACCGGGCCCCGGCGGGGCGGCGCGCTGGAGCGGCTGGCGGTGAGCACCGCGACCGCGCTCACCGCGATCCACCGCGCGGGGATCGTGCACCGGGACTTCAAACCGCAGAACGTGCTGCTCGGCTCCGACGGGCCCCGGGTCATCGACTTCGGCCTGGCCAGGGCGCTGGACGCGGCGGCCACGGTGAGCGGGCGCGGGGTGGGGACGCCCGCGTACATGGCTCCCGAGCAGATCACGGCGCTGGCCGTCACGGGGGCGGCGGACGTGTTCTCGTGGGGCGCCACGATGTGCTTCGCGGCCAACGCCACGGCGCCGTTCGGGCAGGACTCGGTGGCGCCGGTGCTGCACCGCATCCTGACCGCGCCGCCTGAACTGGGCCTCCTGGACGGGCGGCTGCGCACGCTGGTGGACGCCTGCCTGGACAAGGACGCGCGCAACCGGCCGACCAGCAGGGAGTTGCTGTTCGAGCTGCTGGGAGAGGCGCCCGACGTGCCGCCCGAGGTGCTGAGCTCGCCGCCGGCCCACATCCTGCGTGCCCCGTCGTCGCTGGTGCCCGAACCGCGACCACCCCTGGCCCAGGCGGAGGCCACGGGCGCCTCCGGGGGCTATCAGCTGCCCGACGCGACGACCGAACCGGGGAACGAGCCCCCCGAGCAGGCCGGTGGACCGGCGAGCGTCGGTAGTGGGCCCGTGGCGCCGGAATGGTCCGGGGGCGCGGGTGGCGGGCCCGTGGCGCCGGAGCGATCCGGGGGCGGGTGGTCCAGGGCGGCGCTCGCGGTCAGCGTGGCGCTGGTGGTGACGGCCGCCGTGCTGTTCGCCGTGGTCGTGCCCGCGATGGACGACCGGGGCACGCAGGCGGCCGGGCCACCGGCGTCGCCCACCCAGTCGGAGACGGTGACCTCCGAGCCCCCGACGGAGAAGTCGTCACCACCCACCAGAACCAAGGAGCCGGAGCCGTCCCGCCCGCCCACCACCGCGGCTCCGCCGGTGGTGCGCCCGGCTCCGGTCACGGTCGCCGTCCCGGCGCTGGTGGGGATGGACCGGGCGGCGGCGTCCAAGGCCGTCAAGCGGGCCGGGCTGGTGCTGGGGGCCGTCACCAAGGTGGACTCGCCGCAGCGGATCGGGCAGGTGCTGAGCAGCAAGCCCGCCCCCGGCACCGCCGTGAACAAGGGCAGCACCGTCGCGCTGGGAGTGTCGGCCGGGCTGGCCGTACCGTCCGTGACGGGCATGCAGCGCCAGGCCGCCGAGGCCGCGCTGACCGGTGCGGGCCTCACCGTCGGGGCCGTCACCCGATCCTGCTCGGACCGTCCGTCCGGGCAGGTGCTCGCCAGCAGGCCCGAGGCGGGCAGCCGGGTCGCGGGCGGCACCCTGGTGGCCCTCACGGTGGCGCGCTACGGCGCCGCGGTGCCGTCGGTGGTCGGCCGCTCCCAGGAGGACGGGCGGTCGGCGCTGGTCGGGGCGGGGTTCACGGTCCGGTCCAGGGGACAGGTCGTGGAGGACGAGTCGCGGGTGGGTACGGTGCTCAGCCAGAACCCGCAGCCGGGCGGGTGCGCCAGGCCGGGCGCCGCCGTCACGATCGTGTACGGCCTGCCGAGCCGGCCGGACCCGGACCCCGGCGAGCCCTCACCCACCCCCACCCCAACGGGCCGCGCCTCGCGCGGTTGATCACCGGCGGCCTGTAGATGGGCTCCACGACCCGCCCCGGCAACAACGTGATGATCCGCAACATCCGCTTCACGAACGCCGAGGACGACTCGATCAGCGTCACCAACAAGGCCCACCACGTGTGGATCGACCACAACGGCCTCTCCACCGGGTACGACGGGCTGCTGGACATCAAGCGGGAGTCGGACTACGTCACCGTCTCGTGGAACAGATCCACCACCACAGCAAGTCGGCGCTGCTCGGCCACTCGGAGACGTACCGGGCGGGCATCGGCAAACTGCGGGTGACCTACCACCACAACTTCTTCGACGGCACCGACCAGCGCCATCCCCGGGTCCGGTTCGCGGAGCCCGTACACGTGTTCAACAACTACTACCGCAACAACTCGCTCTACGGCGTGGCCTCGACGGAGAACGCCGGGGTGCTGGTGGAGGGCAACTACTTCGAGAACGTCGCCCATCCGATCCACGTCGGCTACGACAAGAGCGCGCCGGGGCGCGTGGTGGAACGACGTACCTGTACGTCAACTCGGGCACCCCGGAGACGGCCGGGACCGTGGTCGAGCCCCGCACCTATTACCCGTACACACTGGAGGACCCGGCAACCGACCCGGCCACTGTGCAGGCGGGCGCGGGGGTGGGCAAGATCGGCTACTGACCTCCGGCTTCGGGCGTGCACCGGGTGCTCACGGGCAGGGGTGGCGCCATGGGCAAGTTCCTCAAGCTCGTGGTGGCACGCTGGTTGGCCCGCACCCCGCTCGGCCTGGTCGTGCTGGGGATCAGCTGGTTCCTGACCCGCCGACGCAGGCGGCAGCGGGCCCAGCGCGACCAGTTCGAGCGAACGGGGGCCGAACCGCTCAGCTGACCACGAAAGATCAAGGCTAGCTGTCAAATTCGCCTTGCCGAACCCCTCCGGTGAAGGCAAGCCACTCAGCTTCGGTGAAAATGATCTTTGGGCCGTCCGGTTCTTTGGAATGTCGGACTGCCACATGGCCGTCAACGAAGGCCACAGCAACACACTGACCATTTGTTCCGCTCAGGCTGCTGGTTCGCCACTGCGCGTGTGACAAATCAACGTCATTGCTCTCCAAGTCGGACCTCATCTCATAGTCGAGAGCACTTCGGCAATAAGATCACGTGTTGCATCAGGACTATGCGACATCGCACGAAGATGCTCGAATTCCAGGCTATATCGTGCTACATCCTCCGGGCTCTCCAGAAACAGGTCACCGGTGCTCGTTTCGATGTAGACAACGTCGAGGTGATGTTCTTCCGGGAACTGAAGGATGGCGAAGGAGCCACGCATGCCCGGGTGGGCGCCGGCCGAGAAGGGCACAACCTGCAAGGTGACGTTGGGATCTTTGCTGACGTCAAGCAAGCGTTGGAGCTGTGCGTGCATGACGCCAACACCGCCAACCTGCCTGTGTAGTGCACCCTCGTCGATGATCGCCCAGATCGCCAAGGGTGGGTCCCGTCGCGCCTGGCGTCTCATACGAGCGACGACCCGGTGTTCGACCTCATTCTCGGGAAGGGTGGGCCCGGTCCCTACCGTGGCCGCGCGGGCATACTCCTCCGTTTGCAGCATGCCAGGCATGAACAACGATTCGTAGTTGAGTACGCGTTGCGCCTCATCCTCGAATCCGATGTAGGTAGCGTACTGTTCGGGCAGTTCAGCAGCGGCTTGCCACCAACCTTGCTCATGTGCCGTCTTGAGCATCGCGAGAAGCTCGGCTTGGCGATCCTCAGCCACCCGATAAACACTCATCAACGCCCGGAGCGTGCGGACCTGGGGCCGAACCTGAGCCGTTTCGATCCTGTAGAGCGTAGCCCGGTTCATCTCGGTCATCTCGCCGACTTCTTCCCGAGACAGGCCGACGTTTTCCCGAAGCTGACGCAGTTCCCTTGCGAGCCGTCGCATGCGGACCGTTGGTGTTTGTGGCCGTGGAGGCATGCGGGCAAGCGTACCGAAAATCTATAACGAGTGTAGATGCAACAGTTGCATATTCGCCTGTGGCATGTGCATCCTTGCATCAGCAACCCGCCTAGTCCTTCCCGATCAGGCGGCTATCTCAGTGCAACAATCCCGATCAAGGGGATAGGAGCAGCCATGCCGTTCCACGACCACGATCTGCAACGACTCGCTCACTTGTCGCGACTGGAAAGAGCCCTGGTGCGCCAGGGCGAGCCGGTCATGTGGGACCTGGGATTCGCCAGGCTGGTGGTAGGGGGTCCGTCCGAGCAGGCATCGGTTCGTACCGCGCTGCTGGGAGGGCAATGGCTCTACACCTGGGACGGCTGGCCCTGGTGCCGGGTCGATGCGGTTGACGAGGGCGTGGCTCAACTACTGCTCCGGAAGGTGTCGTCGTGAGCGGGCGGCGGCTTCTGGCTGAACTGCTGGTGCCCGGGGTAGAGGCTTCGGTTCCGCTGCTGCGGCACTGCGTCGGGCGGATCCTGGCGACCGCGGGGCATCGGTACGTAGACGATGTACGGCTGGTGGTCAGCGAACTGGCCAGTAACGCGGTGACGCATACGCGGTCGGGGCGGTCGGGCGGGTGCGTGATCGTGGAGGTGTCGGCGATCGGTGACACGCTGGCGCGCATCGAGGTGACCGACGAGGGCTCGTGTTCCGTGCCGCGTCCCCGCGAGGCTCGTGATAGCGACTGCGATGGGCGGGGTCTAAGACTGGTCGAGGCGATGTCGGTGCGGTGGGGAGTACGCCAAGGGCCGGTCGGCGGAACGGTGGTCTGGGCAGAGGTGGTTACCGCCGTACCAGAAGACCCTCAGGACGAGGCGGCGGGCGACATGCCCAGCGAGACAGCCAGCGTGGTGGAGATGTGATGACCTCGTACGGCCGCGCCGTTCGGATGAGTCGGATGGACAGACCGCCCATCTGCGCCGAGCCTCGCCCGAGTCCGCCGACATCGCTCGTGAGCAGTTTGGAATGGAGCCTTCCGGATCGACGTGAGGTGGCGGGTACGTCCTGAGGCGGACTTGTTCTTGCCTGCGGGTCTCCTACGAGTTGCGGCAGGCCAGAGAGATGCAGTTCATCCGGCGCCATGTACAGCGGCCAGGTGGGAGCTGGACGGTGGAGGAAACGCAACGGTGGCGGGGCGAGGCGACAGATGATGTAGCGGCGGATCACGCTGTTTTGCTCGCTTACGTCCGGATAAACGTTGCCTGACGTCGGATGATGGCCCGTTATGAATCGCCAGTTCCCGGCTGGAGCTAACCGTCCGCACGGTGATGGGCGGCTTCAGAACAAAGGCTCGTCGGCGTAAGCCTCGGCGGCCGGTACCGGTTCCGCGTAAGCAGCGGCAAGGGCATGCAGGGCCTTCTCCAGACTGTCGATTGCTCCCGCCGTCGCGTCGTCGGCCCCCTCGCCCTGCTCCCAACGCTGCGCCCGCCCCCCGCCGCCCCCCGCCCCCCGCAGGATGGCGTCCCGCCGAGTGGTGTAATTACGTGCTCGAGTCGTGAGGTCCTGGTGGTGGGGCTGAGCTCGCCGGGGCCGGGGTCGAGGGCGTTGACGCGGAGTTCTGCCATGGAGGTTTCGGAGAGGTAGCGGCGGTCGGTGACTTGCCATTCGTCGTGGAGTTCGGCCAGGACGGCGGTGGCCAGGCGTTGCAGGGCGGCGGGGTTGGGGAAGACCTGGACGACGTCCCTCCAGAGCTTGATCACCGCGTCGGTACGAAGCCAAGGGCTCTCGCTTACCCGGTCGCCTGCGGACGTCCTCTGGGTCCGGCGGATGTGTCCGAGGCCCGTCGCGGCGCACAGCTCGTACGACGTCGGCAGGCACTTGCACGTGTGGCCGCGTACCTTGACGGAGATGGCTCGGCCTACCGATTCGGACCAGCCGATCGCGGCGTACGGCGCCGGAAATTTTGGTAGAGCCACAGCAAGCAGAACCGGTTCATGTCAGGGTTCTTGCTTGAGCGCGGTATTCACCGCAGAGAACCAGGCGTCCGCGTGAGGGCAGGCATTCCTGATGGCGTTATCCATGCCACCTGCGGATCGGTGCCCCTTTTGCGACTGCCTCGCCGGCCTGCACCCTGTCACCGTCCTGGAGCAGGGGGAGCAGGTCGCCACCCTGGTCACCCGTGAGCAGCGTGGGCAGGGGCACGTGCTGGTGATCCCGGTCGCTCACCGCCCGACGGTCATGGACGTGGCCCCGGCGGAGGAGCACCGACTGATGAACGCCGTGCGGCGGGCGGCCCGGGCCCATCGCAGCCGCCTACGACCCCGGCGGCATCGCCGTCTGGCAGAACAACGGGGTGCCCGCGCACCAGACCGTCCCTCATGTTCACTTCCATGTCGCCGGCACTCTGCCCGATGGCGGCACGCGGTCGGGTGAGGTCCCTCGTCTCGACCACCGACGGGATCGCCAAGCGTCTCAGCCCGCATCTCTGAGCGGGCCCGCCTGGGGATGAAACCCACCAGGCCCAGCCCAGCCGCACCCTGGCCGAGATGCCCCGCAAGATCGCCGAAGCACCGCCTATCCTTATCCGGCAATCGCTGCGCGGCGGAACAAGTCTGCAGGCATTTCCTCATCGAGCCGCCAGGTGATGCCCATCGGCCGCTCGCCGCGGTGCTGGACGTAGCAGACCATGCCGTGGAAGACGAAGGCCTCGGGGTGGCCGAGCTCGTTCTCCTTGCGCTCGCGGGTGAACAGCAGCACGTGGCTGCCTTCCGCCATATGATTCTGGTAGCGGCGACCAGTGGCCGAGGTAGCGCTGGTCCGGTTCTGGGATTCCCAGTGGAACAGGCGCGAGGTCAGGGCGTAGTCGCGGTACATCGTCTGGGGTGAGAATTCCTTCTCGTTCTTCTGCAAGGTGACCAAAAGGGCGTCGCACTGGGCCGCGGGGCTCCAGGCAACCCCTGCCTGCATGGTGGAGGGCACCAGGCCACCCAGCGAGGCCCAGCCGATCGCGGCGAGTACCTCGTCCGTGGAGTAACGGGCGTTGACCGCCAGTGGCACGCCATCCAGCTCCACCGGCTTGGGCACATACCGCGGCCGGTCGATGCCATGGGCGAGCAGCTGCTTGATCTCATCGCACAGCGCCGTCTGGCCGCGCAGTTGGTCCAGCGCCTCGTCATAAGAGGCGAACCCACCCCCATCACGCCAGAACGAGAAGAACAACATCCGAGCGAAGGCCTGATCCGCTGGGGACAGCGAAGCATAGCGGGGGCCAGCCGGCTGCAGCAGCCGGACGTAGGCTTCGCCGCGGGTCCGGTCGTCCACGTGCAGCAACGCGCGGACGCGTCGCCCCAGTGCCTCTTCCAGCTCCGAGCCTTGCCCGGGCAACAGTCCGGTACGGCGCAGCAGCGAGGTCCAATAGCGACGATTGCGGTACAGGTCGCTGATGTCGCGTCCGCTTTCTTCCAGATATCTGATGAGCGACAGCTCCGCCAGAGAGCGGATTTCCTTCGACAGTGTGTTGATCGTCGCCCCGAGCTGAACCTTGAGATCGGCGAGCAGTCGCTCCTTGGTCACCCGATCCAGCACGATCTGGCTCCCCGATGGGAGCAGTGGGAAGTCGTCCTTGGCCTGCTTGTCCAGCCGCCCTCTGGAGAACCCGGTCAGCGCCTGGAACCGGTTGGCGAACCGGTACTCCTTACGGTGCTGCCCAACAAAGTCGAGCACGGTCAGCACGTCCTTGTCCGGCGTACGGCGGAGCCCGCGCCCAAGCTGCTGCAGGAAGATCGTGGCGCTCTCGGTGGGCCGCAACATGAGCAGGGTGTCGACGTCAGGCACGTCCAGACCCTCATTGAACAGGTCCACCGCGAACAGGAACCTGATCTCCCCGTCCGCGAGCGCTCGAAGTGCCGCCTTCCGAGTGCCGTCCTCCGTCGATCCATCCACCGCCAGTGACGACAACCCGTGCTGAGTGAAGAACTCGGCCATGTAGTGCGCATGCCGTACCGAAACACAAAAGCCCAGCCCGCGTACGGTCTCAAGGTTGCTCACCTTGTCGCGCACCGCGTTGAACACCAGCCGGGCACGGGCATCGTCGCCGGTGAAGATGTTGTCGAGAGCGGAGACGTCGTAGGAGCCGCGCGTCCACTTCACCCCGGACAGGTCGGTCCCGTCGTTGATCCCAAAGTAGTGGAACGGACATAGCAGATCTGCATCCAGCGCATCCCACAGCCGCAGCTCGGAGGCGATGCGCCGGTCGAAAAACTCATTCTGCACCAACGTGCCGTCCGACCGCTCCGGTGTCGCGGTCAGGCCGAGCAGCTCTTTCGGTTCGAGATGGTTGATGATCTGCCGATAGGTCGGCGCGGCGGCGTGGTGGAACTCATCAATCACCACGACATCGAAGTGCCCAGGCTCGAACTCCGAGATCCGGCGGGTCAGCGACTGCACGCTGGCGAACACATGCCGCCAGTGCCGCGACTTCTCCTCCCCCACATGCAGCTCACCGAAGTCCGGTACGGCCAGCACCTGCCGATACGTGCGCATCGCCTGAGCCAGGATCTCCCGCCGATGCGCCACGAAGAGCAACGACGGCTGCCGGCCCAGCCGCTGCTGCAGGTTGCGGTAGTCGAACGCGGCTACCACGGTCTTGCCCGTGCCGGTCGCGGCAACCAGCAGGTTGCGATGCCGGTCATGGATGGTGCGCTCCCGGTCGAGGTCGGCCAGCATCTCGCGCTGGTGGTCGAAGGGATGCGGCACCAGTTCGGGGATGTCGAACAACTGCTTGCCCGCCTGGGAACGGGCCAGCGCCTCATCCAGGCGATCGGCATCGGTCGCCGGGTCGTACGGCTCGAACTGGGACCGGTTCCAGTAGGAGTCGAAGGTCGCCTCGAACTTGTCCAGCAGCCGAGCAGTGGTCACCGACGACAGTCGAACGTTCCACTCCAGCCCGTCCAGCAGCGCGGCGCGGGAAAGGTTGGAGCTGCCGACATAGGCGGTGTCGAAGCCAGTGTGGCGGCGCAGCAACCATGCCTTGGCGTGCAGTCGGGTGGAGTTGCGTTCATAACTGATCTTCACCTCGGCACCGAAATCGTTGACCAGGCGGTCCAGCGCCCGCCGTTCGGTCGCCCCCATGTAGGTCGTCGTGATTACCCGCAGCGGCACATCCCGACGCCGCAGCTCGGCCAGCGGCTTCTCCAGAATGCGTAGTCCCGACCACTTCACGAACGCGCACAGCAAATCCACGCGGTCGGCACTCGCCAGCTCGGCCGCTAGTTCGTGCGCCAGGTTCGGGTCCTCACGGGCGTTGGTTAGCAGAGCCGCTTCCGACAGCGAAGTCATTGGCCGACGCGGAGCAGCCGCCCCCGGAACGTCCTTCACAATCGACAGGAGCTGATTCGGCCCCTCCGCGATCGCCTCCGGCTCGGTGAGCTGCGCCAGCAACCGGTTGGCCAGTGCTACCTGCCGGTCAGGGTGTCCCTTTAGCTCAGCGAAGGCCCGCGCTGCCGTTTCGCCGATGAAACGGCCCAGCAGATGAGCAACCTCCTCGACGTCGATCTTCGACACCTCGACCAGATGGCCGGCTTGCTGCCAAGCGTTGATCTTCGCGTCGAGCGTGCCGGTAAGTAGGGAGTCGTAGAGACCCGGGATTGGAGCGTTGGTCATGTCATGCCCTCAGAGACATAGGAAGATCACATATCTAGCTGATGCCGCCCAGGGCGGCAAGGGATTTCCATACGTCCTCGTCCGCGATGGCGGGCCGCTGGCGATGCTCTATATCGGTGTACGTGCCTCAGGCGACTCAAGATCTGATTTCGGAGTTTGCGATCTCGATACTGTATGTCGAAAGGCTGACTAGTGCGTCCCAGCGAGGGCGTCCGCAAGAGCATGAAGACCAACAAGGGTCGGGACACCAAGCCTGAGCTGGCACTTCGGCGCGCGGTTCATGCCCTGGGGCTCAGGTATCGCGTCTCCATCCGCCCCTTGCCGAGCGTACGTCGTACCGCCGACCTGGTCTTCACCAAGGCTAAGATTGCGGTCTTCCTGGATGGCTGCTTCTGGCACGGCTGTCCTGAGCACCACACCAAAGCCGCGACGAACGCGGATTACTGGGCGGAGAAGGTGCTGAAGAACCGGGCGAGGGACGGTGAGACGGACCGGCTGCTCAGCGAGGCCGGTTGGACGGTGATCCGTATTTGGGAGCACGGGGACCCCGCCTCGTCGGCGGTGCGAATCGCCGACGAGCTCAAGGCCATCCGTTCCAGGGCGCACGGTTAGGGCCGTTATTCAGGCTTCGAGGAGAGGTTCAGCGTTTCCATTTCTTGTCTGAGCTCTTTCGGCGGCCTCGTGCGCCTGGGGCTGCGGTGGGGGCCAGGCGGAGGGGGTGGGTGCGGGTTGCGCGTAGCGGCTCGGCCACAAGGGTGCGCAGCTCTGCCAGGCCCGTCGTGTCCCCGTGGCCCGACGACAGGAGCGCCTCCACGATGCCGTACGCGTTCTTGCCCGCCATCTCCCTGAGCTGCTCGATGACCGCCTCCGGCCCTCCGAGTTCCAGGAGCACGAGGAAGCTCTCGGCGCCGAACAGCAGGTGCTCTCGCTCGCTCAAGGACTCCGGGGCGAGCTCACCCCCGTCTACGAGGTAGCTCAGGGCGACGGGGCCCAGGACTGGGTCGTGGCGCAGGTCGCGGAGGAGGGAGTGGCCGTCCGGGAGGGCTTCGATGAGGGTGGCGAGCATGGCGGCGGCTCGGGTGCGGAACGGGCAGTCGCGGATCGATTGCACCAACGCCGCCAGGTCCTGGCCCGGGTGGGAGAGCCAGCCTTCGAGTTCGGTGACGGTCGACTCCGGGTCGTAGTGCTGGGCCAGGACGCCCAGTAGCTCGGCCGGTGGGGCGGTGGACATTTCGCCGATCAGGGGGGCGTCGCGGCCCTCCGCGAGCAGGCGGTCGCGGACGGCGCGCAGGCCGAGCGGGGTCAGGCGGACCAGGAGGAGGTCGGGCTCGGCCAGTCGGGTGCGCAGGCGTTCCACCGCATCGGGGGGCAGTGGTTGGTCCACTTCGTCCAGGTCGCTGGAGAAGAGCTCGTCGGCGGGGCCGCGGGTCAGCTCGACGGCGCCGAGAGCGGACAGGATCTCGAACGTGCGCTCCAGGTCGCGGCCGACCACCCTGCGCCACAGGTCCACCTGGCGCTCGTCCTTGGCGGGGTCGAAGACGAAGTATTCCTGGCAGGCCAGCCAGACCGACTCCTCCAGGCGGATCATGGGCATGGTGCCCAGGCCGTACATGCTGTTGAGGACGTCGGGGAGGATCTCGTCGAAGGCGTCCGTCAGCATGGAGCGGGGTTGCCAGGTCGTGGCCGGAGGCGTGATCACCTGGCCGAGGTCGAAAAGGGTCTCGAACGCGCGGCGCCACAGGGCTTCCGGGTCGCGTAGGAGCGGGGCCGCCTTGGCCACCCGGAGCAGGCGGCCCTTGCTGGTGCGGAGGAGGCGGAGTTTCTTGGCCCAGGTGAGGAGGAGGGTGAGACGGGGCAGTTCGGTGGCGCTGCGGATCTGGAGCTGCTCCTCGCCGGTGGCCAGGAGGATGGCCAGCTCGCGGGCGTCGGCGACGCGAAGGTTGCCGGCCTCGGTGAGTGGGCGGCCGTCGGCGCCCACCCAGTCCGCCAGGGCGGTCAGTTGGCGCACGATCTCGCTGCGGGCGGCGGCTTCGGTGAGCTCGGCCGCCGGGGGGAGGGCGATGGGAGGCTGGGCGAAGGCGCGCTCCTCGGCGAGGGTTTCCGCCTCCGTGAACCGGGCCTGCACCAGGTGGTCGAGCAGGTCCTGGTCGTACTGGATCCGGCCGGCGTCGATGTCCCGCCTGAACCGGTCGAAGTCCTTGGGGCTCGCGGGGTCGACGCCGTGGTCCAGCGCCATCTGCGCCCAGTATTTCGCCAGGCTCTGGCGGTAGGGGTCGTCCAGCGCCTCCTGATAGGCGGCCTCGTCGATGGCCGCGTCCGCCTCGGCCGGGGTCGCGCCGCGCGGGTCGCGCAGCCCGGTCGCCGCCAGGTAGGCCAGGAGCGTGCGCAGGGTTTCCGGAGCCGCGTCGAGGCGGTCTCTCGGGGCGACGACGTGGCGGGGGATCCACTGCAGCAGGAACCGCCTGATCTGGTCGGCGTTCCAGTGGCTCAGCCGGCCGTCGCGGCTTTGGTGGCGCGAGTCGATGGCCGCGCTCAGCATGAAACCGTCGGCCGGGCGACCGTGCTCCTCCGCCCAGGTGAGACAGCGTCTGATCAGCAAATCCTTGGCGGTTTCGAACTCCTCGGTCTCCTCGGGTTCGTAGCAGGTGCGCAAAACCACGGCTCCCTTGTGGTCGGTTGGGGGACGCGTACCAGTATTCCGCTTCTGGGGAGGCGAGGCGCCCAACTTGCGGGCGCCTGCCGTCAGGTCGCCCACCCATCCACGTCGGCTATGACGTTTCGTTCAGCAGGGCGGTCGCGGAGCGGTGGATCTTCGCCAGTGCGGTGAGGAGGTGCTCGCGTTCGGTCTCGGTGAGGTCGGCGATGACCTGCTCCTCAAGGCGCCGACGCTCCTCCTCGACGGGTGCCTGAAGGGTGCGTCCGGTGTCGGTGAGCCACAGGCGGACCAGGCGGTTGTCCCGGTCGTCGCGGCGCCGGGTGAGCAGGCCGGCCGCGGCCATCCGAGTGGCCGCCTTGACCACGTTGGGGGTGGTGACGTTGAGTGCGGCGGCGACCTCGCCCGGGGTGCTGCCGTCCTGCCGCCACAGCACCGCGAGCAGGTGGTCCTGTCCCAGGTGCAGCCCGTGGCGCCGGACGGCCGCCTCGGCCGCCGCCCGCAGTGCCTTCGACGCCTTGCTGTGCAGGTCCAGGAACTCGGGCACGTCGGGGCCTCCGCGATTGACAGCAGATCGTGTACCGGTTAATGTTTCGCTCGATCGTTAACCGGTACACGACTTTGGGGTTCTCATGATACTGGTCACCGGTGCCACCGGAAACGTCGGCCGCGAGCTCGTCCGCGAGCTGGCCGAGGCCGGGGTGCCGTTCCGCATCCTCGTTCGCGACCAGGGCCGGGCCGCCGCGTTGCCTGGTGAGCGGGTCGTGGCCGACCTGAGCGATCCGGGGACGCTGCCGCCGGCCTTCGCCGGGGCCGACCGGCTGTTCCTGCTCACTCCCGGCATCGGCCTCGACCACACCCGGCATGCCATCGCCGCCGCGCGGTCAGCCGGGGTGGGTCACATCGTGCACCTGTCCTCGATCAACGTGCTGGGCGACCCGATGCCCGCCATGGGCCGCTGGCACCACGAGCGCGAGCAGGCCATCCGGGCCTCCGGCATCCCGGCCACGTTCCTGCGGCCCGGCGGGTTCATGACCAACGCCTTCGACTGGCTGCCCACCATCCGTGAGGCCGGCTACGTCCTCGATCCGTCCGGACCCGGCCGGTACGCGCCGATCGACCCCGCCGACATCGCCGCCGTCGCCGCCCTGACCCTGACCGCCGACGGCCACCAGGACCAGGAGTACGTCCTCACCGGCGAGGAGCTCTTCACCGTCGCCGAACAGGTCGAGGTCCTCGCCGCGGCGGTCGGCCGGGACATCACGGTCCGGGCGGTCACCACCGCGGAGGAGGCCGTCGCCGCCCGGTTCCCGAAGGGGGCACCCCCGGCGCTGGCCGAGGCCATCATCGAAGGCTTCCACCTCATGCGCGCCGACACCGCCGGATTCCGCACCGACTGGGTGGAACGCCTGCTTCGGCGCAAGCCCCGCACCTTCGCCGACTGGTGCGCCCGCAACGTCGACGCCTTCCGCCGCGCTCACTGATCCGCTGTCCGTCGTCGCCGCAGAGGACGACGAAAGGGCCGAATGGCTCGCCGGCCCGACCCGGTTGAAGGTGCTCAGCCGGGTGCGGGGGGAGCGCATCCTGCTGCCGAGTCCCGAGGAGGCGGCGTATCCGTACACCGGTGAGGATCGTGCCGAGATCGCCGCTCGTTCCGGCGGCGTCCTCGTCGGGGGTCCGGCCACGGTGGCGGGGCGGCTGCGGGCGGTGCTCGACGGCACCGGCACGGGTGAGCCCATGATCACCACGCCGGTGTACGAGCACGCGGATCGCCGCCGGTCCTGCGAGCTGGTCGCCTCCATCGCGGGCCGGCTCGTAGGACCGGCGGACGAGACGGCCAGGCGACAGGTCGGTGCCGGCGGTCATCGCGATGATGGGTGAGCGCTCACCAACCGCGAGTACTGCAACCCGCCCATCACCTGCCCCGGTGGTGTCTGCCACCCCGACCCCAGAGGCCGGTACTTCACGGAGCTGTGATCCGCCTTTCAGCGGGACGTTCCTGCCAGGGTGACGGTTTCGCCGGTCAGGCGGGAGCGTTCGGCGGCCCAGGCGATGAGGTGGCTGTGCAGGCTCTCGCCGGGTGAGGACAGGATCGGGGAGCGGTCCCTCGTGGCGACGGCCGTCAGGAACGCCTCGACCAGGGCCTCGTCGCCGCCCCCGTGGCCGCCTCTGGCCGTGGCGTCGCCGGTCGGGCTGGTCTCGATGACCTCGGACCGGCCGGTGACGAAGTCGGTGAGGGTCAGGCGGTCGCCGTCGCCGTCGATCGAGCCGCGGGTGCCGAAGATCCGGGTCTGCCGGTGCAGGGCCGGGGTGAACGCGGTCATGGTGAACGACGCGGTCAGGCCGCCCTCGAACTCCATGTTCACGACCTGGTGGTCGACGACGTCGTTGTCGCAGTCGTACACGCACCTGCCGTACGGGCCGGTCCTGAGCGCCTCCAGGATGCCCCGCTCCGAGACGTCGTCGGTGAGGACGGACACCGGCCACGCCTCCTTGCCCGCCAGCGGGAGATAGATGCGCTTTGCCGAGTACGGGCAGGCGGGCTCCACGGCGCAGTCCAGGCAGCGGGCGGCGGCACCCGCGGGGCGGTTCTCGGGGCGGAAGTGCCGGAGCCCGCCGAACGACGACACCCGCGTGACCTGCCTGCCGGTGAGGTGGACCAGCCAGTCGAGGTCGTGGCACGACTTGGCCAGCAGCATGAACGTGGACTCGTCGGTCCTGCGCCAGTTGCCCCGCACGTACGAGTGCGCCTGGTGCCACCACCCGACCGGCTCCAGGTGCTGGATGCTGACGATCTCGCCGATCCGGCCCGCGTCGAGCAGCTCCTTGAGGGCCCGCGTGTACGGCGTGTAGCGCAGCACGTGGCAGACGGCGAACACCGCGTCGGGCCGCCCGGCGGCGACGATCGCCCGGCAGTCGTCCTCGGAGACCGCCATCGGCTTCTCCAGCAGGATGTCGTAGCCCAGCTCGGCGAATCGCACGGTGGGCTCGACGTGCTCCCGGTCCTGGGTGGCGACGATGATCGCGTCCGCCTGGCGGGGGAGGGCGGCCAGCTCCCGCCAGTCCGCGTACGGGCGGGCTTCGGGGAACCTGTCACGGCGGCTCGCCACCGGGTCGGCCACCGCGACCACCCGCGCCCGGCCGGTCCCGGCGGCGTGACGGGCATAGGTGGTGCCCCGTGAGCCCGCACCGACGATCGCCAGCGTGACCATTCGCCCCTCCAGATATGCAACCAATCCACGTATGTCGGTCGATGCTAGGATCCGGGCAGATAGCCGTCAATAGGGCAGTTATGGGGAAGGGTCTCATAAGTGACCGAGCTCCGGCCGGGTGACGCGTCGCTGCTGCGCAAGGTCAACACCCAGGTCACGCTCAGGGCCCTGCGCCGGGAGGGCGTGGCCACCCTGACCCGGCTCGGCCGCGTCACCGGGCTGTCCAGGCAGACCGTGGAAGCGGTGCTCGACGAACTGGGCGAGCGCGGCTACGTCCTGGAGGTGCCGCCCGACGAGGGAGTGATGGGGCGGCCGGCGCGGCGGTTCGGGTTCCGGGCGGACGCCGGTTACGTGGTGGGCGTCGAGATCGGCGGTGACGGCATCGTGGCGGCACTGGCCGACCTCAACGGCGAGGTGGTCGCCTGGGAGCGGGCCGCCGTCTGCGCCGACGCCCCGGCGTACGAGCGGCTGGAGGCCGCCCGGCACACGTCGCTGAAGTGCGTGGACGGCGCGGGCGTGGCCCACCGGCGGGTGTGGGCGGTGGCGGCGGGGACCGCCGGCATCGTGGACCGCACCGGGCGGGTGTCGCTGTCGATCACGTTGCCCGGCTGGACGGGGGTGGACCTGGCGGGCCTGGCCGCGGGCTGGTTCGGGAGCGCGGCGCTGGCCGCCAACGACGCCAACCTCGCGGCGCTCGCCGAGCACTGGCGCGGCAGCGCGCAGCATGTCTCCGACATCGTGTACGTACTGGTCGGCCACCGGCCGGGCGCGGGCATCCTGATCGGCGGCCGGTTGCACGCCGGGCGCGGCGGCGCCGCGGGCGAGATCGGCACCCTGCGGCAGGTCGGCTGGGAGGAGGCCGCCCGGGAGCTGGTGAAGGACGCCTCGGCGGCGGAGGTGTTCAGGGCGGCGCGGCAGGGCGAGCGCGAGGCCCTGCGGCGGGTGGAGGGCTATGCCGAGAGCCTCGCCGTCGGCGCCTCCGCCCTGGTCCTGACCATCGATCCCGACCTGCTGGTGCTGGGCGGCGGTGGCTATGCGCAGGCCGGTGACGTGCTGCTCGAACCGCTGCGGCGGCACCTGGCCGAGCTGTGCGTGAGCGCGCCGGAGGTGGTGGTGTCCACGTTCGGGCGCGAGGGGGTGGCGCTGGGGGCGGTCCGCCTCGCGCTCGACCACGTGGAACGCGAGATCCTGGGGCTCTGAGCCCGCTGCGGCCGGACCGCGGGGGCGCGCCTGGCGGGTGCGCGGTGGTGGGCGGCGGGGACCACGGGGGCGCCCGCCTGGCCGGTGCGCCCCCGTGACGGGTCAGCCGATCTGCGTGCAGTCCCGGAGCAGGACCTCGTTGGGGACGGCGGCCTCGCCTCCGCTCACGCATCTGATCCTGAGGGGGACCTGGCGGGCCTCGCCGATCGCCGTGCCGCCGAAGGGACCGTTGGTCACGGCACCCAAGGAGGCGCGGCAGTTGCCGAACAGCACGGTGGTGGCGGGGTCGCCGCGGACGGTGTCGCAGCTGTAGACGGGGACGAGGGCCGCGTGGGCGGGGGACAGGCCGCTCAGAGCCAGCGTCAGGGCGGCCGCGGTCGTGACGAGACGGATCACGGTGGCCTCCCTCAGTCCGGGTCGGCGAGGTTGCAGGCGGGGACCCAGCCGACGACGCCGGTGGTCACGTTGCGGCCGTGGTGCCACTCGTCGCTGGCGAAGTGGTCGCACTGGTAGAGCGCGTGCCGCTCCACCCGGTCGGACTGGAAGCCCTGCCCGGCGTAGCCCAGGCCGTTGCGGCTGGAGCCCGCCCGGGGCTGGCTCCAGATGATCACGCCCTGGGCGGCGAAGTCGTAGAGCCGCGCGGCCGAGGCGGCCTGCGCGGTGAGCAGCCCGCTCAGGCTCATGGCCATGAGCAGGCCGGTCATGGTTACTCGTCTGACGTGCACCGTGCTCTCCCTTTGTGATGTGGCGATCCTTGCGTTGCTCACAGTAAGGGCATGACTACACAGCGTTCTAATGGTTTTTCGCCGCCCCGATCATCGCAATTCGGGCAGAACCTCGGTCGCGAGGCGTTCGAGTTGTTCCGGCTCGTCGAACATCGTGTCCAGCAGGACCAGGTCCGCGCCGGCCGCGATCACGTCGCGCAGTCCCTGCACGCACACCTCGGGCGGGCCGGTGACGGCCACGTTCGCGCCGCCGTACATCTTGCGCAGCAGGTCGTCGATGCGGGCCTCCGTGCCGACCGAGACGTAGACCCGCTTGGCGATGCCGAAGCCCGCCGGGTCGCGGCCGGCGGCGGCCAGCTCGGCCTTGACCGTGCGCACCTGCTCGGCGAACGCCGCCGTGGTGGCCCCGCCCGCGCCGAAGAAGCCGTCGCCGTGCCGCACGGCGCGGCGCACCGCGGCGGGGCGGTGCCCGCCGATCCAGACCGGCGGGTGCGGCTTCTGGTACGGCTTGGGCTCCATATCCGCGTGCACCTGCCAGAACCGCCCATCGAAGCCCAGCTTGGCCTCCGTCCAGCAGGCCCTCATGAGCTCGATCGACTCGGTGAAGCGGGTCACCAGCCCGTCGGGCGGCACGCCGAAGTTCGCGAGCGTGTCCCGGCCGCCCAGCCCGAACCCCACTTCCAGGCGGCCCCGGCTGAGCTGGTCCAGGGTGGCGATGCCCTTGGCGAGCTGCAGCGGCTGGTGCTGGACCAGGATGAACACCGCGCACCCGAGCCGCAGCCGCTCGGTGCAGGCGGCGGCGTACGTCAGGACCTCCATCGGGCCGAGCGTGGGCGTCGGCGCCAGCGTCGACTCGCGGGTCCACGCGCTGTGGAAGCCGAGCTCCTCGACCCGCCGCAGGTAGTCCCGGAACGCGCCGGGGTCGAACGAGCCGTCGGCGACGTGCTGGGGGAGGGAGATGGCGAATCTCGTTTCTGTCATGTCCCCACCGATAGACCCGCCACGGCGGCCGCGTCCAGTCTCGCGCGCCCCGATTCAGGAGGTGATGACCGCGACCGTGCTTGCTCGGGTGCTCCCGCCCCGCGTCAGGAGTGGCGTTCCGTGAACGACAGGATGCGGCGCCAGGAGTCCTGGCACGCCTCCTCCCACTCCTTGTACGAGCGGTCGAAGAACGAGTGCGGCGCACCCTCGTAGACGTGGGTCTCGTGCTCGGTGCCCGCCCGGTCGAGCGCGGCCAGGTACGCTCTCAGCCGCTCCGGCGACGTGGCCGTGTCCGCCCCGCCCAGCAGCCCGAGGATCGGCGCGCCGGGGCCGGTCGCCGGGTCGTCGACGAAGCGGAGCGTGCTGTAGAAGCCGATGCCGCCGGCCAGGCCGTTGCCCTCGGCGGCCTGCCGCCACGACTGGGCGCCGCCCATGCAGAAGCCCACGGTGAACACCGGCCCCAGGGCCGCCAGTGCGTCCGTGGCCGCCCGCACGTCGGCCCTGACGTGGTCGGACCGGAGCTGTTCGACGTGCGGCTTGTACTCGAAGTCCGCGTCGCGGCCGGTGAGGCCCGCCGTCCGGCCGAAGTAGTCGATCGCGATCGCCCGGAACCCCGCCTCGGCGAAGCGCACGGCCAGGTCGCGGTAGAACGGATGCAGTCCGCGTATGTCGGGCAGGATCACCACATTGCGCCCGTTGGGCTCCGCGGGATCGGCCCGGTAGGCCAGGAAGCGGTTGCCGTCGGCGGCGGTCAGCTCTATCTGCTCCTGAGAGGCCACCTCGCCCTGGACGGGCGGAGCCGGTGGCCTGCTGTCGGTGGAATGGCACATGCGGCCAGCATGCCCACCTTGATCCGCGTTATCCAGGGTCCTGCGAGCACCATGATCGGCATGTCGCGGGTTGCGCGTCACGGGCGGTGACTCCGACCATCGAGGGGTAGGTCCCCGGGTCCGGTGACAAGGAGAGGTTCATGGCATACGAGCACCCCAATCTCGATCCCGAGATCCGCGCCGCGCTGGAGCGGACGCCGATGCCCGCGTTCGACATGTCCCGTATGACGCTGGAGGAACTGCTGGGGCACCGCGCGCAGCTCGGCGCGATGCTGGCCGCCATGCCGAGGCCGGACACCGACGTGGTGATCGAGGACCGGCGGGTGCCGGGGCCCGACGGAGACCCCGATGTCCGGGTCCGGATCTATCAGCCGCCCGGGCAGGGGCCGGGGCGGCCGGCGCTCTACTGGATCCATGGCGGCGGGATGATCCTCGGCGCCCCCGAGGGGGATGACCCGACGATGATCGGCTTCGTCGAGCGGCTCGGCTGCGTGGTGGTGTCCGTCGACTACCGGCTGGCCCCTGACCACCCGCACCCGGCGCCCGTCGAGGACTGCTACGCCGGGCTGGCGTGGACCGCCAAGGCAGCGGGCGAACTGGGCATCGACCTGACCCGGCTGGCCGTCGGCGGGGCCAGCGCGGGCGGCGGGCTGGCGGCCGCGACCGTGCTGCTCGCCCGTGACCGCGGCGGTCCCGACGTGGCCTTCCAGTTCCTGGTGTGCCCGATGCTGGACGACCGCAACATCACCCCGTCCAGCCACGAGTTCACCCAGGCCGTGGTCTGGGACCGGGCCGCGAACCTGTTCGGCTGGACCGCGCTGCTCGGTGACCGGGTGGGGGCCGAGGACGTGTCCCCGTACGCGGCGCCGGCCCGGGCCGCCGACCTGGCCGGGCTGCCGCCGGCGTTCATCGACGTCGGGGAGCTGGAGGTGTTCAGGGACGAGGACATGGACTACGCGCTGCGGCTGGCGCGGGCCGGGGTGTCCACCGAGTTCCACCTGTATCCCGGGGCCTTCCACGGGTTCGACGGCATGGTGCCGGACACCGAGCTGAGCAGGCGGGCGCGGGCGGCGCGGCTGGCCGCGCTCAAGCGCGCCTTCCGCCTCTGACGACACGCCCGGCGTACGGGCTCGCGGTGACGGCCGTGCGACGGCGGCCGCCGGTGCTCGCGGGCGGAGAGCCGGCCGCCGCGCCGCGCCGGGCGGCCCCGCCAGCCCCGCCAGCCCCGCCAGCCGCGACGCCGTGTCGCGGCTGGCCGCCTTCGCCGCCGACTACGGGTTGGGGTGATCTCCGGTCATGCGCGGCAGCGTTTCCGTCACGTCGTCGCCGCCGCCTGTGCCGGGCGCCGGGTGCTCGTGATGGCCCGGCTCGGTGCCGGGACCCTCGTCGGCGCCGGGGTGCTCGCCGTGTCGCCCGCGCACGTGGTACTCCTCCGTGTCCTCCGACTGGAGGAGGAAGCGGGCCAGAGGTCCGGGCCGGTGGTTCTCCTGTTCGCCGGGTGCGGGGGCGGGGGTGAGCGGCTGGGCGGCGGCCTCGGCGGCGCCCATGAGGTCGCGCCGCCACAGGATGCCGTCGTCCGGCTCGGCGGCGGCGTGCTGGGGAGTCGGCAGGTACGGGCCCGTCTCCGCGAGCACGGCGTCGGTCGCGCCGCCCCGCCGGCGGTTCCTGGCCACGCTTATCAGCCCGATCAGGGCCACCACGGCCACCAGGGCCGAGATGACCAGCATCGGGGTCCCCAGGCCC
Source organism: Nonomuraea sp. B12E4 (assembly GCF_039871825.1). NCBI lineage: Bacteria > Bacillati > Actinomycetota > Actinomycetes > Streptosporangiales > Streptosporangiaceae > Nonomuraea > Nonomuraea sp. B12E4. The sequence goes on along the minus strand of NZ_JBDPME010000012.1, from coordinate 197,822 downwards.
GGCAGCGAGTCGTTGATCGAGGAGGTGAGGTGCGAGGGGAAGGGCGCGCCGGCGGCGGCCGTGGTGCCGGACGTCGTCGGAGTGGGCGAGGTGGCCTGCTCCGCGGCGAGCTCGGTCGTGGACGACGCGGTCGGTGTGGCGCTCGGCTCCTCGGACGGGGTGGCCGAGTCGGTGGGGCTCGCGCTCGCCGCGTCGGATGCGGTCGGGCTGGCGCTTGCCTCTGCCGAGTCGGTGGGGGTCGCGCTCGGCTCTTCCGACGCCGCGGCCGACTCGGTGGGGCTCGCGCTCGGCTCTTCCGACGCCGCGGCCGACTCGGTGGGGCTCGCGCTCGGCTCTTCCGACGCGGCGGCCGACTCGGTGGGGGTGGCGGTCGATTCGTCCGGGGCGGTGGTCGATGAGGGGGCGGGGCTCTCCGTCGCCGGCGGCGTCGAGGCGGTGGCCGTGGCTGTCGGCGACTCCGGCTCCGTGGGGGTGGGACCGGGGGAGGCCGTATCGGAGGGGATGGGGATGGCTGACGACGAGTCGGACGTGGTGGGGGTCGGTGTAGATGACGGCGTCTCGGAGGTGGTCGGGGTGGGGGTGGCCGAGGACGAGTCGGATGTCGTGGGGGTGGGCGTCGGCGTGGTGGAAGGCGCGCTGGACGTCGGAGTCGCGGTGGGGGTGGCCGTCGGAGAGTCGGAGGTCGGGTTCGGGGTGGGTGTGGCTGAGGTCGGGTCGGAGGGTGGGATCGGCGCAGCCGTGGCTGTCGGCCTGTCCGGGGTTTCGGTTGGTGCTGCGGAGGCCGGGGTTGGGGCGGTGGCGGTCGGCTCCGTGTCCGAGCCTCGGGTCGGTGTGGGCGCGGGATGGGTTGCCGACGGGTGGGAGTCGTCGCCGTCGGTGCCTGGGCCCACGGAGCCGGTCGACTTCCCGCCAGAGGGCTGGTGGCCTCCGGCGTCCGCCTTCGGCTGGTCGGAACCGGTGGGACGGTCTGATCCGGCCGGGTTGTGAGAACTGGATGGTCGGTCTGGGCCCGTGGGGTTGTCTGATCCGGCCGGGTTGTGAGGACCGGAAGGTCGGTCTGAGCCTGTGGGGCGTTCGGAGGCAGCGGGGCGATGGGGACCGCTGGGTTGAGCCGAGTCGGTGGGGCGGTGCGGGCCGGGGCGGTAGGAACCGGATGGGTGGTGGTTGGGGCGGTCGTCGGTTGTCTGTGGGGTGAAGGGGCCGAATTGCTGGTCGCCGGGGCGGCGGCCCTGGTCTTCGTGGCCGCCGGGCTGCCATTGGGGGTGCCGGTGGCCGGGTTGGTACTGGGGGAAATGAGCGCCGGGGCCGTAAGCGGGCTGGTCGTGGGGCTCGTGGGCGTTGGGGCGCGGCTCCGTGGGCCGGGGGCCGGAATGTCCGTTGGGCATGTGGTGTCAGGCCGTCCGTCGGTCGGTTGGCGGTTCGTGGGCGGGGCGGGTGGGTGAGGGGTGTGCTCGACGGTCTGGAGCTGGGCCGCGGGGCGCCGGAGCGGGTGGTGTCCAGGCGGGCCCTGACGAGTTCCGAGTAGCCGTGGCCGACGACGCCGCTCGTGTCGCGTCGTCTGCGCCACCGTCCACACGGACTGCCCGATCCAGTCCTGGCAACCGAGCTTCTGCACGGCCCACGAGAGGACATGTCGCACCACGGCGTCGACTTATCCGTACATATCCTGACAAAAGGGGTAAAGCAGGATGTATGGGGTTAAATCGGAAGCTTGTGGTAGGGCGAGATTACCCTGTCGTTTCCGCAGGTCAAGTGCGCCTCAAGGGGAGTTCAACCGGCTCGCCTGGAGTAAAAGCCCAGGTCAGAGGCATTGTTCGGAATGTCCTGGAACGAGGGGTGAGAAGAAAGATCTACCTAATTTCAGTAACCCGCCCCCGTCAGCAGCCCGCCGTCCACCGTGAACTCGCTGCCCGTGCAGTAGCTGGCCCGGTCCGAGGCCAGGAACGCCACCACGTGCGACACCTCCACCGGCTTCGCGAAGCGCTTGATGACCATGGATTTCACGAAGGACTCCGCGTCGACCTCGCTCATCATGTCCGGATCCATGGCCATCGAGGTGTTGATCGCCCCGGGGTGCACGGAGTTCACCCGGATCTTGAACCTGGCCAGCTCCCTGGCCGCCGACTTGGTGATGCCGCGCAGCGCGAACTTGGAGGCCGAGTACGCCGACAGCCCCTCCGCCCCGACGAAGCCCTCGATCGAGGAGATGTTCACGATGGAGCCCCGCCCGGCGGCCTTCATGGGGTCGATCACCGACTTGATCCCCAGCCACGCGCCCTTGAGGTTGACGTTGATCACCCGGTCGAAGTCCTCGGGCGCCATGTCATAGATACGCCGAAATTTCAGGATCCCGGCGTTGTTGACCAGCACGTCGAGCCTGCCGTACAGGTCCGTCGCCGTCGCCACCGCCCGCCGCCACTCCTCCAGGCTGGTCACGTCGTGATGGACGTAGGTCGCCCCGGTCGCCTCCGCCAGCGCCTTGCCCTCCTCGTCCAGCACGTCTCCGAACACCACCCGCGCGCCCTCCGCCAGGAACAGCCGCACGTGCGCGGCCCCCATGCCCCGCGCCCCGCCGGTGACCAGCGCGACCTTGCCGTCAAGCAGCCCCATGACGTCCTCCTGCGGCGGCCGCCACCACGTCACGCACCGTCTCCACCGGCCAGTCCGCCGCAGGTGGTGCGGCGCCGGATGGCCAGCTCGCCGGGGGCGGAGGTGTCAGCGCTCATCGCTGTCAAGCTAGCGAACGCTTGGTTGACCGGCAAGGTCTGTGGGGCTCGTGAACAGCTTGTCCGGAGGATCCGACGGCGGGGGCGTGTGCAGAGCCGGGCCCTTGCTCGGCGGGCGCGTGGCCGGTCCGGTCGGCGGGGGTGCGCCGGAGCCGGTCGGCGGGAATGTGTCGGAGCCGGTCGGCGGAGGTTGGGCCGGGCCGGTCGGTGAGGGCGGGGGGCAGGCGGGCCCGTCCACGGCCACCTCGTTCACCTGCGGCCCGTTGCCCGCCGCCGGTTCCGTCATGACGAGGATCCCGAGATGGGCCCGGGTGCCGCAGGCCACGTCTCCTGGATCGTGCGCGACGGTCCTCGTGTAGGTGGTGCTGCCACGCAGCGTGCGAGTCTCCCGCCGGAGCGTCCGGACCGACCCCTCCTCGCCCTCCCGGCGCGTGTACGTGACCAGCAGCCGCACCGGCCCCGTGCCGCTCACCGAGACCCGGACCGTGCCCTCCGTGCCGCTCCACCGGGCGATGCCGGCCGACCGCACGACCGGCCGTAACCCCGAGGTCCCGCCCTGCCGCTCGGTGGGCGGGGGCGGCGGCGGGTCGGTGGGCGGGGGCGGGACGGTCGTCGGCCCGCTCCCGCGGCCGGGTTCGGGCGCCGGCGTCGCGGTGGTGCGCCGCGGGGCGGCGGCGGTCCGGCTCGGGCGGGGGGCCGTGGTGTCCACCGGGTCGGGTTCCTCCTGCGCCCCGGGCGGTGGGACCAGGACCGTGCCGGGGCCCGGCGGGAGCCGCCCGCCCGACATCACGAGCGCGACGGCCACGGAGATCACCGCCGCGCCCGCGATCCACAGGGGCGGCGGCAGCCTGGGCATCTGCAGGATCCGGTCGCGCAGGGTGAGCGCGGCACCGGTCGCCGGCTCGGGCCTGGCCAGTGGGAAGCGCAGGGCAAGCAGCGTGGCCTGCTCGGCCAGGTGGCGCCGGCCGCGCTGCTCCCAGCCGGGGCCGTAGCCGGCGAGCGCGTCCTCCTCCAGCTCCGCCGCGAAGTGCCGGGCGGAGCCGTACCTGGCCGCCGGGTCCTTGGCCAGCCCGCGCTTGAGCAGGTCGCGCAGGGCGTCCGGGACGATCTCCAGCGGCACCGGCTCCACCAGGTGCTTGTCCCGTATGGCCGGCACGTCCAGCTCGTCCTGGCCGCCCTCCTTGTAGGCCCGGTAGGGCGGGCGGCCCCTGACCGCCTCGAACAGCACGCACGCCGCCGCGTACAGGTCGGCGGCCGGCCCCGCCCGGTGCTGCGTCCACAGCTCGGGTGCCATGTACTCGGGGCTGCCCGCCGGCACGCCCGGCTCCTCCGCGTGCACGACGATGCCGAAGTCCGCCAGCTTGGTGGTGCCGTCCGCCTGGACCAGCACGTTCTCCGGCTTGACGTCGCGGTGTGGCACGCCAGCCTCGTGCGCGGCGGCCAGGGCCAGCAGCGTGCTCTTGAGCAGCGCGAGCGCGGCCTCGGGGCTGGCCCGGCCGTGCTCGGCCAGCAGCGTGCGCAGTGAGACGCCGTCCACCAGTTCCATGACGACGGCGGCCCGGGTGGAGGTCTCGACGTATTCATGCAGCCGGACCACGTTCGGGTCGTCGAGCTCGACCAGCGTGTGGGTGTCCGACCGGAAGCGGTCCATGAACTCGGCGTCCCTGCGCAGGGTGGCGTTCAGGTATTTGATCGCCACATAGGCGCCCGTCGACTGGTAGGTGGCGAGGAAAACCCGGCCGGTGCGGCCGGCGCCCAGCTGGCGTGCTTCACGGTAACCAGGGACCAAGTCGAACCCCCATCAGGCCGTCCTGGATTTGACGGTCTCACCCGGTGTTCCGGTTGTCACGAGTGCGAAAATCGGCCGGACCCGGTGCGGAACGGGCCGGTGCGGCGGGTGCTGTGCTCGGGTTCCTGCCAGGCAGGCGCTCGGCCGGATTCGGGGTCGCCGGTGGAGCGCGTGGCCGTGCTGGTGATGGAGATGCGGGGGGCGGCGAACTCGCCGTTCATCGCCTCCCCGCACTGACCGGCCGTGTCGTCACAGCGCGTCGTAGACGGCGGACACCAGGCGCAGGCCGCGCAGGTTGCCCGAGACGGCGTTGGCCATCTTGTTCATGACGTAGCCGATGGCCAGGCCACGCTCCGGGTCGGCCACGCCGATGGCACCGCCCATGCCGCTGTGGCCGAAGGCGGTCTGGGACGGCATCAGGAACGTCATCGACGGCCGCATGTAACCGAGCCCGAACGAGGTGTCCAGCAACAGCACCCGGTCGGGGCCGCTCACCCGTGGGCGGACGGCCTCCCGCAGGGTGTCGGGGCGCAGCAGGTCGCCGGCGATCAGCGACCGGTAGAAGGCCGCCAGGCCCCTGGCGGTGGTGACGATCCCGGCGGCGGGCCAGCCGGCACGCAGGATGAGGGGGTGGTTCGCGCCGCCTTTGAGCTGCCGCATGCCGGGGTTGCCGAGCGCCCGGTTCATGAGGCTCCGCGGATCGAGCGCCGCCCTGGCCATCTCGGCCAGCACGTCCCGCGACCGCTCGGGGACGGCCCCGGTGCTCTCGGAAGCGGGCCTGGTTCCGGAGGCGGGCCTGCTTTCGGAAGCCCCAGTTTCGGAGGCCCCAGTTTCGGAAGTGGCCCTGGTCTCGGAGGCGGGCCCGCCGAGGGCGGCACCGACGGCCTCGGTGACGGCCGGGCCGCCGGTGGTCGCCTCGGGCGGGGTGTCCGGCCGGCGGGGGCGTTCGCCTGCTTTGAGGCGGGCCGCGCGGGCGATCACGGTGTCCGGCGCGCCGACCCACAGCTCCAGCCCCAGCGGCCCGGCGATCTCCGCCGCCACCAGCTCACCCACGGACTTGCCCGTCACCCGCCTGATCACCTCCCCCACCAGGAACCCGTACGTCAGCGCGTGGTACCCGTGCGCCGACCCCGGCTCCCACAGCGGCGCCTGATCGGCGAGCCGGGCCGCGATGGCCGCGTGGTCCTCGAACTCCTCCACCGGCACCGTCTCCTCCACCACCGGAAGCCCGCTCTGGTGGGTGAGCAGATGCTCGACCGTGATCGCCGCCTTCCCCCGGGCCGCGAACTCCGGCCACACGTCCGCGACCGGCGCACTCACGTCCACCAGCCCCCGCTCGGCGAGCTGCAGCAGCACGGTGGCCGTGATCGCCTTGGTGCAGGAGTAGGCGAAGGCGGGCGTGTCGGACACCCAGGGCCGCCCGGTGTGCCGGTCGGCGATCCCGCCCCACAGATCCACCACCGGCTCGCCGTCGAGGTAGACGGCGAAGGCCGCGCCCAGTTCCTCGCCATCGGCGATATGCCGCTCGAACACCTCGCGTACGCGGGAGAACCGAGGATCGCAGTGCATCAGACCTCCGCAGGGAAAGGAAGCGCTTACTTGGCTCACGAGCCTAACAATTGGGGACGATGCGGCCCAGACGATCAACGTGGCACCCTCATCCTCCTCACCCCGGCCGTGGTGCTCGACGCCCTGCGCGCCGCCACCACGGGAGAGGTGCCGAGCCGGCCATGCCGATCAGGGGTGCCGGGATGGTCGCCGCCACCGTGCGCCCGGTCCGGGACGTCGTGGTCGGGGGCCGTCGAAGCGGTGAAAGAGGTGGAAGGCCCGAGAACCTCGTGCGGCGGCCCCTCGGCGGCGCTTGGAGCGGCCACGCTAGCCGGGCGTGCGGACGAGTGGCCGGGGCGCGGGGCGCAGGACCGGGGCGAGCAGTCCCAGCAGCAGCACCACGCCGGTGATCATGGCGAACGCGGCGGGATAGGACAGGCCGCCCGCCACCCAGCCCGTCACCGCCGGCGCCACCAGGCCCGACAGGTACGTGATCGTCGCCACGCCCGCCACGCCCTCGCCCGGGGTCGTCCCCGCGTTGCCCGCCGCCGCGAACACCAGCGGCACCACCACCGCCACCCCCAGCCCGATCAGGGCGAACCCCGCGATGCCGAGCACCGGCGTGCGCGCCGCGACCACGAGGACGCCGCCCAGCGCCGCCATGATCCCGCCCGTCCGGACGACCGCGACGGGCCCGAGGCGGCGGATGAGCCGGTCGCCCACCAGTCGCGTGCCCGCCATGCAGAGCATGAACACCGTGTAGCCGGCCGCCGCGAGGCCGGGACCGGCCGTGGTGACCTCGGTGAGGTAGACGGCGGCCCAGTTGGAGCTGGCACCCTCGGCGAACGTGCCACAGAACCCGACCAGGCCGATGGCCAGGATCCCGCGCGCGGGCAGGGCGAAGCGGCGCGGCGCGGGGGCGTCGGCCGGCGAGTCGTCGGGCAGCAGGCCGCGCCCGGCCACCGCCCCCACGGCGAGCAGCGCCAGGGAGACCGCGCCGAGATGGATCCTGGCGTCGATCCCCGCCTGCGCGGCCAGGGCGCCGACGCCGCCCGCCGCCAGGCTGCCCACCGACCACATGCCGTGCAGGCCGGACATGATCGAGCGGCCGAGGCGGCGTTCGAGCACGACCGCGTGGGCGTTCATCACGACGTCGCACATGCCGGCCGCGCCGCCGTACAGCAGGAAGGCCGCGAACAGCCAGGCGGGCGCCGGGGCGAGCGCCGGCAGGGCCAGGCCCCCGCACCACAGCGCGAGCAGGGCGCGGGTGGCGGCCCGCCCGCCGAAGCGGTAGGCCAGGCGGCTGGCCATGGGCATGCCGATCAGGGCCCCGATGGGCGGGCACACCAGCGCGAGGCCGAGGGTGCCGGGACCGAGGTCCAGGTGGTCCTGTAACCACGGGATGCGCGTGGCCAGGCTGCCGGCGACGGCTCCGTGCAGGACGAACACGATGGCGATGGCACGGTGATGGCTCATGCCACGGAAACTATCAGGCAGGGTTCCTGATGAAAATACTTTCAGGCAGGGTTCCTGATTATTATGGGACGCGTGAAGACCGCGACCCCGGCCACGGCCCGCGCGATCAACGACCGGCTGGCGCTCGACCTGCTGATCGAGCGCGGACCGCTGACCGCGCCCCAGCTCCGCACCCTGACCGGGCTGTCCAGGCCCACCGTGTCCGACCTGCTGGAGCGGCTCATGGAGGGCGGGCTCATCCAGGTCGCCGGCGAATACGGCGAGGACCGGCGCGGGCCGAACGCCCGCCTGTACGGGCTGGTGCCGGACCGGGCCCACGTGGCAGGCGTGGACCTGCGGCGCGACGCGGTCACCGCCACGGTCGCCGACATCGCCGGCGGGGTGGCCGGCGAGGCCACCAGGACGATCCGCGGCGAGCTGGACGCGCTGGTCGAGCAGACGATCAGGGACGCCGCCGGGGGGCGCGCGCTCGACACGGTGGTGATCGGCGCGCCGGGGCTGGTGGACCCGCGCACCGGGGAGCTGGTGTCGGCCAGCGACGTGCCCGGCTGGCGGCCCGGCCTGATCGGCGCTCTGCGCCGGCGCCTGGGCGCCCCGGTGGTGCTGGAGAACGAGGTCAACCTCGCCGCCGTCGCCGAGTCGCGCACCGGCTCGGCGGCCGGGAGCGAGGACTTCGTGCTGATGTGGCTGGACGACGGGATCGGCGCGGCGGTCGTGCTGGGCGGCCGGCTGCGCAGGGGCGCGTCCGGGGGCGCGGGGGAGGTCGGGATGCTGGAGGTGGACGGTATGGCGTTCTGCGAGCTCGTCTCACCGGACGTCACCGGCGGCCTCGACCGGGCGGAGCTGGCCGCGCGGATCGCCAGGGGCGCCTTCGCCCTGGTCACGATCCTGGACCCGGGGCTCGTCGTGCTGGGGGGCAGGACCGGGCACCAGGGGGGTGACGAGCTGGCGGGGCTGGTGACCGAGCGCTTGCGCGCCCTGGCTCCGGCGCCGACCGAGGTCCGCGCCAGCACGGTCGAGGGCAACGCGGTGCTCCAGGGAGCGGTGCTGACGGCCCTCGACCTGGTCCGCGACCACGTCTTCGGCTGACCACCCCGGCTCAACCGGTCGCCCCAGTGGTGTCGGGTCGTGCCAGGTGTGCTGGTCGGCCCGGTGAGTCAGGCCAGGGCCGAGATCAGTCCCATGGTGAGCGCCGTACGCTCGGGGATGTGCTCGACCAGCACGTGCTCGTGCCGGGCGTGCGCCCCGTCGCCCACCGCGCCCATCCCGTCCAGCACGGGCCGCCCCAGCGCCGAGACGAAGTTGCCGTCGCTGGCACCCCCGACCGCGGCCTCGTCCAGCAGCCACCCGAACTCGCTGGCCACCCCCTGGGCCTCCTTGAACAGCCGCCGGGAGGCGGGGTTCGGGGTCATCGGCGGCCGGTTCCACTCGCCGGTCGCGGAGATCGTCACCCGCGGGTCAGACACCCGCAGGTCGGCGAACACGTCGTCGATCCGCCCCATCTCCGCCGGGTCCGCCACCCGCACGTCGACGCCGCAGGTCGCCCGGCCCGCCGCGACGTTGCGCCCGGTGCCGCCGTTGATGAGGCCGACGTTCACGGTGGTGCCCCGCTCGCGCGAGCCGGCCCCGGCCAGCGTGGTGACGATCTCGGCCAGCGCGTGGATCGCGCTCGCGCCCGCGTACGGGTCGAGCCCCGCGTGCGCCTCGATCCCCGTCACGGTCACGTTGAACAGCCCCACCCCCTTACGGGCGGTCTTCAGCGCCCCGTCGTGGGAGGCCTCGAAGACCAGGGTCGCCAGCGCGTCCTCGCTGGCCGCCTCGATGTGCGGGCGCGAGGTCGGGCTGCCGATCTCCTCGTCCCCGTTGAACAGGAACCGCACGCTCGGATGCGGCAGGTCCAGCTCCCGCAGCCCGCGCAGCGCCCAGATCGACTGCACCAGCCCCGTCTTCATGTCGAACACGCCAGGACCGGTGGCCTTGCCGTCCACCACCGTGAACGGCCACCCGGCGAGCGTGCCCGTCGGCCAGACGGTGTCGTAATGGCAGAGCACCAGCACGGTCCCCGGAGCGGTGCCCTCGTAGGTCAGCTCCAGGATGTCGCCCTGCGCGCCGCCCTCGTGCAGGACCTCGTCATGGGGCGTCCCGAGCCGCTCGACGGCCCGGCCACGGATCGCGCGCAGCCCTTTGACCAGCAGAGCCTTGTCGTAGCTGTGGGTTTCCAGCTCGACCACGGCCTTGAGGTCGTCGAGCATGGCCGGAAGGGCCTGCCGGGTCCAGTCGGTGATCAACACGGGAAAATCCCTCCAGGGATCGCTAGGGAACAGGCGCCCCGGGGCCGAGCGGGATGCCCAGCCACCAGAACACGAAGAACAGCAGCGTCCAGACGACGAGCAGGGTGAACGCCAGCGGGATGGTCATCGAGGCCAGCGTCCCGATCCCGGCGGAACGACGGTAGCGCTGCAGGAAGCCGAGCGCCATCACGAAGTACGGGCTCATCGGCGTGATGGCGTTGGTGCAGGAGTCGGCGATGCGGTAGAGGGCCTGGGTGTATTCCGGCGGGATGCTGAGCAACATCAGCATCGGCACGAAGATCGGCCCGACCAGCGCCCACTGCGCCGAGCCGCTGGTCACCACCAGATTGATCACGGTGACCACGAGCAGGATGCCGAGGAACACCACCGGCCCGCTCACCCCGGCCGAGCGCAGCAGCCCGGCGCCCCTGATCGCGATGATCTCGCCCAGGCCGGTCCACTTGAAGTAGGCCAGGAACTGCGAGATGGCGAAGAACAGCACCAGGATGGGCGCCATCTCGCGGAACCCGTGGGCCATGAACGCCGGGACGTCCCGGCTGCCGGTGACCGTGCCCGCCGCCCGGCCGTACGCCCAGCCGACGGTCAGGAACGCCAGCCCGAGGAAGACCGCGATCGAGGTGAGCAGCGGCGACTGCACGATGCTGCCGCCCTCGCCGCGCAGCGGCGACCCCGAGGGCAGTACGGCCGCCACGACCACGATCACGAACACCGCCAGCGCGACGAGCGCGGCCCGCAACCCCCGGCGCTCTTCGGCGCTGAGCGACAGCGAGCCCAGGTCGTCCTCGTCGGCGTCCGGATCGACCGGCATCGCCTCGACCCGGCGGGCCAGCAGCCGCTCGGTCACCACCGTGATCGCGGCGGCCAGCACCAGGGAGGAGGCCAGGGAGAAGAAGTAGTTGGCCAGCGGCGTGACCGTGTAGGCGGGGTCGATGGTGTGCGCGGCGGCCGTGGTCAGCCCCGACAGGATGGCGTCGGACGGGGTGACGAGCGGACTGGCGTCGTAGCCGGCCGAGATCGACACGAACGCCACCACGATGCCCAGGATCGGGCTGCGCCCCACCGCGCGGAAGGCCAGCGCCCCGAGCGGGATCAGCACGACGTACGCGGCGTCGGAGGCCACGTGCGCCACCATGCCGCTGAAGGCCAGCGCGAACGTCACCCACTTCGGCGACACCCTCGACACCCCGGACCGCAGCACCGCGGCCAGCAGCCCCGAGCGCTCGGCGACCGCGACGCCGAGCATCACCACCAGGATCGTGCCGAGCGGCGGGAACGACGTGTAGTTCTTGATCGCGTCGCTGACCATCATCCGCACGCCCTCGACGGACAGCAGGTTCTCGGCCGCCACGGTCTTGCCGGTCGCCGGGTTGACCGCGGACACCCCGGCCGCGGCCAGCCCCCAGCTCACCAGGCCGAGTAAGGCGCTCAGGATGACGAACAACCAGAACGGGTGAGGCAGCTTGTTGCCCAGACGTTCGATGCCGCCCAGCACCCGGAGCAACACGCTCAGTGGACGCGAACCTGCAACAGTTTCGGACGCGCTCACCCGGCCCGCCTCCCTTCCCGCATTTCGGTCAACCATTACATGCGGTCATGAAGCGTCCTGACAAGTGCGAATCCGCGATCAGCTGGTCAACCTCCTGATGCTCAGGTCGTCACCACGGTCTCACGCAGCGGCAGGCGTACCTCGAACCAGGTGTCTCCCGGCACCGAGCGGACCTTGATCTCGCCGCCGTGCCGGCCGGCCACGATCCGGTAGGAGATGTCCAGGCCGAGCCCCGTGCCCTCGCCCACGCTCTTCGTGGTGAAGAACGGCTCGAAGATCCGCTCCTTGATCGCCTCGGCCACCCCGGGACCGGTGTCGCCGATCTCGATGATGGCCTCGTCCTCGTCGTGCGCGGTGCGGATGGTCAGCGTGCCCTGCTCGCCCATGGCGTCGAGGGCGTTGTGGATCAGGTTGGTCCACACCTGGTTGAGCTCGCCGGCGTAGCAGGGGATGTCCGGCAGCGTGCGGTCGTAGTCGGTGACCACGCTGATGCCCGGCGGGATCTTCCCGCGGAAGATCGCGACCGTGCTGTCGAGCAGGTCGTGCACGTCCACCTGCTGGAACGGCGCCCGGTCCATCTGTGAGTACTGCTTGGCCGAGCGGATCAGCGTGGTGATGCGCTCGGTCGCCTCGGTCACCTCGCTGAGCATCTGCGAGATCTCGATCGCCTCGGCCAGCCAGTGCAGCGCCGCGGGGGTGTGGGCCTCGCCCACCTTGGTGCGGATCTTGGCCAGGTCCTGTGTCGAGAAACCGGCGTTGACCAGCGCGGGGGCCAGCTCCCAGGCCTCCTCGACGCCCACCTCGTCGAGCGCCTCGCCCAGCTCGTCCTCGGCGTCGGCGATCTCCAGGGGCGAGCGCTGCGGCTGGTTGCCCAGCCTGCTGGTGCAGGCCTCCTGCGCCTCGATCAGCGTGCGCAGCTTCTCCGGTGGGATGCCGTCCTGGGCGAGCTGGGCCAGCCGCAGGCGCGAGGCCTGGATCAGCGTGCGCAGCTCGCTCACCGCCCGCACGGCCGCCGCCGCCGGGTTGTTCAGCTCGTGCGTGAGACCGGCCGTGATCGTGCCGAGCGCGGTGAGCCGCTGCCGCCGGTCGATGATCTCCCGCTGCATCCTGCCGCCCGACATCAGGCCGTCGAGCAGGTGCATCGCCATCGGGAACCACTCGGCCACGATGTAGGCGAACTTCTTGGCCGGCAGCATGAACATGCGCGAGGGCGCGGTCGCGCGCAACGTGTGCTGGTAGGTCAGCGGCGCGCGCTCGCCCAGGTAGGCGGCGGTGGCGCCGCCGTAGACGCCGGGCTGCGAGACGCGCGGCATCGCGACGGTCCCGGCGCTCACCGTCTCGCTGATCATCTGGATCTCGCCCTCGATCAGCACCGCGAAGCACTCGGCCGGCTCGCCCTGGCGGACGATGTCCTCGTCCTGCGCGTAGGTCTGCACGCGGCCGCTGCCCGCGAGCTTGGTGAGCTGCTCGTCGCTCAGCCGCTCGAACAGGAAGAGTTTCCGCAATTCGCCGATGTCGATGATCGTGCTGCTCATTGCTTCTCCAGATAACGGTGGACGAGTGCGACGGCCATCGCGCCCTCTCCGACGGCGGAGGCCACTCTCTTGATCGAGTCAGCGCGTACGTCACCGGCGGCCAGCACCCCGGGCACGTTCGTCTCCAGGAAGTACGGCTCCCGGCGGAGCGGCCAGTTCCGTGGCCGCCTGCCGCCCTGCACCAGATCGGGCCCGGTCAGCACGAACCCCTTCGCGTCCCGCTCGACCGTCTCGCCCAGCCACGACGTGTACGGCTCGGCCCCGATGAACACGAACAGCCACTGCGCGTCCACCGTGCGCTGCCCGTCCTTGGCCGACAGCATCAGCCGCTCCAGGTGGCCGTCCCCGTCACCGCCGACGACCTGCGTCTGGAGGTGCACCTCGATGTTGGGGATCGCGGCGATCTGCTCGATGAGGTAGTGAGACATGGACTTCTCCAAACCATCACCTCTCACCAACAAATGCACCTTGCTCGCGAATCCCGAGAGGTAGACGGCCGCCTGGCCGGCCGAGTTGGCCGCGCCCACGATGTGCACCTCGGCGCCCTTGCACGCCGGGGCCTCGGTCAGGGCGGCCCCGTAGTAGACGCCCCGGCCCACCAGCTCGTCCAGCCCCGGCGCCTCCAGCCGCCGGTAGGTGACGCCGGTCGCCAGGATCACCGCGTGCGCCGCGATCTCCCCGCCGTCCTTGAACCCCACCACGCGCGCCTGGCCGCGCGGCTCCAGCGAGACCACCTTGCGCGCGGTCAGCAGCTCGGCCCCGAACTTCAGCGCCTGCCTGCGCGCCCGGTCGGCGAGTTGCTGGCCGGAGACGCCGTCGGGGAAGCCCAGGTAGTTTTCGATCCGGGAGCTCTGCCCGGCCTGGCCGCCCGAGGAGTACGCCTCGACCAGCACCGTGTTCAGGCCCTCCGAGGCGCCGTAGACGGCGGCGCCGAGCCCGGCGGGGCCGCCGCCGATCACGATCAGGTCGTAGAAGTCGGTGGCCGGGGTCGTCGACAGGCCCACCGCCGAGGCCAGCGTGGCCTGGTCGGGCGACTCCAGCGTGGCGCCGTCGGCGGTCACCACCAGCGGCAGGCGGCAGTCGTCGCCCGCCGCCTTCACCAGTTGCGCGCCCTCCGGGTCCTCGGTGAGCATCCACCGGTACGGCACGTGGTTGCGGGCCAGGAAGTCGCGCACCCGGTAGGACGGCGCCGACCACCGGTCGCCCACCACCCGCAACTCGGCCCGCTCGACCCGCTCGGTGCGCATCCAGGCGTCGAGCTGGCCGTCGATCACCGGGTAGAACTTCTCCTCCGGCGGATCCCACGGCTTGAGCATGTAGTGGTCGAGGTCCACCACGTTGATCGCCTGGATCGCCGCGTCGGTGTCGGCGTAGGCAGTCAGCAGCACCCTGCGGGCGTAGGGATACATGTCCATGGCGGCCTCGAGGAACTCCACGCCGTTCATCTGCGGCATGCGGTAGTCGGCCAGGATCGCCGCCACCTCGTCGCCGCGCAGGCGCATCTCCCTGACCGCCTCGATGCCGTCCCGGGCCGCCTCGGCGCGGACGATCCGGTAATCCTGGCCGTACCGGCGTCTCAAATCGCGGGCGACGGCTCGCGACACGCCAGGGTCGTCGTCCACGGTCACGATGACCGGCTTATCCATGCGTCACGTCCCACCTTCGTCACAGGTCCCTTACAGGAAGGATGTCACGTACGCGGGGTTCGGTGAGCAGGCGCTCGTATCATGGATGGACGCGCGATGGTAACGGCAGGGGGGCGGACGGCCGTCAGGCGATGACGCGGCTTTCCCCGCCGTCGACCAGCATCGAGATCCCGTTCACGAACGAGGCTCGCTCACTGGCCAGGAACGCCACCACGTCCCCGATCTCCTCCGGGCGCCCGATGCGGCCCACCGGCACCCCGCTGATCCGCTCGTTCAGCGCCTCCTCGGTCGGGAACCGCCCGCGCAGCCGCTCGGTGTCGATCGGACCCGGCATCACGTTGTTGACCAGCACGCCGTCGCCGCCGACCTCGCGGGCCAGCGTACGCACGATTCCGGCCACGGCCGGGCGGACGGCGTTGGACAGCAGCAGGCCCTTGATCGCCTCGCGGACCGAGCTGCTGGTGATCGTGACGATCCGGCCCCAGCCGCGCGAGCGCATGTCGGGCAGGACCTCCCGCGCCAGGCGTACGACGCTCAGCAGGTTGCGCTGCACGGCCACGTCCCAGTCGTCGAGCGTGACCTCGTCGAAGCGGCCGCCCGCCGGCCCGCCCGCGTTGGCCACCAGGATGTCGACCGGGCCGAGCACGGCGCGGGTCTCCTCGACCACCCGCCGGGCGGCGTCGGGATCCTCCAGGTCGGCCAGCACGGCGTGCACCACCTTGCCGAACTCCTGCAGCTCCACCACCGCGTCCGCGAGCCGCTCGGGATTGCGGGCGCACACGCAGACGTCGCACCCCTCCCGCGCGAGGCTCCTGGCCGCCGCCAGGCCGATGCCCGCGCTGCCTCCGGTGACGAGAGCGACCTTGCCTGAGATGCCGAGATCCATAGGGGCGACTATAGATCGTGCGACGGCGCGGAAGGAGACGGGTCAGTCCATGGGCACCCGGGTGAGCTTGTCCGGGTTGAGCACTCCGTAGATGCCCTTGATCTTGCCGTCCTTGATGTCGATCATGACGAGCTGGTGCCCGGAGTCCAGCCGGGTCAGGAGCGCGACCCCGCCGTTGACCTCTACCAGCCGCGGCGTGCGGAAGTGGTACTTCGACACGAGACCGGCCAGGAAGGAGACCACCTTCCGCCGGCCGGCGACGGGCCGCAGCGCCGCCTTGGCCCGGCCGCCGCCGTCGTTCCAGATGACGACGTCCTCGTGGAGGAGGTCGGTGAGCGCGGCCAGGTCGCCGCCGCCCGCCGCCGCCATGAACTTCGTCAGCAGCTCGGCGTGGTCCTGCGCCGAGGGGTGGAACCTGTCACGCCCCTCGGCCAGCCGCTGGGAGGCCCGGCGGTACATCTGCCTGGCGTTGGCCACCGAGGTCTCGACGATCTCGGAGATCCGCTCGTACGGGAGCTCGAACGCCTCCCGCAGCACGAACACCGCCCGCTCGGGCGGCGAGAGCCGCTCCATCAGGTGCAGGGTCGCGAACGAGACGGTGTCGCGCAGCTCGGCCGTGTCCAGCGGCCCCACCTGCGAGGTCATCACCGGCTCGGGCAACCACGGCCCGGTGTAGGACTCCCGCCTGACCCGCGCCGAGCGGAGCTGGTCGAGCGCCAGCCGCGAGACCACGGTCGTCAGGAAGGCACGCGGCTCCCTGACCTGGCTCTGGTCGGTGCCCTGCCAGCGCAGCCAGGCCTCCTGCACCACGTCCTCGGCGTCCCACATACTGCCCAGCAGCCGGTAGGCGAGACCCAGCAGCATCGGGCGAAGCTCCTCGAAGTTCACGGGCGGCATCATGCCCGCTCCGCCGTGAACGGGGCATGCCGGGGCCGCCAGTCGAGCCGCAGCCGCGCCCGGCCCGGCCGCGGGCTGTGACGGCTTTCGGGTGGAAATGCGGCGATGGGCATGATGGGCTTGGTGGGTGGCGAGAAATCTGATCCTGTCAGGAGGCCTGTTCCACGACTTCGCCGCCACGTCGGCCGCCCTCGCGGAGGCGCTCGCCGAGGTGGGGGTCGAATCCGAGATCACCGAGGACATCGCGGGCGCGCTGAGCGAGCCGCCCGAGGTCCAGCTCATCACCGTCAACGCGTTGCGCTGGCAGATGGCCGAGGACCGCTTCACCGACCTGCGGGGAGAGTGGCGGTTCGACCTGCCGGCCGAGGCCCGCGCCACGCTCCTCGACCACCTCGACCAGGGCGGCGGGCTGCTGTGCGTGCACTCGGCGTCGATCTGCTTCGACGACTGGCAGGGCTGGCCGCGGGTGCTGGGCGGTTGCTGGGAGTGGCCCAGGTCCCACCACCCGCCGCTGGGCTGGACGAGCGTGCGGGTGCACGGTACGCACCCGGTGGTGGAGGGGCTGCGCGACTTCGACGTGGTGGACGAGGTCTACAGCGACCTGCGCGTGCTACCCGACGTCGAGCCGCTGGCCTCGGCCAACGGTCAGCCGCTGGTGTGGGCGCGGCCGGTGCGGCGGGGCCGGGTCCTCTACGACGCGCTGGGCCACGACACCCGCTCCTACGACAACGAGATCCACCGGACGCTGCTCCGGCGGGCCGCGTTGTGGCTGCTCAAGCGCCCGGTCATCGTCGGCGACTAGCGTCCGGAACGTACAAGACCGCTCGGCGGCGGACTGGGCACGATGGCGGTATGAACGTCAATGTTTCCGCGATCCCCAACTTCATGGCCACGCACGCCAGAGTGCTGGACCGCCGCCGGTTCGACCTGCTCATGGGCGACGGCGACGCCGCCTCGGCACTGGCGGCCCTGGAGGGTTACCGCAACCCGGACGGCGGCTACGGCTGGGGCCTGGAGCCCGACCTGCGGGCGCCCGAGAGCCAGCCGGGCGCGGCCCTGCACGCCTTCGAGGTGTTCCACGACATCGCCCCCGCCACCGCGCCGCAGGCCGCGGCGCTGTGCGACTGGCTGGACTCGGTCACGCTGCCCGACGGCGGACTGCCGTTCTCGCTGCCGATCTCCGTCTCCGACGGCACCGCGCCCTGGTGGGCCGGCGGCGATCACACCACCTCGTCCCTGCAGATCACCGCGGTGTCCGCGGCCATGGCCCACACCGTCGCCGCCCACGACCCCGCCGTGGCCGCGCATCCGTGGCTGGCCAGGGCCACGCGCCACTGCCTCGACGCGATCCAGGCGCTCGACGAGCGGCCGCACGCGTACGTGCTGTCGTTCGCCATCCACTTCCTCGACGCCGTCCACGACAGCGAGCCCCGGGCGGCCGACCTGCTCAAGCGGCTGGGCGCCTACGTCCCGGCGGACGGCCGCGTGCCCGTCGAGGGCGGCACCGAGGGGGAGTCGCTGCGGCCGCTCGACTTCGCCTCCCGGCCCGGCCGGCCGGCACGCGCGCTCCTGGAGCCCGAGGTGATCGCCGCCGACCTGGCCAGGCTGGTGGGGGAGCAGCAGGACGACGGCGGCTGGACGGTGGACTACGCGCCGATCTCACCCGCCGGGCGGCTCGACTGGCGCGGGGCCGCCACCCTCCGGGCCGTCCAGACCCTGCGTGCCAACGGCGTCATCTGACCGTGGCGGACGATCGCCGGCGTGGGGTCGAACTCTGTCCCGATCGGATGCCGCCATTCATCGCTCAGGGGTGGGGACGCAGGCGGCGGGCCGACTCCGACTCCTGGGCCATGCGGCGCAGCGTGTCGAGCGCCCTGCCGTACAGGACCGTGCCGACTACCAGGGTCTCCACGGCGGCGTCGCGCGGGCCCTGGAACGGGACCAGGTCCATCTCGAACTCCGACACCAGCCGCGCCGCCGCCTCCACGTAGGGCTTCAGATCGACCGGCAGGCCGAGCTGGCGCATCTTGACCAGAGTCTGGGCCAGCTCGTCACGGGTGGGGGCGGCGGGGTGGATGTTCCAGCCGAGGTCGTCGAGGAGGCGGTCCACCTCGGCGCGGGCGAGCCGCCAGTCCTCGCCGGGCCCGGGCTCGACCGTGGGGCCCAGGGCGTAGTGGGCGGTGCCGAGCATCTCGTGAATGGGAAGCGAGTCGTCCTCGACGGCCTCGATGATCTGTTTGATGGCGGCCACCGGGAGCTTGCCCACTTCGAGCAGGGCCCGGATCAGGCGGAGCCTGCGCAGGTGCGACTCGTCGTATTCGGCCCGGGTGGCGGCCGTCTGCAAACCCTGGTGGAGCAGGCCCTCGCGGAGGTAGTACTTGACCGTGGGGAGGGCCACACCGGACTTGGCGCTGAGTTCGGAGATGCGCATCGCTAGACAATAGCGCTATCCAGAGCGGGCCAGGTGCCGGGCCGCGCTGACGACCTCGGTCACTTCCGCCTGGCGGTTCCAGAGAAAGACGACTTCCAGCGGGGGGACGTCCTCTTTTATTGGGATAAAGGTTAACGTCTCGGGAATTGTCGTTCCTTCGTGGACGCAGAGGGCGTATCCCGCGCCGTCCGCCACCAGGTTGACGACGAGGTCGTGGGTGGCCGCCGCAGGGCCGAGCCGGGGGTGCAGGCGGTGACGGACGAAGCCCTCCAGGAAGCGGCGGGCCCCCGCCACCGCCTCGGACTCCGGCATGACCAGCGGTTCCGCGGCCAGGTCGGCCAGCGACAGCCGCTCGGAGGCGGCCAGGTGGTGCTCGCGGGGGAGCAGGGCGCGTACCGGGAAGCGGTGCATGAGCATCCGGGCGACGCCCCTGGGCAGGGAGCCGGGGGCGTACCCGAGTCCGGCCTGCAGGGTGCCGTCCACGATGGAGACGATCTGCTCGGCCGTACCCATCGGGACCACCCGGAGGGCGGCGGTGTGGAGCTGGGAGAGCAGGCGGGCGGCCACGTCGGCCAGCCCGTCGGCGACGCCCAGGCGCGCCATGTGGCCCGCGCTCCTGGCGGCGGTCACGGCGCGCTCGAAGGCGTTGACCGCGACCGTGGCCTGGGCCAGGAACGCCTCACCCGCCTCGGTGAGCTGCACACCGCTCGACGAACGGCTGAACAGCTCGACGCCGATCTCCTTCTCCAGCGCCTTGAGCTGCTCCGACAGCGTGGGCTGGGCGATGTGCAGCGCGGCGGCGGCCCGGCGCAGGCTGCCCGCCCGTGCGATGGCCATCGCGTAACGGACGTAGCGTAGGTCCATCTCCCACCTCGGCGTGATGATGATGGGCTATCGGTAGATCGCACCTACGTATTACAAGACCGGACAGCTTTCGTGAAGATGTTCAGTTATCAGAGGCGTTGATATTTCTGGCCAGATCTCTATAACGGGCTGGTCGGATGTGTTGATCGGCACTTCACGCGGCAATGCCCTGCCGCCTTGGGAGGAAAAGCGCCGCCATTCCGGCCGTCCGGAAACGTTTACCCGCGCTGCTGTGGTGAACGCGCGCTCTGTCCGGATCGGCATGCGGTGATGAGTCCGGGCGGCCGCTGCCGGAGGGCCACCGGAAGACCCGGTTCGAGGCCGTATACACCGAAACCTACGAGCGCATACTCGGCTACGCGGTACGCCGCTGCGACTCGCCCCACGACGCGGCGGACGTGGTCGCCGAGACGTTCGCCATCGCGTGGCAGCGCGTCGACACGCTGCCGACCGGCGAGGAGGCCAGGCTCTGGCTCTACGGCGTGGCCAGGAACGTGCTGGCCAACCACCGCCGCGGCCAGACCCGGCACCGCCTCAGAAGCATGGAGCTGGACACCGACATCGCCGACCTCTACGGCTTCTCGCCCGAGGGCAGCGTCGAGCTGGGGGCCATCGCGCGGGAGTTCCGCCTGCTTCCCGAGGACGACCAGGAGCTGATCGCGCTGGTCGCCTGGGAGGGCCTGGACCACGGTCAGATCGCCAAGGTCCTCGGCTGCTCGCGCAACGCCGTACGCATCCGGCTGCATCGAGCCCGCAAGCGCTTCTCCAAGGCAATCGCCGGAGCGGGCATCTCCGTCAACCGTCTCGTCATGGAGTCACTATGAACGACCTCGAGCACCTCGCCCGTGTCAGCGACAAGGACCTGGCCGGGACGGTGTCCGGCGCGGGGGCGCGGGCACTCCTGGCCGCGATCACCGACGAACCGGCAACCGCGCCCACCCACGCCTCACGCGGACTGCCTCCGAGGGCCGCCCGCCGGCGTACGGGCCGCCTGCTCGTGACCGCCGGCGCCACCGCGGCGACGGCCGCCGCCGCGGTCGTCGGCCCCGCCCTGCTCCGCGAGGACCACGCCACCTCCTACGCCAGCTCGGCCATCGACATCCAACCGCGCGGCGACTACTACGTCGCCACCATCAAGAACCCGCTCGCCGACTACGCCGAATACACGAAAGGTTTCAAGGCGGTGGGTCTGAACGTGCGCCTGCAGCCCGTGCCCGCCTCTCCGTCGCAGGTGGGCAAGGTCACCGGCATGCAGGGGGTGGGCGGCCCCACGGACCGTCCCGTCCCGGCCTCCATCGGCAGCGGCACCGAACCGCGAGGCTGCGCAATGGGCCGGCCCGGTTGCTCGATGACCATCACGGTCGGCCGCCAGGTAACCGGCGACGCACTGGTCATGCTGGGCCGCCAGGCCCTGCCGGGGGAGAAGTACCAGAACTTCGGCTCGGCCACGGCCAAGGGCGAAATGCTCGAAGGCTACGTCCCCGAGGGGAAGACGGTCGGCGAGGTCCTCACCGAAGCACGCCGACGCCACGTCCGCGCGGTCTTCCAGGAGATCACCCCCGCCCCCGACCACAACGGTTACCGCTTCGAACCCGACAAGCGAACGGTCAAGGTCGGCGACGACTGGATCGTCTGGCGCGCGGAGTCGGAGCAGCCCGGCGTCCTCCGCCTCCTGGTGACCAGGCACCGCCTCCCGAAGAACCCCACAGAGCCCATCACCAACTGACACACCCGGCCGGACCGCCTGCGCAACCTCGGCTGAACCGCCTGCGTGACCTCGGCCGGCCAGGCGGTCTCGCCGCGGCGGCCTCGGTCGGAGCTGTTGAGTGAGGGGCGGGCGGCCCTTACCCCGCCGGGCGGGTGAAGCAGGGGTGGCGCGCCTTGGACTCCTCGGGGTTCAGGAACGGGCACGCCGCCAGCCAGGCCGCCGCGCCCGCCGCGTCGCCCGCCGTCATGACGTTCTCGCCCGTCAGCAGCCGCGTCACGGCCGCCCGCACCGGCCCTGGACTGGTCAGCACGCTGCCGGCGAGCACCACCGGACCGGCGACGTGCACCCGCCGGAGCGAGGCCACCAGGTGATCGGCCGCCTCCCCTACGATCTCGAGGGCCATCGGGTCCCCTGCCGCCGCCGCCCGGCTGACCAGCGACGACAGCCGGGCCAGCCGCATGTGGTCGGCCTGCGCCAGCCGCACGATGCGATCGGCGGCGGCCCGCGGTGTGGCGGGCCGCTCCGCGCCGAGGAAGTGCTCCCCGACGAGCTGGACCAGCTCTTCGCCGGGCGCCTCCGGGAGCAGAGCCTCGATCGGGAGGCCCCGGTCCAGAGCGGCCACCACGGCCTTGGCGGCCTCGCGGCCGATCCAGAAGCCCGAGCCCGCGTCGCCGAGCAGCCAGCCCAGCCCGTCGGCGAGCCCGTCCAGCTCGTAGCCCACGATCCGGGCCGCGACGGCGCCCGTACCGGACAGCAGCAGCGAGCCGTCCGGCTCGGGGGAGCCGGCCGCGTAGGCGATCGGCACGTCGCCCACATAGCGCGGCTCGCGGGGGATCCCGAGCTGGGCCCAGACCCTCGCCAGCTCGGGCACCATCTCCTCCGCGTGCCCCGCCACCCCGGCCAGCGAGGCGACCACCCGCGCCCCGTCCAGCGGCCCGAGCGCCTCGCGCAGCGCGACCGCGACCGCGGCCACCGCCTTGGCCAGCCCGTGCGCGGTCGGATTGCCCGCCCCCGTCTTCGCGTAGCCGACGCGCGCGCCGTCGAGCGTGTGCACCGCCACCCGTGTGGAGGTGGCCCCGGCGTCGACGCCGACCACCAGCGATTCCGTCACGAAACGAGTCTGGGGCTTGACGGGACTCTGAAGCAAGAATAATTTTCGCGGGAAGACCGGGTATTCGGAAGGAATATTCGTGACTTCAGGAGCTCTTGGGCGTGTAGAAACGGAACTACCCGGTTTGCCGGAGGCGTTGCGCAGGGTCGGCGAGGTCATTCTCGGAGATCCGGCCGAAGCCGCGCGGTCGACCATCATCGCGCTGGCCGAGCGGGCGGGCAGCTCGCCCGCCACCGTGACCAGGTTCTGCCGGGCGTTCGGCTTCTCCGGTTACGCGGAGCTGCGCGTCGCGCTCGCCACCGAGACCGGCCGGGCCGCACAGGCCGGGTGGGGCGCGGGCGTGGGTCACGAGATCGGCCCCGACGACCCGCTGGACGCGGCCATCGAGGTGATGGCCGCGGCCGACACCCGGCTCATCCAGGACACCGCCGCGCAACTCGACCTCGACGTGGTCGCCAGGGTCGCCGACGCGATCGTGGCGGCCCCGCGTGTGCTCCTCGTCGGCGTCTCCACCAGCGGTAACGTGGCGACCATGCTGGAGGGCCGGCTGCGCAGGATCGGCATCCCCGGCTGGAGCGCGGGCGACGCGCACGTGGCCCTGTCGGAGGCGGCGCTGCTCAAGACGGGTGACGTGGCCATCGGCATCAGCCATCGCGGCCGCACCCGCGAGGTCATGGAGGCGCTGGCGGAGGCGGGCAGCCACGGGGCCCTGACCGTCGCGGTCACCTCCTTCGCCCGCTCCCCGCTGGCCGAGCTGGCCGGGCTGGTGCTGACCACCGCCAGCAGGGAGACCACGTTCCGGCTCGGCGGGCTGGCCGCCGTGCACTCGCAGCTCTTCGTGCTGGACGCCGTCTATGTGGCGGTCGCGCAACTCACTTACGAGCGCACCAACGAGGCGTTCGAACGCACGATCAGCGCCGTAAAGAGCCACCGCGTGGAGAGAGGTTGAATGAGCTACGCATCAAGGGTCCTCGACCTGGCCCATCAGGTCGCGGAGAGCCAGGCGGAGCCGGTACGCGCGGCGGCCGCGCTGCTGGTGGCCTCGATCAGGGCGGACGGCGTGGTCAACGCGTTCGGCTCGGGCCATTCCGAGGCCATCGCGATGGAGATCGCCGGCCGGGCCGGGGGCCTGGTCCCCAGCAACCGCCTCACCCCCAGGGACCTGGTGCTGTACGGCGGGCAGCCGCCCAGCGTGCTGACTCCTGAGCTGGAGCGGGACCCGGCGGTCGCCCACCGGATCTTCGAGCTGGCCCCGGTCGCCCCGCAGGACGTGTTCGTGCTGATCTCCAGCTCGGGTGTCAACGGCGTGGTCGTCGAGCTGGCCAGGATCGTCAAGGAGCGCGGTCACCCGCTGATCGCCCTGACCTCGGTCAAGCACAGCACCCGGATGACCTCCCGTCACCCGTCCGGCGGCAAGCTGCTCGACCTGGCGGACGTGGTGCTCGACAACGGCGCGCCCTACGGGGATGCCATCCTCGCCCTGCCCGGCGGCGGCACGTACGGCGCGGTCTCCACGATCACCTCCGCGCTGCTCGCGCAGATGGTGGTCACCGAGGCGGTGCAGGAGCTGGTGGCCCTGGGCGAGAGGCCCCCCATCTACCTGTCGGCCAACGTGACCGGCGGCGACGACCACAACAAGGCCCTGGAGAGCCGCTACGCAGGACGCATCAGACGCGGTTCGTAGGAAGAACTAGTCAGGAGTCACTCATCATGCCTCACACCCCCCATATCAGCAGGCGCGAACTCCTTCGCGGCGCCGCGCTCGTGCCCGTGGCAGGGGCGCTGGCCGCGTGCGCCACGCCTGCGGCCCCGCCCGCGGCCTCGTCCTCGTCGGCGCCGGTCGCGACCAGCGCGGCCAACCCGCTCGGCGTGGCCGCCGACAAGCCGCTGGAGGTCTGGATCTTCGACGGCGGCTTCGGTCAGGAATACGCCACGAAGATCCACCAGCCGCTGTTCCAGAGCAAATACCCGAAGGCCGCGATCAAGCACAACTCGACCAAGGAGATCACCAAGGTCCTCCAGCCGCGCTTCGCCGGAGGCAACCCGCCCGAGGTGATCGACAACTCCGGGGCCAACTTCATGGACTTCGGCGCGCTGGCCCAGGACGGCCAGATGCAGGATCTGACCGCGCTGCTCGACGCGCCCTCGTGGGACGACCCGAACACCAAGGTCAGGGACACCATCGACCAGTCGGTCATCGACATCGGCACCTACGACGGCAAGTTCTCCGTGCTCGGCTATGTCAACTACATCCACGGCATCTGGTATTCGCAGAAGGTGTTCCGGGACAACAACTGGCAGATCCCGAAGACCTGGGACGAATTCCTCGCCCTCTGCGAGACGATCAAAAAATCCGGCAAGATGGCACCTTTCACCTATGCCGGAAAATTCCCGCAATATCTGTATGAACCGCTGCTGACCATGGCTGCCAAGATCGGCGGCAACGAGGTGCTCGTCAACATCGACAACCTCGAAGACGGCGCCTGGACCGCCGAGCCCATGAAGACCGCGGCCACCGCCTGGGCCGAGGTCGGCGCCAAATACCTCATGCAGGGCACCACCGGCCTCGACCACATCCAGACCCAGACCGCCCAGAACAAGTACAAGGTGGCCATGCTGCCCTCCGGCTCCTGGCTGGAGAACGAGCAGAAGTCCACCACCCCGGCCGACTTCGAGTACGCCATGTTCCCGATCCCCGACGTCACCGGCTCGGACAAGATGGCGTACGGCACCCTGCACACCCAGCCGGGCGAGAACTTCATCGTCTCCTCCAAGAGCGCCAACCCGCAGGGCGGCATGGAATACCTGCGGGCCATGCTGTCGAAGAAGGCGGCCGGCGACTTCAGCGAACTCGTCCGTACGCTGACCGTGGTCAAGGGCGCGAGCGAGGGCCGGCAGAACTCGCCGGGCGTCGAGAGCGCCTCCAACGCGATCACCGCCGCGGGCGCGAACGTCGTCTACTACCGCTGGAACAACTGGTACGGCCCGCTCAAGGACGAGGGCGTCGCCGCCACCGGCGAGCTGATGGCCGGCCGCCTGAGCCCCGACAAGTTCCTCGAACGCATGCAGAAGAAGGCCGACGAGATCAAGAACGACTCCTCGATCAAGAAGTATCAGCGTTGATGATCTTCAACAGGTATCGCCGCGGGCTGTTCATCATCTCCTTCCTGGCAGCCCCGGTGATCCTCTACCTAGTCTACGTGATCTCGCCGTACCTTCAGGCGTTCTACATCGCGATGACGGACTGGCGCGGCGTGACGGCCACGCCCACCTTCATCGGCCTGGACAACTTCGCCCGCCTGTTCGGCGACGAGACGTTCTGGAAGGCCGTCACGCACAACGGCGCGCTGCTGGTGCTGCTGCCGCTGATCACGATCGTCGTCGCCCTGTTCTTCGCCTTCCTCCTCAACGTGGGCGGCGCGCAGGGCGTGACGGGGATCCGCGGGTCGAAGTTCTACCGCGTGGTGTTCTTCTTCCCGCAGGTCCTGGCCGTCGCGGTGGTGGCGGTGCTGTTCCAGCAGGTGTTCCGGCCGGACGGCAGCGGCATGCTGAACGGCCCGCTGATGGCGCTCGGGATCTCGCCGGTCGGCTTCCTGTCCAACCCCGACGTGGCGTTCTGGTCGGTGCTGGGCGTCATGGTGTGGCAGGCGGTCGGCTTCTACGTGGTGCTGTTCTCGGCGGGGCTGGCCTCCATCCCGCGGGACATGTTCGAGGCGGCGCAGATCGACGGGGCCGGCCGGATCAGCCTGTTCTTCCGGATCACGCTGCCGCTGCTCTGGGACACCGTACAGGTGGCCTGGGTCTATCTGGGCATCCTGGCGCTCGACGTGTTCGCGATCGTGTGGGTGATGACCGACCAGCACGGCGGGCCCGACTGGTCGACCACGGTGATGGCGGCCGAGATCTACCGCAACGCCTTCCAGTACTCCCGCTTCGGCTACGCCTCCGCGCTGGGCGTGGTCATGTTCTTCTTCACCGTCGGCTTCGCGATCCTGTCCCTGCGCCTGTCACGGCGTGAACGAATCGAGTACTGATGACCACCATGATCTCGTGGACCGCGGCCAACTCGCGGAAGGTCGCCCGCGAGGAACGCAGGCGGCGGCTCGGCCCGCTCGGGGTGCTCACGCACGTCGCGCTGCTGATCTGGACGCTGCTGGTCATGGTGCCGATCCTGTGGACGTTCCTGGCCTCGGTGAAGAGCGAGGACGAGATCTTCGGCGACGCCTGGTCGCTGCCCGCCACGCTGCGCTGGGACAACTTCGCCCGGGCCTGGGAGCAGGCGCACATCGGCCAGTACATGCTCAACAGCGTCATCGTCGTGGGGTTCAGCACGTTCGGCACCATGCTGGTCGGGTCGATGGCGGCGTACGTGCTGGCGCGTTACCCGTTCCGCGGCAACCGGGCGGTCTACCTGCTGTTCGTGTCGGGGCTGGCGTTCCCGGTCTACCTGGCCCTGACACCGCTGTTCTTCGTGGTGCAGAACATGGGCAACCTTCCGGTCATCGGGCCCTTCATCGGGCTGAACACGCATGCCGGGCTGGTGCTGGTCTATATCGCGTACTCGATGCCGTTCACCGTGTTCTTCCTGTCGGCCTTCTTCCGTACGCTGCCGACGGCCGTGGGGGAGGCGGCCATGGTGGACGGGGCCTCGCACACGCGGGTGTTCTTCCAGATCATGTTGCCGATGGCCCGGCCGGGGATCATCAGCATCACGATCTTCAACATCCTGGGCCAGTGGAACCAGTACCAGCTCCCGCTGGTGCTGCTGCAGGAGCGGGACAAGTGGGTGCTCACTCAGGGCATCTCCGATATTTCCACCGCCGCCGGATATGACCAGGACTGGTCGGCCCTCTTCGCCGCCCTGACCCTGGCCATCCTGCCGATGCTGATCGTCTACACGCTCTTCCAGCGCCAGATCCAGTCCGGCCTCACGTCCGGCGCCCTGAAGTAGGAGGCCGCGCGCCCCGGCACGTCACGCGGGGAGCTCCGCGCGCAGCCGGCGCGTCGCCGTGACGACGTTGGCCAGCGACGCCTCCACCTGCTCGTACGTCCGCGTCTTCAGCCCGCAGTCCGGGTTGACCCAGACTCGCTCGACCGGCAGCGCCCGAAGCGTCCGGCGCAGCAGCTCCTCGACCTCCTCGGATCCCGGCACCCGGGGCGAGTGGATGTCGTACACTCCCGGCCCGAGCCCCCGCCCGAACGTCTCCACCGCCCGCAGAATCCGTGCCCCCGACCGGGCGGACTCGATGGTGGTGACGTCGGCGTCGAGGCCGTCGATGGCCGCCAGGATCTGGTCGGCGTCCGAATAACACAGGTGGGTGTGGATCTGCGTCCGGTCACCGGCCGCCGAGGTGGCCCGCCGGTAGGCCGCCACCGCCCACTCCAGGTAGTCGGCCTGCGCGCTCCGCCGCAGCGGCAGCAGCTCGCGCAGGGCCGGCTCGTCCACCTGGATGATCGAGATCCCGGCGGCCTGAAGGTCCCGCACCTCGTCCCTGACGGCGTCCGCCACCTGGAACACGACCTCCCGCAGTGGCAGGTCGTCCCGTACGAACGACCAGGCCACGATGGTCACGGGCCCGGTGAGCATGCCCTTGACCGGCTTGCCTGTGAGCGACTGCGCATAGGTGGCCCACCGCACCGTGATCGGCTCCGGCCGGGCCACGTCGCCGTGCAGGATCGGCGGCCGGGTGCAGCGCGACCCGTACGACTGGACCCACCCGTGCTGGGTGACCGCGAAGCCGTCGAGGTGCTCGGCGAAGTACTGCACCATGTCGTTGCGCTCGGGCTCCCCGTGCACCAGGACGTCGAGCCCGAGCCGCTCCTGCACCCGGATGACCCGCTCGATCTCAGCCTCGACCCGCCGCTCGTAGTCCTCCGGCGACAGCGTGCCCGCGCTCACGGCGGCCCGGGCCGCGCGCAGCTCACCGGTCTGCGGGAAAGACCCGATCGTGGTGATCGGCAGCGGCGGCAGCCGCAGGTGCCCGGCCTGGGCCGCGGCGCGCACCGCGTACGGGCTGCGCCCCTCCGCCGGGACGGGCGCCGGCAGAGCCACGGAGGGCGCGGCCGGTGGCGAGCCGTGGAAGGCGGCCTGGGAGAGCGCCACCACCTCGGCCACCTTCTGCTCCGCGAACGCCAGCCGGGCCCTCAGCGCCGGATCGAGCGCCTGCTCGGCCGCCACGTCATAGGGCACGTGCAGCAACGAGCACGACGTGGAGACCACCACGTGGGAGGCCCGGACGGCGCCGAGCGCGGCCAGCGCCCGCTCCGGCGGGGTCCGCCACACGTCGCGCCCCGACACCACGCCCGCGACCACGGTCTTCCCGGTCAGGTCGGCACCGGGCACGCCGCCCCGCACCAGGTCCATCCCGATGGCCTCCACCGGCGTGCCGGCCAGCACCGGCAGCGCCTCGCCCAGGTCCCCGAAGTAGGAGGCCACGAACAGCCCCGGCCGCGAGCCGGCCGCCCCCAGCCGCTCGTAGGCGGTCGCGACGGCGGCCAGCTCCTCCGCGGTCCGGTCGCTCACCAGCGCGGGCTCGTCGAGCTGCACCCACTCGACCCCCTCGGCGGCCAGCGCCGCCAGCAGTTCCTCGTAGCAGACCAGCACGTCCGCCAGCCGGTCCAGGGCCCCCGCCAGCAGCAGGAACGTCACCGGCCCCAGCACCACGGGCCGCGTCTCGAACCCCAGCGCCCGCGCCTCCCGCACCTCGCCGAGCGGCTTGGCCGCGTCCAGCTTGAACACCGTCTCCGGCTCGATCTCCGGCACGATGTAGTGGTAGTTGGTGTCGAACCACTTCGTCATCCGCAGCGGCGCCAGCCCCTCGGTGCCCCTGGCCATGGCGAAGTAGGGGTCGTCCGCCGCGCGATAACGTGCGGGCACCGCGCCGACCAGCGCCGCCGTGTCCAGCACCTGGTCATAGAGCGAAAAGGTGTTCGACGGCAACCCCGCCAGTCCCAGCTCGGCCAGCCTGCGCCAGGTCCGCGCCCTGATCTCGGCGCCCACCCGGTCCAGCTCGGCCCGGCTCGACCGCCCCTCCCAGTACGACTCCAGCGCCCGCTTCAGCTCCCGCCGTGGCCCGATCCGCGGGTATCCGAGCACGGTGGACGCGGGAAATGGGGACATGTTCTCGACTCCTTTGGTAAGTCGGTCGGATCGCAGGCATCCTGCCGAGTACGGCGAGGATCGTGCACCATGTATTGGTGTTGCTTATGCTCCGCGAGATCCACTGTTTCACCAGGGTCGCGGCGCGGCTCAGCTTCTCCGCGGCCGCCGCCGACCTCGGCATGTCCCAGCCCGCCATGAGCCAGGCCATCACGCGGCTGGAACGCGCCGCCGGGATCCGGCTGTTCCAGCGCACCGCCCGCGAGGTGCGGCTCACGGCAGAGGGCAAGGCGCTCCTGCCGTACGCGGAACAGGCGATCGAGGCGGCCGGGGCGTTCACCGCGGAGGCCGCCCGGCTGGCCAGGCCGACCATTCACCTTGCTTATCCACCACTCGTCGGCACGCTGGCGGCGCGGATCGTCAGGCGGCTCGCGGGCCGTAACCCGGCCGTCGGCGTGGAGCTGCGGGTGGCGGGCCGCGCGGAGGCGGCCAGGGCGCTGGCGGACGGCGAGGTCTCGGCCGCGATCCTGGCCATTCCCGCGCCCACGGCGTACGTCACGAGGTTCGTCACCGGGGCCAGGTTTCACGTCACGGTCGACCACCTGGCCGTCCCGGCCGGGCACCGGTTGCAGGCCCGGCCCCGGGTCACCCCGGCCGACCTGGGCGGCCAGGTGCTGCTCACGCCGGGCACCAGGCCCTGGCCCGGCCTGCCGGGGCGTTCGCGCATGGTGGCCGACGACGACTTCGCCGCCGCCCTCGACCTGGTCGCCGCGGGCGCCGGCCTGCTACCCATCCCGCAGCTCCTGACCAGGACGATCAGGCGGGACGACGTGCGCTTCGTGCCCCTGGAGGCGGGCGACCTGCGCATCACCTACGGGCTGGCCTGGTCGAAGGAGCACGTGACACCGGAGCTGATGGCCCTGGTCCAGGCCGTCCAGGACGCCCTGTGGACCAGGTGACGGCCTGCGGTGGCTAGGCGGCGGGCAGGTTCTTCAGCGCCTCGCGGCGGCTCAGCCCCGAGATGCCCTTCGCCCTGACATAGCGCAGCACCTCGGCCGGGTTGGTCTTGGCGTATTCGCGTAACGCCCAGCCGATGGCCTTGCGCGCGAAGAAGTCGTTGTCCGACAGGCTCGGCTCGATGCACGCGTACAGCAGGGCGGTGTCGGTGCGCCGCTTGAACCGGTTTTGGCACAGGATGGAGGTGCGCCGCTTCCACAGGTCGGAGTCGTGCGCCCACTCCAGCATGAGCGGCCGCATGGAGTCGGGATAGGTGGCCAGCAGCCCGCCGACGCGGTGTGTGGCCAGCTCGTCCACCAGGTCCCACCAGGCGCCCGTGACGACCATCTCCTCGTACATCGGCACCGTGTAGAGGGTCTGGTATTCCCGGTAGAGGTGATAGCCGGACAGCTCGATGGCGGCATAGCGCTCCTCGCGGAACTCGGCCTCCCGCCACAACGTGAGCACGGCCCGCCGCCAGTCCGGCGCGCTCTCCAGCCGGTGCTCGGCGAACACCCGCCGCAGCGCCGCCCGCCGGGGCACGGCCTGCGCCCCCAGGAAGGGCATGGGGGACTTCATGTACGCCCGCATCGCCTCGGCCTTGTCGGGCTGGGCCACCTCCTGCAGGGCCAGCCGCACAGCCTTGCCCAGGCTCATCCCTTTTGGGTGGTGCGCTCGCCGGTGGCGATCCCGTCGAAGAGCACTGTGATGTAGTGCTCGGCCAGCGCGCTGGTGTTGAGCCTGCCACCGGGCCGGAACCAGCGCACCGCCACCCAGATGGTGTCGCGGATCAGCCGGTAGGTCAGCTTCGGGTCCACGTCCGACCGGAACAGCCCCGCGGCCTGACCCTTCTTGATCTGCGACACCCAGATCTGCTCGACTTCGTCCTCGGCCTTGACGAGGTAGTTGAACCGCTCGAACTGGCGCAGGTAATTCCAGTCGTTCTGCATGACCGTGATCGCGGCGCGGTGCGGCTCCAGGGTGCCGAAGCCGATGCGGACCATCTCCGAGAGCACGGCCCGGGCGTCGGAGCTGGTGTCGAGCGCGGCGCGGTAGCGGGCGATAAGATCGTCGAGGAAGGTGGACAGCACCTCGTCGACGATCGTCTCCTTGGAGTCGAAGTGGTGGTAGAGGCTCCCGGAGAGGATGCCCGCCTCCAGGGCGATCTCGCGTACTGTCGTGGCCTGGAAGCCCTTGCGCGCGAAGAGCTCCGCGGCGAGCTTGACGAGGTGGTCGCGGCGCTCGGAGGCCGACCCTGACACGCTGGCGCGCTGGCGCTTGGCCGGGGTGGTCGTGGTGCCGGAGTTCTTACGGGTGGTCACGTCACCATTATGAGCCCTCAGACAATCGCTTGTTCACCTAACCGCCCCAGCTCATACGGCGTTCCGAGCTAGACCAAGCGCTTGTTACGAAACCGGACCGAGGGGGCGCGCGTCGTCGGCCGTGCCGGCCGTGAAGCTGCCGCGCGTGGCGGAGCGCGCGGCCGCCGGGCACGGCCTGCCGGCCATGTGCGAGGGCGGCGGACAGGCGAACGTCGCCGTCATCGGGCGGCTCGCCGCGAGACCATGAGATGTGGCCGGAAACGGGTTGACGTCAGAAAATGCCTCTAGCAAATAGGAAACTTTCCTATTAGATTTCCTTCCATGCCCCTGAGCGGTGACCTTCTTCGCCTCGCCGACGCCGTCCTCTTCCCCGGTTTCGCGGGCCACGCGCCCCCCGACTGGCTCCGCCGCAGGCTCGGCGCGGGGCTCGCCGGGGCGGTGCTGTTCTCACGCAACATCGCGGGCCCCGACCAGGTGGCCCGGCTGACCGCCGCCCTGCGCGCGGAGAACCCCGCCGTCCTCGTCGGGATCGACGAGGAGTCGGGCGAGGTCACCAGGCTGGAGGCGACCACCGGCAGCAGCCGCCCCGGCGGGTACGCGCTGGGCGTCGTGGACGACGTGGACCTGACCGAGGCCGTGGCCCAGGACCTCGGCGGCGACCTGGCGAAGGTGGGCATCACGCTCGACTTCGCCCCCTCGGCCGACGTCAACTCCAACCCCGACAACCCGGTCATCGGTCTGCGGGCCTTCGGCACGGATCCGGCGCTGGTCGCCCGGCACACCAGGGCGTTCGTACGCGGCCTGCAGTCGGCCGGGGTGGCCGCCTGCGCCAAGCACTTCCCCGGGCACGGGGACACCTCGGTCGACTCCCATCACGGCGTGCCCGTGGTGGCCGGGGACGGGATCGAGGGCGCGCTGTTCCCTTTCCAGGAGGCGATCAAGGAGGGCGTCAGGGCCGTCATGACCGGCCACCTCCTCGTGCCCCCGTACGACGCCGAACTTCCCGCCACCCTCAGTCCCAAGATCCTCACCGGGCTGCTGCGCGAGGAGCTCGGGTTCCAGGGGGTGATCATCACTGACGGCATCGAGATGGCCGCGGTGTCGGGGGCGTACGGGATCGGGGGCGCCTCCGCCCGCGCCATCGCCGCGGGAGCCGACGCGATCTGCGTCGGCGGCGAGCGGGCCGACGAGGCGACCGCCGTCGAGATCCGCGACGCCATCGCCGCGGCGGTGACCACGGGACTGCTGCCCGAGGAGCGACTGGCCGAGGCCGCTCGCAGGGTCCGCGAGCTGGCCGCCTGGGCCGCCTCCTCGGGCAGCCGGGCGCCGCAGGACGGCTACCTCGGCCTCGTGGCCGCCCGCCGGGCGCTGCGGATCACCCGCCGGTCGACGGCCCCGGTGCTGCCGCTGACCGCCGCCGCCCACGTGGTGGAGCTGTCTCCGGAGATGAACCTGGCCATCGACAGGAAGACCCCCTGGGGCGTCGGCGAGCCGCTCGCCCGGCTCCTGCCCGGCACCGAGGTGACCCGGCTCGCGGCGGGGGAGGCCACGGGCGCCGTCCTGGAGGACCTGATCGCGCGGGCCGCCCGCCACCCGCTGGTCGCGGTGGTCCGGGACGTCCACCGCCACGAGTGGCAGGCCGAGGCGCTGCGCCACCTGCTGAGCGCCCGTCCGGACGCGGTGGTGGTGGAGATGGGCCTGCCCGCCCGCGCGGACCTGGGCGCCGTGCACATCGCCACGCACGGCGCGGCCCGGGTCTGCGGCCAGGCGGCGGCCGAGGCCCTCACGGGCGTGTCGTGACCGCCATAAGCTGCCCCCCGTGGAATTCGACGGCGAGGATCTCTCGCGCAAAGCCCTGGCCGACCGGCTCTCCGCGGAGGAGACGCACGTCTTCCGCGACTGCGACCTCACGGAGACGGACCTGTGGGGCGCCCCGCTGGCGGGCGCCCGCTTCGAGTCCTGCGTGCTGGACCAGACCGACTTCCGCAAGGCCGACCTGGACGGGGCGGCGTTCGTGGGCGGTGGCGGGATGCGCGTCCGCTTCAACGACGCCGACCTGATCGACGCGACGTTCACGGATGTGGACCTGTCGTCGGCCCAGTTCGGCGGGGCGTTGCTGACGGACACGACGTTCACCGGCTGCCGCATGATCGGAGCCGCCCTGACGGCCTCCCGCGGCACCGGCTTCAAGGTCGCCCGCTCCAACCTGACCCTGGCCAACCTCGGCGGCTGCTCGCTGCGCGGGGAGCTCATCGAGGGCGTCCGCTTCGACGACGCCGACCTGTCGGGCTGCGACTTCACGGAGGCCACGCTGTCCGAGTGCCGCCTGATCGGGACCCGGCTGCTCAACACCACGTTCACGAAGGCCGACCTGCGGGGCGCGGACCTCGGCCAGCCCGACGACGCCAAGCTGCGGGCCTTCGCCGGCGCCCTCATCAACCAGGCCCAGGCCAACGCCATCCTCGCCGCCCGCGGCATCACGGTCCTCTGACGGCGGCACCCGTCAGCGCAGGGCGGATCGGGCCGTCGGGCGCAGGCGCAGGCGTTCCGGGGCGGCGGTGAGGCGGGAGCCGAGCATCGGCAGCTCCACCTCCCGCTCGTCCTCGACCGCGTCGAACCGGGCGAACCACACGAACACGTTCACCCCCGTCCGTACCGGCAACCGGGGAAAGTTGTTCTCCGCGTGCTCGGTCTCCAGGCAGGCGATCGCCGGCACCCCGGCCTCGGCCAGCACGGGAGCGACCTCCCGCGCGAAGAAGGCGGAGAAGCCGGCCTCGACGTGATAGATCGTGGCCACGTACAGGGCCGGGGGCAGCTCCCGAGCGCCGACCGGCGGGCGCTCCCAGGCGGGGAACTCCGCGGGACCCGCGGGCCGGAGGAGGAGCACGTCGTCCGAGTCGATCAACGTGGCGTTGGCGGCGTCCCCGTGGGCCCGCCACACGGGGCCGTCGTAGAAGGCGGTCAGCGCCGCCTGCCTGGCGGGCATGTCGGGAAAGGCCCGCAGCCAGGGGAACGTGTCGGGCGCGTCCGGATCGCGGAACGTGCCGGTGATCCGCATCCCGGCCGCCTCCTGCCCCTCGACGAACTCCCGCTCGAAGAGCTCGATCAGCGTGTCCCGCCGCCCGGGGTGCAGCGTGTACTGCCGCAGTTCAAAGATCATGCGGCGGACCTTATGCGCCGGACACTGACACCTCCTGTCAGCGTATGGGTCGAATAATGTTCTGATCACGTAGAGCTATCAATCGGCCACGCATGGTTATAGGCTCACCTTGGCCTTGATCCCTTGGGGTCAAGGAAGGTCAAAGGGGGCCGTTGTGTGCCTTGGGGCCCGTGGTGCGCACCCCCCGGAGGGCTTCCCTCACCATGCGAAGGGAGCAGATGTGATCACAAAGGTATGTGCCGTCGCGGCCGTGGTGGCAGCGGTCGTCGGCGGCGTGCTACTGGCAGTCCCCGCTCACGCCGACGACGACTGGGCCGGCCCCTGGAGCGGCCACAACTGGTCCCGCAACTGGAGCGGCAACGACGACTCGTCCCAGTCCGGCAACAACTTCGGAGACGTCTTCGCCGGCAACCACGGCGAGGGCGACTCGACCAACGTCAACAACGTCAACGGTGTCGCCACCACCGCCACCCACGGTGGCATCGCGGTGACGTACATCTTCTACTGACCGGCTGACGTCCGAGACGGACACACTCGAAAGGACACGACATGATGAAGAAGCTCTGCGTGACCGGCCTCATTGCCGCCGCGGCGGGCGTGACCCTGCTGTCGACCCCTGCGCTCGCGGACACCAACGCCGGAAACTCCAGCGCCAACAGCAATTCGTCGCAGTCGGGCAACAACTTCGGCAACGTCGTCAGCACCAACGTCAACGGCTATGGCGCGACCGGTGTCAACAACGTCAACGGCAACGCCGTGACCGGCACCAACGGCAGCGACGTGGTCGTCGACGACGTCGTCGACTAGCCCGCTGGGTCGCGCCGCGGACCGCCAGAACGCGGTCGCGCTCCCCAGGTCGCGCGAGCCGGCCCCGCCCTGGCATTAGGGGCCGGTCCGCGCCGCGGCGGGGGCGGCCGATCAGGAGGTGATCCCACCGTCCACGGGGATCACCGCGCCGGTCAGGTACGCCCCCGCCCGCGATGACAGGAAGATCGCGGCCCCGGCCATGTCATCGGGCCGCCCGATCCGCCCCAGCGGCACACTCGACGCGACGGACTGCCTGGTCGCGGGGTCGTCCAGGGCGAAGGCCATCATCTTCGAGTCGAACGGCCCGGGCGCGATGGCGTTGACCGTGACGTGTTCCGGCGCCAGATGCCTGGCCAGATGCCGGGTGAGCATGTGCACGGCCGACTTCGTCGAGGAGTAGGCATAGGTCGGCAACGCGGGCACCCGGATGCCGTCGACCGACCCCACGTTGATCACGCGCGCCGGATCGTCCGCCGTGGCCGCCTCCCTCAGTTGCGGCAGGAACTTCTGGGTCAGGTAGAAGACACCCTTGACGTTGATGTTCCAGAGCTTGTCGAATGCGCTCTCGGGATAGTCCTCCAGGGGCGCGCCCCAGGTCGCCCCCGCGTTGTTCACCAGCACGTGCAGCGGCCCGTCCACCGCCGCGACCAGCCGCTCCACCCCCTCGGGCGTGGACAGGTCGGCGGGAACGCCGAAACATCCCAGCTCGGCGGCGGTCTTCTCGACCTCGGCCGTCTTGCGGGCGGAGATGTGGACCGTCGCGCCCGCGGCGACGAACCCGGCGGCGATCATGCGCCCGATTCCCCGAGAACCCCCGGTGACGACGACGGTCTTGCCTTCCACAGAGAACAGAGTCATGTTCGGGCAGCATGCCATACCGAGCGGTCGGTAGCCAGCCGGGCCTCAGACGCCGGGGAGCCGGCCGTTGCGGAACAGGTCGACGAAGCGCTGGTGGTCCTCGCGGGCCTGCAACCCGTACCGATGGGCGAAGTCCACCAGCATCGCGATGAATCCGGACCGGTCATCGCCGATCACCCGCATGATCGCGTCCTCCGTCGAGAAGTCGACGAGGTCGTGGCTGGACTCGTCGTCGGCCACGGAGTGCATGCGCGCCACCGCCCGCCCGAGGTCCTGCACGATCGAGCGCAGCTCGTCCGGCTCGTTCACGTCGTCCCAGTCCAGGTCGGCCGAGTACGGCGACACCTCGGCCACGAGATGCCCGACCTCGTTGAGCGTCGTGTAGCCGAGCCACGGATCGGCGTAAGCCTGCAGCGCACGCTGCGACTCGGCCGTGCGGTGCCCCTGGTGCAGGAAGTAGGAGGCCACCTTCTCGTCGGTGACGTGCCGCGCCACCGCCGGCACCGCCGCCTGCTTCATATAGAGGATGACGTCGTTCTCCAGCGCCTGGGTGTGCCCTTCGAGCAGCAGGTTGTACGACGGCAGCCCCGCCGACCCGATCCCCACGCCCTTGCGCAACGCCACGTCCTTGA
The DNA here is from genome assembly GCF_039871825.1 of Nonomuraea sp. B12E4. NCBI lineage: Bacteria > Bacillati > Actinomycetota > Actinomycetes > Streptosporangiales > Streptosporangiaceae > Nonomuraea > Nonomuraea sp. B12E4. Next base: position 160,473 of record NZ_JBDPME010000012.1, on the reverse strand, counting down.
TCACGTGCTGAACCGGGTTGCCCTGCGCGGGCAGCGTGGTCAGATACTCCTCGAACGCGCTCAGCACGGCGTTCCTGGTCGCCGCGTCCACCGCCTCGCGCCCCTCCATGAGCGCGAACCGCCGGTCGTAGTCGCTGATCACGGTCTCGACGTCCAGCATCGCCACCCGCGTGTTGAGCCGCGCCGTCTGCAGCACCCGGTGCAGCACGCCGCCGGTGGTGCCCAGCGTGAGCGAGCCGATCGCGTCGTCCCCGCCGCCGGAGATCCCGGCCAGCTCGACCAGGTACGCCCCGGCGAAGTCGGTCACGAGCACGCTGATCGAGTCGTCGGACAGCGCCTTGGCGTACCCGATCAGCGCCACGCTGGCCGCGAACCGCTTGAGGTCCCAGACATAGGGGCCCACGTACGCCTCGTCGAAGTCGTTGACGTTGAAGACGAGCTCGCCGGAGGCGTTCATGTAGGTGCCGAAGTTCTCCGCGTGCAGGTCGCCGTGGATCCACACCCTGCTGGTGGGTTCGTCGAGGTAGGACTCGTCGGCGAACGTCCCCGTCATGTCCGCGTAGAACAGGCAGGCGCTGCCCCGGTAGAAGGCGAAGGGGGAGGCCGCCATCTTCCGGAACTTGCGCCTGAACGCGGCGGGGTCCCGCTTGATCGACTCGCCGAATTCCGTCATGAGGACGTCGAGGAGAAAGGAGGAGCGTGTGCCCATAGCCCACGACAGTAGATCGCGTCTCATCGCTCGCCTACCCCGGGGTCCATTGACCGGGAAGCGACCGGGAGCCAGAGGTGCTGTGGGGCGACGGGACGACCTCCCCCGGTCATGTACGAGGAGTAGTCGCCGGCCTGGAAGACGATCACGTTGCCACCTCCCACGGTCCCGCCGAGCGCCCGAACGCCTCCTTGGCCGCCGGCTTCGGGCTGACCCGGCTTCAGGCGGGCTCGACGAAGCCGCCGTAGCCGCCGCGGAAGAACACCAGCGGGCCGCCCTCCGCGTGGGTGTCGAGCTGGAGCACCCGGGCCACCACGATCACGTGGTCGCCCGCCGGGTGCTCGGCCTCGACCGCGCAGTCGATCCAGGCCAGCGCGCCTTCGAGCACCGGGTTGCCGCCGGGGGAGCCGGTCCACTCCAGGCCCGCGAACTTGTCTCCGCCCTTGGCCGCCATCTGCAGGCAGACGGCCTGCTGGTGCTCGGCCAGCACGTTGACCGTCACGACCTTGGAGCCGCGCGCCTTCGGCCAGCTCGTGCTGGTGTGCGCCACGCAGAACGCCACCAGCGGCGGGCTGAACGAGACCGAGGTGAACGAGTTGGCCGCCAGGCCGCAGGGCAGGCCGGTCATCGGGTCGACCGCCGTGATCGCCACCACGCCCGTCGCGAACCTGCCCAGCACCTGCCGGAAACGGCGGCTGTCCAGGTGGCCGTTCGGGCTGTGCTGGGATGGCCCCTTCGGCATGGCGGCTCCGTTGCGGATCCTGCGGGGCGTCGGAAGGCCGCGACAGCCGTCCGGCGCGATGAGCCGGGCAGCGCGTGTGCTCATGGTCCGCCTCCTCGTCCACCGTCTGCGCCATATTACCAAGCGCTTGCTTGGACGGTAGAGGCGAGCGGAAAACGTGTCAAGTTGAAATCCGTACGACCCGTCGCGTCATCACGCGCAGGAGTGCGGCCTGCGCGGCGCGCGGCCACCGGGGGCGCGTCCCGTAGTGCGGATACTCATCCGCTCGGCCGCAAGTTCTCGCGCTATATGATCTTGGTCCTGAAAATGGATTCGTACCCTGAAACCCCATCAGTCCCACCATCCCGAAGCTGCCCCCAGGTTGGGCTCCGAGGGTCGATGATTGGCGTAGGCGTCGATGTGGACGACTCGGATTTGGCGGCGGTCGTGAGTGGTTCGGACTTGGTGTCAGGCGTGGCCACGAGGTCACGGGTCACGATCATGCCTGCCCGCCGGTCATCAGGGTCGCGTGGCCCGTACCTTCTCGTCGCGGGCGGCCCCGCGCCGGCGGGAAGGGTCCGGGCGGCGCGGGCGCCCCCTCGTACAAAAGAAAAGCCCCCCGGTGTGGGGGGTGGAGCGGCGGTTCCCAAGGAGGAAGGCGCGTCCTGGCGGGCGTGGGGGACCCGCCAGGACGCGCTTCCTGCCCCGTGAGCGGCGGCGCCAGGACTCCGGCGAGGGATGGAGTCCTAGGCCGCTGGTTCGCGCACGGAGTCGGTGGGAGAGTGCGAAGGCTCAAGGTGCCGGTAACGTGCGGCGATGCGTCGAGCTGCACCAACCGGGTCATCATTGGGGTGCGTGACGGGGGCGCCACCCTCCTTGTTCCAGACAAAGGATCCGTCGTTGCACCACACGGTCAGCTCAGTCAACGCCGATAGCGCAGGTTCGCCGTGGCTCTGGTAGGTGTGGGTGAACCCCTCGCGTGGCAACGCGTAACGCAGTAAACGCGTTGCTCCGTGGGGGTCATGCCAGAGCGGGTGCGGCGTACCCGTGCGGACCGGCAACACTGGCCTTCACCCCCTCACCGGCCTTTAGATGGATTTGTACCAACGAATGGATGATGGGCCGGTCAAGGGGGTTTGGTCAAGGGGTTGTGGCCTGCTAGAACCAGATCGTCTAAATTGTTGGAACAAAAGGGGTGAAAGTGGCAAGGTCGGTGCTGTATCAGCAGGTGGCTTCGGAGTTGCGACGAGCCATCTACTCGGGTGTCCTCGGCCCGGGGGCACAGCTACCGACCGAGGCACAGCTCATGGAAGACCATGGGGTGAGCAGGAACACCGTAAGGCTGGCCCTCGGTGAGCTCGTCAACGAAGGGCTCGTAACGCGCACTCCGCGGCGCGGGACCGTGGTCAGAGACCGTAGGCCGCTGCTGATCTATCCGCAGCGTGAGCTGGAGCCCCAACCCACAGGGGAGCTGCGGGAGGCCTTCGCCTATGCCGTGGCGCAGGAAGGCCGCGCGCCAAGCCAGTACATCGAGGTGCTGACGGTGTCTCCCGTCGAGGAGATCGCCAGCAGGCTGGAATTGGCGGATGGGGAATTGGCGGTGGTGAGACGTCGTCTACGTTTCGTGGACGGCCAGCCGTACAACACCAACGATTCCTATTTCCCCCGTGATCTGGTTGCCGACTCCGAGATCGCCAGGCCCGGAGACATCGCGCGAGGGGCGAACCGGGTGCTGGAAGAGCTGGGTCATGCGCAGGTACGCGTCGTCGACGACATCTGGGCCCGCATGCCCAACCAGGAGGAGGCCGAGCGTCTCCAACTAGAGCTCGGCACGCCGGTCATGGTCTATGTCCGAGTTGGTTTCGACGGGGCCGATTTGCCGGTTCGTGTCGCGGTGTCGGTGCTGCCCGCCGACAAACATTTGATCAGATACGAGCTCGATCGCCGCTGACGGGCTCGGTTGAAGGGGTGATCCCGCCGGCCGGGCGCAGCGAGAAATAGCCGCCTCGCTGGCCATGGGGAGTCGTGCATACTCCCCTAAATCGCCATTTATCCATATATATCGGGTCTATGGCCGAATTTCGCCCCTGCGCACCATAGCGCCATCACGCTATGTGCAAGCGCGAACACCCAACGCAACGGGAGTTATACTATGCACACGAACACTCTGCTTCACCCGCTCGCCCTCCGTCAGGCGGAGCCCTCTGACCTTCCCGGCGTCCTCAGGCTGCTCGCGGACACCGCCGAGTGGCTGTACTCGCAGGGCGTCCGCCAGTGGCCCCGCGGGGGTTTCGGTCCTGAGCGGATCGAGCCGCTCATCGAGGAGCGGGTGCTCTATCTGCTCGACGACGAGCTCAGATACCTCGACCCCGACGAGTCCGCTCCGCCGGTGGCCACCATCGCCCTCGACGACCACGCCGACCCGGAGTTCTGGACCCCGGGCGACGACCCCTCCTCCGCCCTCTACATCCACAAACTGGCCGTGGCCCGGCCCTGGTCGGGCAGCGGCCTGGGAGACGCCCTCCTGGACTGGGCCGGCGCCGCGGCCCACGCCGCCGGCCTGCCCTGGCTCCGCCTCGACTGTGCCAAGGGCAACCGGCGGCTCCAGGACTACTACCGCCACCGCGGCTTCAGGCACATCCGTACGGTGGACCTTCCCCATCGGGCGTCGGGCGCCCTCTTCCAGCGACCGTCGGAAGACGTGACCACCACGGCCTTCCGTGACCTCACGATCGCCGAACTGATCAGCGCCTAACCCTCCCAGCCCGGGCCCGCCCCACCCACCCTTCGGGCCCGCACCCCCCACCCCCGCAGGAGCCTCGGCCACCCAACCCACTCTTCCCACACCGCCCTGCCGTCGCGCTGCCCTGCGGTTGCGCTGCCCTGCGGTTGCGCTGCCCTGCGGTTGCGCTGCCCGCGGTCCCGCGCTGCGCTGGAATGTGCGGGGTTGTCGCCCGCGCTGCGGCTGAGACGCGGGTTGCCGCCCACTGTGCTGCGGCCCGTGCCGCGCTGAGTCACGGGGTTGCGGCCCGCGCTGCAACCGCCGCCCTGTCCTGCCACCGTTCCCTGCGGGCGACGCTCTGTGCGGACGAGCCCGCCGCCGCAGACCCTTCCGGCGCCCCGAGAGCCTCTCAGAAGGGGGCACACAGGGGCAGCGGACTACTCCGGCGCCCCCTGCACCCGCACCCGCCACGGACCGCTGAGAGCACCATTGAGACGCCCCTGCCATCGACCGCCCCACGATCGCTCGGGATGCGGCGGACGTGGTTGGCCGGAAGCGAGGACGTAGGAGCGCTGTGGGGTGAAGTGAGGTTCTCTGTCATCGGCGACAGAATGGGTCAGAGCACCATATAACCTCTCCTGCATGACCGGATCCCTGCTCGAGGTGATCGCGCTGAACGTGCGTGACGCCGTGGCCGCTGAACAGGGCGGAGCCGACCGGCTGGAAGTGGTCGCCGACATGGCGGCCGACGGGCTGACCCCATCGCCCGAGACCGTGGCCGCGATCGCCGCCGATTGCCCTCTGCCGCAGATGGTGATGCTCCGCTGCGACGCCAACTTCGTGGCCGACGCCGACGTCCTGGACCGGTTGCGGCGCGATGCCAAGGCGCTGGCGCAGGCCGGAGCGGCCGGATTCGTGTTCGGGTTTCTGGACGGCCAGGGCGTCGTCGACCTCGCGGCCACCGAGGCGCTCATCCACGCCGTCTCGCCGCTCCCGTGGACGTTCCACCGGGCTGTCGACCACGCCGCCGACGTACAGGCGTCCTGGCGGGCCGTGCGCCTGCTGCCCAACCTCGCCACCGTGCTCACCTCCGGCTCGCCCGCCGGGGTGGGCCAGGGCCTGCCGGTGCTGAAGACGCGCGCCGAGGCGGGCGACGGCTCCATCATCCTGGCCGGCGGAGGTCTCCGGCCGGGGCACGTGCCCGCCCTGCTGGACTATGGCATCCGCGCCTTCCACGTGGGATCCGCCGTCCGGGCGACCTGGTCGGACCCGGTCGAATGGCGGCTCGTCCGGCAGTGGCGAGCCCTGGTGGAACGCGACTGAAGCTCAGGCGGTCAGGCCGTCAGGGGGAGTGCGGCGTTCGTCCGGGGGCGATGCCGATGGTCAGGGCAGCGTGGTGTGACACCCAGAGGTCAGGGGAGGGCGGCGTCTGCTCGGCGTAGGGCCGCGGTGAGGGTGCGGATCGTGGCGGGCTCGTCCATGAGCCCGTCTGCGGCCGCTCGCCGCTCCTCCCAGGCACGCACCCGCTCCCGGTAACCGTCATAACGGGCCAGGTGGAAGGCGTAGACGGTGGTGAACCTGCTCACCAGATGCGCCGGATGCATGTCCCAGCCCTGGTAGAAGCCGTGCCGCAACGAATGCTCGACCAGTTCGGCGTGCCGCCGCCACAACCCGTGTACGTCCCGCGCCGAGTCCGAGGCGGGTGCGGCGGCCAGCGACCCGTCCGACAGCTCCACCCCGGTGCCCGCGAACGCCGTCTGCATCACGTGCCGCGCATGGTCGCAGACCGGATGGTCGAGCCGCTGCTCGTGCGGCGGCAGCCCGATCGCGGCCGTGTAGTCGAACACGCCGAAGTGCGCCGCCGCCAGCCTGCCGTCAAGCGCCCCGGCCAGCTCGCCGCGCAGGAACGCCAGCGTCTGCGGCGCCTCCACCTGCATCTCGAAACGCAGCCGGGGCACCCCCTGAGCCGCCTCCAGCCGCTCCAGCACCTCGGCGAACTGCCCCAGGTATGCCTCCATCAGCACCTTCGGAAAGGTCACCGTGAACCCGCCCGGCAACTCCCCGACCCGCTCCACCACCCCGGCGACGAGCCCCTCCAGAGTCCGCACCGCCCGCTCCGGATCCCCGTCGGCGAACGACTTCACCCGCGGCCCCCACCGCCGCGGCAACGCCCCCGCCGCGTGCAGGGCGGCCACGGCCTCGGCCGCCCGCGCCACGTGCTCGTCCTCCTCCGCGTCCGGCCGCACGCCGTAGCCGTCCTCGAAGTCGATCCGCAGGTCCTCGATCGGCTCGGCCGACAGCTTGCGCAGCACCCGCCCGTGCACGGCGGCGGCCAGCCCCTCGGCCGGCCCGAACACCTCGCCCAGCTCATAAGGCCCGGCCAGATGCGCCTTGACCAGGGACAACGCCTGATCGCCCCACTCGGAGACGGTGCCGGCGGAGAACCGGTCGGCGGGGACGTACACGGTGTGCACCGGCTGCCAGCCGGGCTCGGCCATCGGGAAGCGGGCCTGCTGGGCGCGGTAGGTCTCCTCGAAGCCCTCAGGACGGACGGCACGCACGGAGCATGGCCTCCAGCCCGACGATCTTGACGCGTTCGCCCCGGCCCAGGGTTTTGGCCAGCTCGGCCTCGGCGGTCTCGATGGCGAGCCAGTCGTCGTAGGTCACAGGCCGCACACCACGCTCGGCCAGCAGCGCGTCGATGGACCCCCGAGGGGTCTCCTCGTGATCGGCGAGGTCGGAGAGCAGTGTGCGGACCGTTTCGGCGGCGTCGGACTTGTTGGTGCCGATCACCCCGGTGGGACCGCGCTTGAGCCAGCCCGCCACGTATTCGCGGTCCCGCACCCGCCCGGCCTCGTTGGGCACGGTCATGGTCCGCTCCGAGAACGGCACCCCGGGCAGCGGGACGCTCTGGTAACCGACCGAGCGCAGCACCATGCCGACCGGCAGGGTCTCGAACTCGCCGGTCCCGACCACGCGGCCCTCCTCCGACAGGCGGGTGCGTTCGAGCCGGAGGCCCTCGACCCGCTCGGAGCCGAGGATCTCCACGGGCCGCAGCCAGAACCGCACGTCGAGGCGGCGCGGCCGGCCGACCGGCTCGCGGGTGGACCACGACTGCAGGACCTTGATGTTGCCCTGGATCTGGCGCGGGAAGTCGCCGCCCAGCACGACGGCCTCCTCGGGGCGCACGCAGACGTCGGCGTTGGCCAGCTCGCCGAGCTCGCGCAGCTCCTTCAGGGTGAACTTGGCGTGCTCGGGACCCCGCCGGCCGACCATGTGGATGGCCTTGACCTGGCTTTCTTCGAGGCGTTCGAGCACGTCGTGGGGCACGTCGGTGGCGCGCAGCTCGTCGGAGGTCTTGGCCAGGACACGTACGACGTCCACGGCCACGTTGCCCACCCCGATCACCGCGACCTCCGAGGAGTCGAGCGTGAACCGGGTGGGGTCCACGTCGGGATGCCCGCAGTACCAGTTGACGAAGTCGGTCGCGGCCACGCTGCCCGGCAGGTCCTCGCCCGGGATGCCGAGCTTCCTGTCGACCATCGCCCCCGTGCAGTAGACCACCGCGTCGTAGGCGCCCAGCAGGTCGTCGACGGACAGGTGGGTGCCCAGCGTGACGCCGCCCAGGAAGCGCACCTGGGGCAGCTCCAGCACCCTGCGCAGGTAGTTGGCGATCGACTTGATCGAGGTGTGGTCGGGCGCCACCCCGTATCTGACCAGCCCGTACGGGGTCGGCAGGCGTTCGAGGACATCGACCTCGACCTGCTCGGCCGCCTGCTTGACCAGCGCCTCGGCCGTATAGATCCCGGCGGGGCCCGACCCGATGACCGCCACGTGCAACGTCACGCTGCCTCCTAAGACCCGGCTACACGCGTCCCACTAGATGTAACCGGCCAGTGTGATCGATGTATCCCCGATCCCCGGTCCAGATGAACCCGTCTCGGGCGAACACCGCATGATCGGCGCTGCTGCCAACGTATCCGGTCATCACCGCTCCCGGGCGGAGAAGCACCTCACCTTGGTTCTCGTCGGCCGGGGCACGGCCGTCCACGTCCCGGATCGACAGCCGGGGCGGGAGATCCGTGGGGACGTCATCGCGCCTCCGGAAATTGGTGAACCAAGCGCTCGCTAGGTAGTGCGTATCGGTGGTAAACACTTGCGGGAAGGGCGCGCACGCGATCAGAGTGGTTGCTCGTGAAGCGAAAGCACGCGCCGCGGCGGCCGAAGGACGGCGCTGACCCCGACGCCGCCGACGACGACCTCTCGCTCACCAGCGCCCGCCGCTACGAGGCGTTCGGCCGGGTGATGGCCGCGCTCGCGACCGAGGCCGACTTCATCGAGTCCTGCCGTGACCTGACGTGGTGGCGCGGGGCCGACCACAGCTGGCACATCGAGTGGCGCGACGGCCCGTACGCCGCCGAGGTGGCCTCCCTGCTCGCCGATGAGGTGCGCGACCCGGAGTTCGACGGCTCGCTCGTCACCGAGGCCGGCCCCGGCGGGGACGGCTCGGCCGTGCTCGACGTGATGGGCGTGCGGTTCGAGCTGCGCGCGATCGACCCGATGGGCCGGGCGACCGTACGCGAGCGCCCCGGCTTCTGGCGCCTGTCGGAGGCCCTGGACACCACCCGGCGCACCAACACCCGCCATCCCTGGGAAGAACTGCTCGGCGGTTAGCCGGCGAAGACGTGCGAGGCGGGGGCGGCGGCCATCGCCGCCGACCGTAGAAACGGGCGGGGCGACAGCACCCGGCTCCCGCCATGGCGCGCCGGGCCGGTCGGCGAGGTGGGCGCGGAGCTCCTCGGCGGGCGTCATGGCAGCTTGTTCGCCAAGCGATTGTTTGCGTTACAACGTCGATGACCATAATTTGCCTTTTTTGTAACGCCGCATAATCTCTGTGTGGCCTTCCGGGTAAGCAGTGGGGGGATCGCTACCAGGGAATGGAGATGGAAGGCCCGAGAATCGACTATCGGGACTTCGCCGAATACGACCGTCGCCAGCGCGGCATCGAACGCCATCTGGTGGCGGCCTTCGCGGGAGGACTCGCCGTCGGGCTGGCCGGCGTGCTCGTCGCCGGCCAGGGCCCGGGATGGGCCGGCCAGATCTTCGACCCCTACGTCTATCTCGCCGTGGCGCTGGTCGTGGGGGCCAGCGCGTCGGGGTTCGGGTGGGCGTTGCTGACGACGTTCCTGGCGGTGGTCTCGATGCTGGCCGCGGCCATCGGCGCGAGCGCGTTCGGCGGGATGGCCCCCTTCACCGTCGTCGGCGGCAGCACAGCCGGGTTCGACTGGTCGACACTCGCGCCCATCGCCGTGGGCCTGCTGGCGTACGTGACCCGCCGGGACGACCTGTGGGGCGACCTGGCGGGGGGCGCCGTCGGCGCGGCGCTGATCGCGCACGTGGTGAACCGTGTGGCGCCCGAGCTCGACGCCGGCGAGCAGGTGTTCTGGCCCGGGCCCGCGGTGGCGGTCGGGCTGCTGACCGTCGTCCTGGTGTCGGCGCTGCGCAGGAACGCGCGCCGGCGGGTGCGCGCGCTGGCGATGTCGGCGCTGTTCGCCGGCCTGATCACCGTCGGCTGCGCGGCCTCCGTGGCGGGCTGGGTCCCGCTGCCGGCGTGACCCCGGAGGTGGCCCGCGGATAACGCCGAGCGAGCGGCCCCCCTGACTGGATAGCCTGTAAGCCATCACATCCAGGTACGAGCAAGGAGTAGCCGTGTTGCTGCGCATGTCGTCGTTGTTTCTTCGCACCCTGCGGGACGACCCGGCAGACGCGGAAGTGCCGAGCCACAAGCTCCTGGTCCGCGCCGGCTACGTCCGCCGCGTGGCGCCCGGCATCTACTCGTGGCTGCCCCTGGGCAAGATGGTGCTGGAAAACGTCACCCGGATCATCCGCGAGGAGATGAACCGGATGGGCGGCCAGGAGGTGCTCTTCCCCGCCCTGCTGCCCCGCGAGTTCTACGAGGCCACCGGCCGCTGGACCGAATACGGCGACAACATCTTCCGGCTCCAGGACCGCAAGGGCGCCGACTACCTTCTCGGTCCCACCCACGAGGAGCTCTTCACCGACATGGTGAAGGGCGAATACTCCTCCTACAAGGACTATCCGGTCACGCTCTACCAGATTCAGACCAAATACCGCGACGAGGCCCGGCCCAGGGCGGGCATCCTGCGCGGGCGGGAGTTCGTCATGAAGGACTCCTACTCCTTCGACCTCGACGACGACGGCCTCAAGCGCTCCTACGAGCAGCACCGGGAGGCCTACATCCGCACGTTCGACCGGCTCGGCATCGACTACAAGGTCGTGTTCGCCATGTCGGGGGCGATGGGCGGCTCGGCGTCGGAGGAGTTCCTGGCGCCCACGCCCACCGGCGAGGACACGTTCGTGGCCTGCCGCTCCTGCGACTACGCGGCCAACGCCGAGGCCGTCGTCACGTCCGCCCCGGCCGCCCGCGCGATCGACGACGCGGCGCCGCTGCAGGTGCTCGACACGCCCGACACGCCCACGATCGAGTCCCTGGTGTCCTACGTCAACGAGCACCACGGCCTGTCGATCACCGCCGCCGACACCCTGAAGAACGTCGTCGTCAAGGTCTTCACGCCGGGCTCCGGCAAGACGGAGACGCTGGTCATCGGCGTTCCGGGGGACCGGGAGGTGGACTTCAAGCGCCTGGAGGCGGCGCTGTCGCCCGGCGAGCCCGCCATCTTCGAGGCCGCCGACTTCGCCGCGCACCCCGGCCTCGTGCGCGGCTACATCGGCCCGCAGGCCCTGCGCGAGCTGGGCATCCGCTACCTCGTCGACCCCCGGGTGGTCACCGGCACGTCCTGGGTCACGGGCGCCAACGAGGCGGGCAGGCACGCGGCCAACGTGGTGGCGGGGCGCGACTTCACCCCCGACGGCACCATCGAGGCCGCCGAGGTGCGCGCCGGCGACCCCTGCCCCCGCTGCGGCTCGGCGCTGTCCATCGACCGGGGCATCGAGATCGGCCACATCTTCCAGCTCGGCCGCAAATACGCCGACGCCGCCGGCCTCGACGCCCTCGGCCCCGACGGCAAGCCGATCCGCATCACCATGGGCTCCTACGGCATCGGCGTCTCGCGCGCCGTGGCGGTCATCGCCGAGCAGTCCCACGACTCGCTCGGCCTGGTGTGGCCCCGCGAGGTGGCCCCGGCCGACGTGCACATCGTCGGGACCGGCAAGGAAAACCAGGTGGAGGCCGCCCTGGAGCTGGCCACCGAGCTGGAGTCGCGCGGGGCGCGGGTGCTGGTGGACGACCGGGCCCAGGTGTCGCCCGGCGTGAAGTTCAAGGACGCGGAGCTGCTCGGCATCCCGACGATCGTGGTCGTCGGCCGGGGGCTGTCGCAGGGCGTGGTGGAGCTCCGCGACCGCGTCTCGGGCGAGAAGTCGGAGATCCCGCTGGTCGAGGCCGCCGACCGCGTCCTGGCAGCGATGGCCTGACACCCGCCGGACCGTCCCCGCGGTCGCCCGCCGGTGACTCCGGCCGGCGGCCGCGTGCGGTCCCGGGGCGTGCTCACGAGGGTTTCCGGAGGGCGAGGACCGACGTGACGACACAGCTCGGCATGACCGCGCCCCAGGTCTCCCGGCACCCGCGCCGGCTGCGGGAGGCCCAGCTCGTGCGCACCCACCGGCGCGGCTCGGTCGTCTCCTGCCGGCTCGACGCCGGCGCCGTGGAACGCCTCGGCCCCGACCTGCTCTCAGTCCTTTACCACTGAGGGCGCGGGGGTCGCGGCGACCGGCATGCCGGGGAATGCCGCGGGCTGGTCGGGCCGGAAGCCGTAGGAGCGACTCACGGCATCCTGCATGGCCAGCGCGGCATAGCGGCGCAACGACGTGTCCCGCGCGGCGGCCAGCTCCAGGTAGGCGGCCGTGATGCCGGACTCCAGATGAACCGCCAGCCGGACCGCCAGGGTGGCGTCGCCGGGGAAGAACGGCAGCGCGTAGGACGCGTCGGGCTCGACCGGCCGGCCGCCCCGCGCCCTGAGGTAGGTGCGCAACTGGTCGCGACGCGCCCGGTGGGCCTCGAACGCCAAGGTCATCCTGTCCCGCAGCGAACCCGACGTCCGCGCCCCCAGCAGCCCGTACGCGTAAACCGCCGCGTGCTCCGCCGCCAGCGCCTTGCTGAGTTTCCCGACGTCGTCGGCGCTCGTGTCGCTCACCATGCTCCCGTCATCGCGATCATGTCACCCGTGCTCCCGCCACCACGCTCACAGGGACCTCGGCAGCGCCCTGACATGAGCGGCCTCGCAGGCGCCGATGCTGGCGATGAGCTGGGCCACCCCGGGCGAGACGTCGGCGAGCCGGCGGACGCGCTGGGCCGCCGCCTTGCCCTCCAGATCCCGCAACCGGGACAGCGACACTCGCTGCGGGGTGGCCGACGGCGAGGGCGAGGGCTGTGCCGTTCCCGAGACCTGGCGTGGTGACGGGGGGACGGTCACGTGCTTGCGCAGCTCGTTGAGGTGCGCCTGGTGGCGGTCGCGGAACGGGACCAGCTTCTGCGCCCCGCCGGCGATCAGGGAAGAATAGAGTGCGATCGTGCGTTCCTTCTCCGCGATCAGGTCTTTCAGCAGCCGGCTCTCGGGGGTGTCCGTGGCCTGGGGTGTCGGCGCGGGCGCGGGCGCGGAGGGGCTGCAGGCGGTCAGAGCCGCCGCTCCGCCCGCCAGCAAGGCTCGCCGGGACAGGTGAAGCGGGCGCACGGGCTTGGACCTCCAGTAACTACGGACGCAGATAGCATCGTACGGGCTGGCACCCACGATGGCTGTCAGGCGACGCCCGCCATTCGACCACGACGAGTGGCGCTCTTTCCGTGCCCGCATACGGATAGGGTGTCAACTGTCGTCGCTGGCTGAGCGGCCACGCGGCGCGAGCCTGAGGCGAGGTCCGCCCGGCTGAGACATGACAATAGGGGAGGTCGATATGGGCAGCGCATCACCCCGCGACCACCTGATGAAGCTCCTTGAGCCCGTGGTCAGCGCGGAGGGCCTCGACCTGGAGGACATCACGGTCACCCAGGCAGGCAAGAGACGGCTGCTCCGCGTGATCGTCGACAGGGACGGCGGCGTGAGCCTGGACGACGTGGCAGACGTGAGCCAGGCCGTTTCCACGGCACTCGACGACGACGACTCGATGGGACCGGCGGCCTACACGCTGGAGGTCTCCTCGCCGGGCGTCGACCGTCCCCTCACCGAGCCGCGGCACTGGCGCCGGGCCGCCAAGCGGCTGGTCAAGGCGGAGATGAGAGACGGCTCTGTGCTGGAAGGCCGCATTCTGACCGCGGATGACAGCGGTGTCGACCTCGATATCGCGGGCACCGCACGCAGGCTTGATTACGAGGACCTGACCCGGGGACGGGTACAGGTGGAGTTCCGCCGACTCGACGACGTCGACGGCGAAGGCTAGGGGGGAGCCGTCGTGGACATCGACATGAGCGTCCTGCGCAGCCTGGAGCGGGAAAAGGACATCTCCTTCGACCTGGTCGTCAAGGCGATCGAGGACGCGCTGCTGATCGCTTACTTCCGGACCGACGGTGCCGCCGCCAAGGCGCGGGCCGAGCTCGACCGGAGCAGCGGTCACGTCACCATCTGGGCCGCCGAGCTGGACGAGGAGGGCGAGGTCGTCAGGGAGTTCGACGATACGCCCAACAACTTCAGCCGGATCGCGGCCACCACCGCCAAGCAGGTCATCCTGCAGCAACTGCGCGACGCCGAGGACGAGATCAACTTCGGTGAGTTCGCCAGCCGCGAGGGCGAGCTGGTCTCCGGCGTCATCCAGCAGGGCAAGGACCCGCGCGTCGTGCTGGTCGACCTCGGCAAGATCGAGGCCGTGCTGCCGCACGCCGAGCAGGTCCCCGGTGAGGAATACGTGCACGGAGAGCGCATCCGCGCCTACGTGGTGCAGGTGAAGAAGGGTCACAAGGGCCCCTCCGTCACCTTGTCGCGCACGCATCCCGGGCTGGTGAAGAAGCTGTTCGCGCTGGAGGTGCCGGAGATCGCCGACGGGACCGTGGAGATCGCCGCGGTGGCGCGCGAGGCGGGCCACCGCACGAAGATCGCGGTCAGGTCCCGCAAGCCCGGCGTCAACGCCAAGGGCGCGTGCATCGGCCCGATGGGCTCGCGCGTGCGCAACGTGATGACCGAGCTGCACGGCGAGAAGATCGACATCATCGACTGGTCCGAGGATCCGGGCGAATTCGTGGGGAATGCCCTCTCGCCCGCACGTGTTTCCCACGTGGAGGTTCTCGATCTCGAAGGGCGCGTGGCGCGGGTGACCGTGCCCGACTACCAGCTTTCGCTGGCCATCGGTAAGGAAGGGCAGAATGCCCGGCTCGCCGCGAGGCTCACCGGATGGCGGATCGACATCCGGCCGGATACTCAGGCCGAAGATGCCGCCGGTTCCGTAGATGCGTCAACACGGTAAGCTGGAATATGGTGGCCAAGCGGTCCCACAGCGCACATGTGTGGGCTGCAGGGTTCGCGCGGCTAAGTCCGAGCTGCTCCGCCTGGTGCGGGTTGAGGATCATGTGATCCCTGACCTGCGAGGACGGCTTCCGGGTCGCGGTGCATCGCTGCACCCGTCCCTGAGTTGTCTGGAGCTTGCCGAGCGCCGCCGAGCGTTCCCGCGCGCGTTCCGCGTGCCGGGGCCGCTTGACGTCTTGCGCTTGCGGGCGCACCTGGAGGGAGAACCACGAAATGTCATGTAGGACGCCGAGTTGATGGGCGGAGTCAGATTGCTATGAGCGCCTGATGAGCACGCGGCGATGAAGACGTCAAGGTAGCGACGGTCCGGACGGCATAGCCAGCCTCCCGGGCCGAGTAAGGGAGTGCAGTGGCGAAGGTCCGGGTATACGAGCTCGCTAAGGAGTTCGGCGTAGAGAGCAAGGTCGTCATGGCCAAGCTCCAAGAGATGGGAGAGTTCGTCCGTTCGGCGTCCTCGACCATCGAGGCGCCGGTGGTCCGCAGGCTCACCGAAGCTCTGGGCGCATCGAAGGGTGGGCCCTCCAGGGGCGGCGGCTCGCCGTCCAACAAGCCGCAGCCGCCGAAGGCTGCGCCCCGGCCGGCGGACAGCCAGGCCGGTAATGGCGCCTCGGGTGCGCCGATCCCCTCTGCTCCGCGTCCGGGTCCGAGGCCCGGTCCGCGTCCGGGTCCCGCGGGCGGCGGTCAGCCGCGCCCGCCGGTGCCCATGCCACACCAGCCCCAGCAGCAGCCGGAGGCCGCGCGAGGTGAGACCTCCGGGGCCCCGCAGGCGCGTTTCGAGAGTGGCGCGCCCGCTCGTCCCACTCCGGGCCCGCGGCCCGGCCCGCGTCCGAGCCCGGGTCCCAAGCCCGGCCCCCGTCCGGGTCCCGCGGGTGGCGGCGGCCAGCAGGCGCCGCGTCCCGCCTCCGGTGGTGGCGACCGTGGCGGTCCGCGTCCCGGCCCGGGTCCCAAGCCGGGTCCCCGGGGCCCGCGTCCCGGCAACAACCCGTTCTCTTCCAACGCCAGCGGCATGGGCCAGTCCCGTCCGCCGCGCCAGGGCGGCAACCGCGACGGTGGTGGCGGCCCCGGGCAGCGCGAGCGTCGTGACGGTCCGCCGCGCGACGGCGCGATGCCGCGCCCGCCGCAGGGCCGTGGCGGCGGCGAAGGCAGGCCCGGCGGCGCCGGGCCGCGGCCGGGCCCGCCCCCCGGTGGCCCGCGTCCCGGTCCCGGTGCGGGTGGTCCCCGCCCCGGTGGCCCGCGTCCCAACCCGATGATGATGCCGCAGGGTCGTCCCTCCGGTCCGGGCGGCGGCGGTGGCGGCCGGCCCGGGCCTGGTGGCGGTGGCGGTGGCGGCGGTCGTCCCGGTGGTGGCGGCGGTGGCCGTCCCGGCGGTGGCGGCGGTCGTCCCGGTGGCGGCGGCGGCGGGTTCGCCGGCCGTCCGGGTGGCGGCGGCGGCGCAGGTCCGCGCACCGGCACCGGCGGTCCCGGTGGTGGTGGCGGCGGCGGCGGTGGCTTCGGCGGCCGTCCCGGTGGCGGCGGCCGTGGCCGTGGCGGTGGCACCGCGGGTGCCTTCGGGCGTCCCGGTGGCCGTCCCGCGCGTGGTCGCAAGTCCAAGCGCCAGCGGCGCCAGGAGTTCGACAACATGTCGGCGCCGGCGATCGGCGGCGTGCAGGTCGCTCGCGGCAACGGCGCGACGATCCGCCTGCCGCGCGGCGCCTCGCTGGCCGACTTCGCCGACCGCATCGGCGCGAACCCCGCCTCGCTCGTGCAGATCATGCTGCACCTCGGCGAGATGGTGACCGCGACCCAGTCGGTCAACGAGGAGACGCTGCAGCTCCTGGGTGCCGAGCTGGACTACAACATCCAGGTCGTCAGCCCGGAGGAGGAGGACCGCGAGCTTCTCGAGGCCTTCGACATCGAGTTCGGCGAGGACGAGGGCGACGAGGGCGACCTGGCCGCGCGTCCGCCGGTCGTGACCGTCATGGGTCACGTCGACCACGGTAAGACGAAGCTGCTCGACGCCATCCGCAAGACCAACGTGGTGGCGCGCGAGGCGGGTGGCATCACCCAGCACATCGGCGCCTACCAGGTCTCCGCCGAGCACGAGGGCGAAGACCGGAAGATCACCTTCATCGACACCCCGGGTCACGAGGCGTTCACCGCCATGCGTGCCCGTGGTGCCAAGTCCACCGACATCGCGGTGCTGGTGGTCGCGGCCGACGACGGTGTGAAGCCGCAGACGATCGAGGCCCTCAACCACGCCCAGGCGGCCGACGTGCCGATCGTGGTGGCGGTCAACAAGGTCGACAAGGAGGGCGCCGACCCCAACAAGGTGCGCGCCCAGCTCACCGAATACGGCCTGGTGGCCGAGGAATACGGCGGCTCGACGCTGTTCGTCGACATCTCGGCGAAAAACGGCACGGGCATCGACCAGCTCCTCGAGGCCATCGTGCTGACCGCGGACGCCGAGCTCGACCTGCGCGCCAACCCGACGATGGACGCCCAGGGCATCGCGATCGAGGCACACCTCGACAAGGGTCGCGGCCCCGTCGCGACCGTCCTGGTCCAGCGCGGCACGCTGCGCGTCGGCGACTCGATCGTGTGTGGCGAGGCCTTCGGCCGCGTCCGCGCGATGCTCGACGACAACGGCGACCCGGTCGAGGAGGCCACGCCGTCCCGTCCCGTCCTGGTGATGGGCCTGACGGCCGTGCCGAGCGCCGGTGACAACTTCATCGTCGTCACCGACGACCGCATGGCCCGGCAGATCGCCCAGCAGCGCGCGGCGCGCAAGCGCAGCGCCGACATGGCGAAGTCGAGCCGTCGCCGCACCCTCGAAGAGCTGTTCAGCGACCTCGAGAAGGGCCGCGTCGACGAGCTCAAGCTCATCATCAAGGGTGACGTGTCCGGTTCGGTGGAGGCCCTGGAAGACGCCCTGCTCAAGATCGACGTCGGCGACGAGGTCAGGCTCCGTGTCCTGCACCGCGCGGTCGGCGCGATCACCGAGTACGACGTCAACCTGGCCGTCGCCGACGACAACGCGGTCATCATCGGCTTCAACGTGCGCCCCGAGCCTCGGGCGCGCGACCTGGCCGAGCGCGAGGGCGTCGACATCCGCTACTACTCGGTCATCTACCAGGCGATCGAGGAGATCGAGGCGGCGCTCAAGGGCATGCTCAAGCCCGAGTTCGAAGAGGTCCAGATGGGCACGGCGGAGGTCCGCGAGATCTTCAAGGTGCCGAAGATCGGCAACATCGCCGGTTCGCTGGTCCGCTCCGGCGTGATCGTCCGCAACAGCAAGGCCAGGATCATCCGCGACGGCGTCGTCGTCGCCGACAACCTGACCGTCTCGTCCCTGCGTCGCTTCAAGGATGACGCGACCGAGGTCCGCGAGGGCTTCGAGTGCGGTATCGGGGTCGGCTACAACGACCTCCGGATCGACGACGTGATCGAGACATTCGAAATGCGGGAGAAGCCGCGCGTGTGACGCGCGGCCGGGCGCCCGGAGGGACATCCGCCGGGCGCCACTCGCGCGCCCTGGCCTGGTCCCCACCGCAGCAGGCCGGGGGTGCGCTCACCACACCAGGTCAAAGCGGTGGTTGCCAACGATGTATGTGGGTGCCCTTACCCTGGACATCCTGCTCGGCGATGTCAGATCGCTGAAGCAGAAGCGCTCTGTCGTCCGGCCGCTGATCGCCGAGCTGCAGCGACGTTATCCCAGCATCGCCGTGGCTGAGACCGGCCATCTCGACCTGCACCGCAGGGCCGAGGTCGGCGTCGCGGTCGTCTCCGCCTCCGCGGCGAACTGCCAGGAGGTGCTGGACGCCTGCGAGCGGATGGTGGCCTTCCGCCCCGAGATCGAGCTGCTGTCGGCCAGGCACCGGCTCTACAACGACGAAGATTGAACGACAGCACGGCCAGGACGTGCGTGAGGGGGAGCGAACATGGTGGACGCCGCACGAGCGCGCAAGCTCGCCGACCGCATCCAGCAGATCGTCGCCGAGATGCTGGAGCGCCGGATCAAGGACCCGCGCCTGGGCTTCGTCACCGTGACCGACACACGCATCACGGCGGACCTGCGCGAGGCGACGGTGTTCTACACGGTGTTCGGCTCCGATGCCGAGCGGGCCGACAGTGCCGCCGCCTTGGAGAGCGCCAAGGGGATCATCCGTTCCGAGGTGGGCCGCCAGACGGGCGTGCGGTTCACCCCCACGTTGACGTTCAAGCACGACCCCCTGCCTGACAGCGCGCGCCAGCTTGACGATTTGATCACCGCCGCCCGGGCCAGGGACGCCGAGGTGGCGCGCCAGGCCCAGGGCGCCGCCTACGCCGGCGAGGCCGACCCCTACCGCAAGCCCGACGAGGTGGCCGAGCCTGGCGGGGACGACCCCGCGTGACGCCCA
This sequence comes from Nonomuraea sp. B12E4, assembly GCF_039871825.1. Lineage (NCBI taxonomy): Bacteria > Bacillati > Actinomycetota > Actinomycetes > Streptosporangiales > Streptosporangiaceae > Nonomuraea > Nonomuraea sp. B12E4. The sequence continues at coordinate 141,458 of NZ_JBDPME010000012.1, read as the reverse complement.
ACGTACGCGACAGAGCAGACCGCCCGTCCCGCGCGGCTCCGTGCCCCGGCGGTGCGATCCCCGAGATCTCGTGGGACCGGGCGCTGCGTCTCATCGGCGGGACCGAGGAGGTCGCGCTGGCCTGCCACGTGACGCCCGACGGCGACGCGCTCGGCTCGATGCTGGCCGTCGGGTTCGTGCTGCGCTCGATGGGCAAGCGGGTCGTGGCGTCGTTCGGCGACCGGAACTTCGCGGTGCCCCGGTTGCTGCGGTTTCTGCCGGGTCAGGACATGCTGGTGCCGCCGGAGGACTTCCCGGCCGCGCCTGAGCTGGTGATCACGTTCGACGCCTCGATGTCGGAGCGGCTGGGGCTGCTGCGCGACAACGCCGCCCGGGCGCGTGAGGTCATCGTGGTCGACCACCATCCCTCCAACCGGGGGTTCGGCACGCTCAGCCTCGTCGACTCCACGGTCGCGGCCACGGCGATGCTGGCCGAGCAACTGGTCTACCGGCTCGGCGGGCGGCTCGACCGGGACATCGCCACGTGTCTCTACGCCGGGTTGGTGACCGACACGGGTTCGTTCCGCTACCCCTCGACGACGCCCGCCGTGCACCAGATGGCGGCCAGGCTGGTGGCCACCGGGTTGCGGACCGAGGAGATCGCCCGCGAGCTGTGGGACCGCTCGCCGTTCGGCTACCTCAAGGTGCTGGCCTCCGCGCTGGAACGGGTGAGGCTGGAGGACGGGCTGGTGTGGACCCACGTGACGCGGGTCGACCGGGCCGCGCAGGGGCTGCCGTACGCGGAGCTTGAGGGCATCATCGACATCGTGCGACGTACGGACGAGGCCGAGGTCGCTGTCGTGCTCAAGGAGGACGACCACGGCGACTGGCAGGTGTCGACCCGGTCCAAGGGCGCGGTGGACGTGGGGGCCGTGTGCTCGGCACTGGGTGGCGGCGGTCACCACGACGCCGCCGGATACACCTCACACGTCAGCGAGGCGGAGACCATGACGAGGTTCAGGCGCGAGCTGGCGAAGGCGCGGCGGCGTTCGAGCAGGGCGGTGTGATGGCGGAGAGCGGGTTGATCATCGTCGACAAGCCGGGCGAGTGGACCTCGCACGACGTGGTGGCCAAGATGCGGCGCATCGCGGGCACCCGGCGGGTGGGGCACGCGGGCACGCTCGACCCGATGGCCACCGGCGTGCTGGTGGTCGGGGTGGAGAAGGCGACCAGGCTGCTCGGGCACCTCGCGCTGACGGAGAAGGTCTACGAGGCCACGATGAGGCTCGGGGTGAGCACCAACACCGACGACGCCGAGGGCGAGGTCGTCGCCACGGCCTCGGCGGCGGAGGTGACGGAGGCCGAGATCCGCAAGGGGATCGCGGCGCTGACCGGGGAGATCCTGCAGGTCCCGCCGCAGGTGAGCGCCATCAAGGTGAACGGGCAGCGGGCCTACAAGGCGGCGCGGGCCGGCGAGGCGGTGGAGCTGGCGGCCCGGCCGGTGACGGTGCGGTCGTTCGAGGTGCTGGACGTCAGGCGCGGTCGGAATACGGCGGGTGCCGACGTGGTGGACGTGGACGCCGTCGTGACCTGCTCCAGCGGCACCTACATCCGGGCGCTGGCCCGGGACCTGGGGGCGGCGCTGGGGGTCGGAGGGCATCTGACGCGGCTGCGGCGTACCCGGGTGGGGCCCTATGACCTGTCGCTGGCCAGGAGCATCGAGCAGCTCGCGGAGGAGTGCGTGGTGCTGCCGATCGGGGAGGCGGTGGCGGCGGCGTTCCCGCGCAGGGACGTGACGGCCGAGGAGGCGCGGGTCATCGGGCACGGCGGGCGCCTGCCGGCGGCCGGGCTCGGGAAGGGGCCGATCGGGGTGTTCGGGCCCGAGGGCGAGCTGCTGGCGCTGGTGGAGGAGCAGGGCCGGGTGGCCAAGCCACTTGCCGTCTTCGTGCCTTAGCGCTCGCCGTTCTTCGCGTCCTGGCGATATAGGCGGGCTTGAGCGGTCAGGCGGGCTTGCGGGCGACGATGATGTCGCGGACGATCGCCTGGTCCACCCAGTGCTCGAAGCCGGGATAGTCCATCACCTCAAGGCCCGCGCCCTTGAGGATCGCGGCCAGCTCCGCGCTCTTGCCGCCGTAGGTGTTCCAGGCGATGCCCATGGCGCCGCCGGGGCGCAGCAACTCGGCCCAGATCGGCACGGCCTGCCTGAGCAGCTCCATCGGACTGCGTGACAGGCCGCCGTGCCCGCCCTTGCTGCCGTGCTGCACGCCGTAGGGAGCGTCGGTCACCAGGACGTCGAACGAGCGCGACTTGAAGAACTCGCGGCTCCTGAGGGTGTCGGCGTTGACCATGGTCAGGTGCTGGACGTCTCCCGCCTTGACCGACTCCTTCGACAGGCCGAACGTGATGTTCAGCCGCCGCCCCACCAGGGCCCGCTCGCGGCGCACCGGCACGGTCTCGGCGGTGTGCTTGAGCCGCTTGTTGCGCAGCCAGGTCTTGATGAAGCCGGTGTAGGCCTCGAAGTCCTTGCCGTCCACGTCGATGCCGTAGGCGTCGTAGCCGTACGTGAGAGCCTGGTTGAGGGTCGTGCCGCGGCCGCAGAGCGGGTCGAACACCGCGAGCCGGTCGCCAAGCTCCTTGTCGCACGCCAGGACGGTGACGTTGAGCAGCAGCTTGGTGAAGTGCTCGTTGGTCTTGCCGGCGTATTTCTGGATGGTGATCAGGTCGCTGCTCAGCCGGTCGAGGCGGTCCATGGTCAGCGGCCTGAGCAGCTCGCCTTCGACCTGAAAAATCGCGTAAACCGATGAAAGGTTTGACAAAAGGGATATGTCCGGCTGGGTGAGCGGCGTCGGGGTCTCGAACGTCACGTACGGCACGCCGCCGATCTCGGTCTCCTCGCCGGCCGGCACCTCGTCGCCGAGCGCGCGCCTGCCGAACACGGCCAGCTCGCTCAGGGTCAGCCGGACGGAGCTCTCACCGTAGACCCGGTTGAAGGCAGGCAGGATCAGAAGCGCGTATCGAGGCATGATGTGCGATCCTACCGCCCCTGACGTGGCCGCCCGGGGCTCGATTGGAGGGAACGAGGACGAGCATGGCACGCTTGTGTGGATTGATCCGCCACAAGCGAATGGGGCCTAGCGTGCAGGGTTCGGGAAGGTCTGTCGTCACCATCGGCGTGTACGACGGGGTCCACCGCGGGCACCAGCGGGTTGTCGAGCGTGCCGTCGCCAGCGCCCGCGAGAGAGGGCTGCGGAGCGTGGCCGTCACGTTCGAGCCGCATCCTGACGAGGTGGTGCGGCCGGGGGCGCGGCCGCAGCGGCTCACCAACCCGCGGCGCCGGGCCGAGTTGCTGGCCGGGCTGGGGGTGGACGAGGTCGACGTGCTGGAGTTCACGCTGGAGCTGTCGCGGACCAGCGCTGACGACTTCGCCCAGAGCATCCTGGCCGAGCGCCTCAAGGCCGCCGCCGTCGTGGTGGGGGAGGACTTCGCGTTCGGGCGCGGGGCTAGCGGCGATGTTGAGACATTGCGCATGATGGGCGACAAATACGACTTCGCGGTGGAGGTCGTGCCCAAGCTCGCGGACGTCTCCTCGACCGCGATCCGCGAGCGGCTAGTCGCGGGCGATGTCGAGGCCGCCGCTGCCATGCTGGGGCGGCCGCATCGGGTGGAAGGCGTCGTCGTGCGCGGCTACCAGCGGGGACGCCAGCTCGGCTTCCCGACCGCCAACGTCGAGACGCCGCAGCAGACGGCCATTCCGGCGGACGGGGTGTACGCGGGGTGGCTGGAGTGCGTGCCCGTGGCCAACCTGCCCGCTCTCTATGCGGGGGAGCGGTGGCCGGCGGCGATCTCGGTCGGCACCAATCCCACGTTCGAGGGGGTGCCTCGGACGGTTGAGGCTTATGCGCTGGATCGTGATGATCTTGAGCTTTACGGGGTGCACGTGGCGGTCGAGTTCATCGCGCACTTGCGCGGGAACACGCGTTTTGACTCGATCGACGCGCTGATCGCCGGCATCCGCGGCGACGTCGCCGCCACCCGCCGCCTCACAAGCTAAGACCATTTCCTTTGCTAAGACCATCACCATCCTGTACGCGCGCCACCGCCAACCACCCACCGACGCTGGCGCACCTCAGTCCAGGAAGCGCCCGCTGACCGGTGGGTGGGTCTTTTGGGCTAAGAGCCGGCCCGCGTCGGCGAAGCCGTGGTCGGCGAGGAGTGTCAGGCCCTTGGCCGCCCTGACGGGACCGGCCGTACGGGCGAGGGTGAGCAGCTCGACCTCGCCCGGCCACAGACGCTCCCACATCCCGAACACCTCCCACGGGCCCACCGCGTCGAGCTCCTCCACGTCCTCGAACAGCAAGATTCCGATCCGCATCGGGTGTCCTCTCTGTGAGAAGGGCATGCCGCAAGGCAGGGCCGCCGACGGCGGATGATGCCTGCGGATGGCGACAGTCTCGCAGGAGGATGATGTCGATGCGGCGGAGCACCCGGCCCAAGGTGGTAGCCTTGCATGTCGGCTCTGTGACGGCGCTGTTGCGCGCTGCCCATGACGGCCTTCACGCGGCGACTGTAGGCACGCACGGTCGTTCGCACCTTTATCTCATTCGTGCGTGTCCGTAGATCGAAGGAGAGCCGTGTCCCTCGACACCGCTGCCAAGAAGACCATCATCAGCGAATACGCGACGGCCGAAGGCGACACCGGGTCGCCGGAGGTGCAGATCGCTCTGCTCAGCAAGCGCATCAGCGAGCTCACCGAGCACCTGAAGACGCACAAGCACGACCACCACAGCCGTCGTGGTCTGCTCCTGCTCGTCGGGCGCCGGCGCCGCCTGCTGAAGTACCTGCAGAAGGTCGACATCCAGCGTTACCGCTCGCTCATCGAGCGGCTCGGCCTGCGCCGATAGCGTGAAGGGAGCGGCGTCCGCGCCGCTCCCCTTTCCATATCGGCGCGGCCGCACCGTCAGGCGCGTGGCGACGTGAAACGGCCGCGTACCTGGCGTACAACTGAATATCCGAGACACACAGCCCCCGCGTCCGCTCAGCACCATGCGACCCGCGACGCCTGCGGGCCGGTCCTCGGTAGTGGCTTCCGGTAGGTATGACAGAGAGATTGTGACCGGGCGCTTCGATCGAAGACCGGCGCTGCACCTAACGAGGGTGCCGGTGGAAAGGGCGCGGGAGACCGACCACAAGGAGGTCCCCCGTGGAGGGTGTCCACACCGCTGAAGCCGTCATAGACAACGGCTCTTTCGGCACGCGTACGATCCGGTTCGAGACCGGCCGACTCGCGCGCCAGGCGGCGGGTTCCGCCGTCGCCTATCTCGACAACGACACCATGGTGCTCTCCGCCACCACGGCGTCCAAATCGCCCAAGGAGAACTTCGACTTCTTCCCGCTCACGGTCGACGTCGAAGAGCGCATGTATGCCGCGGGCCGCATCCCCGGCTCGTTCTTCCGTCGTGAGGGCCGTCCCTCCGAGGACGCGATCCTCACCTGCCGGCTGATCGACCGGCCGTTGCGCCCGTCGTTCGTCAAGGGCCTGCGTAACGAGATCCAGGTTGTCGCCACCGTCATGGCGCTCAACCCTGACCACCTCTACGACGTGGTGGCCATCAACGCCGCGTCCCTGTCCACGCAGCTCGCCGGGCTGCCGTTCTCCGGCCCGATCGGCGGCGTGCGCGTCGCGCTGATCGACGGTCAGTGGGTGGCCTTCCCGACGCACCACGAGCTGGAGCGGGCCACGTTCGACATGGTCGTGGCGGGGCGCGTGCTCGACGACGGCGATGTCGCGATCATGATGGTCGAGGCCGAGTCCACCAAGGACACGCTCAAGCTGGTCGCCGACGGTGCCGTCGGGCCGACCGAGGAGACCGTCGCGCAGGGCCTGGAGGCGGCCAAGCCCTTCATCAAGGTGCTGTGCGAGGCGCAGTCGCGCATCGCGCAGGTCGCCGCCAAGGAGACCGCCGAATACGCCGTCTTCCTCGACTACCAGGACGACGTCTACGCCGCGGTCGAGAGCGCGGTCAAGACCGAGCTGGCCGCCGCGCTGACCATCGCCGGCAAGCTGGAGCGCGAGAGCGAGCTCGACAAGGTCAAGGCGCTGGCCGGGGAGAAGCTGCTGCCCGAGTTCGAGGGGCGGGAGAAGGAGATCTCCGCCGCGTTCCGCTCGGTGATGAAGAAGCTCATGCGCGAGCGGGTCATCAACGAGGGCGTGCGCATCGACGGCCGCGGCACGAAGGACATCCGCGCCCTGTCCGCCGAGGTCCACGTGGTGCCGCGGGTGCACGGCTCGGCGCTGTTCGAGCGCGGCGAGACCCAGATCCTGGGCATCACCACGCTCAACATGCTGCGCATGGAGCAGGTCATCGACACGCTCAACCCCGAGCGCACCAAGCGTTACATGCACAACTACAACTTCCCGCCCTACTCCACCGGCGAGACCGGCCGGGTGGGCTCGCCCAAGCGCCGCGAGATCGGTCACGGCGCGCTGGCCGAGCGGGCGCTGATCCCGGTGCTGCCCTCGCGCGAGGAGTTCCCGTACGCGATCCGCCAGGTCTCCGAGGCGCTCGGCTCCAACGGCTCGACCTCGATGGGCTCGGTCTGCGCCTCCACCATGGCGCTGCTCGACGCCGGCGTGCCGCTCAAGGAGATGGTCGCGGGCATCGCGATGGGCCTGATCGGCGAGGGCGACACCTACGTCACCCTGACCGACATTCTGGGCGCCGAGGACGCCATGGGCGACATGGACTTCAAGGTCGCCGGCACCAAGGACGTCATCACCGCCCTGCAGCTGGACACCAAGCTCGACGGCATCCCGGCCTCCGTGCTGGCCGCCGCTCTCAAGCAGGCCAAGGGCGCCCGCCTGGCGATCCTCGACGTGATGCAGGAGGCCATCGACTCCCCGGCGGAGATGAACCCGACGGCGCCGCGCATCATCACGATCAAGGTCCCGGTCGACAAGATCGGAGAGGTCATCGGCCCCAAGGGCAAGATGATCAACCAGATCCAGGACGACACGGGCGCCGAGATCACCATCGAGGACGACGGCACGATCTACATCGGCGCCACCGACGGCCCGTCCGCCGAGGCGGCCCGTTCGGCGATCAACGGCATCGCCAACCCGCACATGCCGGAGGTCGGGGAGCGTTACCTGGGCACGGTCGTCAAGATCGCCGCCTTCGGGGCGTTCATCTCGCTCATGCCGGGTAAGGACGGCCTGCTGCACGTCTCCCAGATCCGCAAGCTGCACGGCGGCAAGCGCATCGAGAACGTCGAGGACGTGATGAGCGTCGGCGAGAAGATCCAGGTCGAGATCGCCGAGATCGACGGCCGGGGCAAGCTCTCCCTGGTGCCGGTCGAGGTCATCGAGAAGGAGGCCGCGGAGAAGGAGGGCAAGCCCGCCGAGGGTGGCTCCGAGTCCGCTCCCGAGCCCGAGGCCGCCGCGCCGGCCGCCGAGGAGAAGCCGGACAAGCCCCGCCGCACCCGCACCCGCGTGCGCAGCACCCGCACCGACGGCGACGACCGCAACTCGTGAGGGTGACAACCGAGTTCGGTCACGTGGCCGGTGAAGGAGGTCCCGTGACGGGGATCACGGACAAACGTGGCGCGGAGGCCCTGTGACCACCACCACGCTGCATCCCGGCAAGGACGGAGCCGGGGTGGTGAGGCGTACTGTCCTGCCGGGCGGGTTGCGCGTGGTGACCGAGACCATGCCGACCGTGCGTAGTGTCGCGGTCGGCATGTGGGTCGGCATCGGCTCGCGTGACGAGGCCCCCGAGCACATGGGGGCCACCCACTTCCTGGAGCACCTGCTGTTCAAGGGCACTCCGACGCGCGACGCCATGGAGATCTCCGCCTCCATCGAGGGCATCGGCGGTGAGATCAACGCCTTCACCGCGAAGGAGTACACCTGCTACTACGCCCGGGTCCTCGACGAGGACCTGCCGGTGGCGGTGGACGTGCTCGCCGACGTGGTGACCGGCTCGCTGGTGACGGACGAGGACGTCGAGTCCGAGCGTGGCGTGATCCTGGAGGAGATCGCCATGCACGACGACGACCCCTCGGACGTCGTGCACGAGCAGTTCGCCGCCGCGCTCTACGGAGACTCGCCGATCGGCCGGCCCATCCTGGGCACGGTCGACTCGATCAACGCCCTGGGGCGCGAGCGGATCGCCGAGTACTACCACCGCTACTACCGGCCCCGCCGCACGGTGGTGTCGGTGGCGGGCAACGTACGGCACGAGCAGGTCGTCGAACTGGTCACCAGGGCCTACGAACGGGCCGGCGCGCTGTCCGGCCCGGCGGAGTTCGCGCCGCCGCGCACCAGCGGTCCCGGGGCCGAGACCCGGTCGGGCGTCAAGGTGCTGGACCGGCCGACCGAGCAGGCCAACCTGGTGCTCGGTACGACCGGCATGGCCCGTACGGACGAGCGCAGGTTCGCGCTGGGCGTGCTCAACGCGGCAATGGGCGGCGGCATGTCGTCCAGGCTCTTCCAGGAGATCAGGGAGAAGCGCGGCCTGGCCTACTCCGCCTACAGCTACACCTCGGCCTACGCCGACACCGGGCAGTTCGGCATCTACGTGGGCTGCCTGCCGTCGAAGATCGACGACGTGCTCAAGATCTGCCGGGACGAGGTGTCTCGGGTGGTGGCCGAGGGCCTGAGCGCCGACGAGATCATGCGTGGCAAGGGGCAGATGCGTGGCGGGCTCGTGCTCGGGTTGGAGGACACCGGCTCGCGGATGTCCCGAATCGGGAAGAACGAGCTGGTCTACGACGAGCTGATGTCGGTGGACGAGGTGCTGTCGCGCATCGAGGCCGTCACCCCCGACGAGATCTCCGAGGTGGCCGCGGACGTGTTCAACCGGCCGCTCACGCTCGCCGTGATCGGCCCGTACGGCGACAAGGACTTCAGCGACGCCGTCCGATAGGGTTGCCCCTGTGATCAGGGTAGGTGTGCTGGGCGCCCTCGGCAGGGTGGGCGTCGAGGTGTGCAAGGCGGTCGAGGCGGCCACCGACATGGAGCTGGTGGCCGCGCTCGACAAGGACGACCCCATCGAGGGGCTGCGAGGCGCCGAGGTGGTGGTCGATTTCACCCATCCCGACGTGGTCATGGGCAACCTCGAATGGGCGATCGGGCACGGCATCCACCCCGTGGTGGGCACGACCGGGTTCGACGAGGGGCGGCTGGAGACCGTGCGAGGGTGGCTGGCGGGCTCGCCTGGCACCAACTGCCTGATCGCCCCCAACTTCGGCATCGCGGCCGTGCTCATGATGCACTTCGCGCAGCAAGCGGCCCGCTACTTCGAGTCCGTCGAGATCGTCGAGCTGCACCACCCCAACAAGGCCGATGCCCCTTCCGGCACGGCCCGGCGCACCGCTGAGCTGGTGGCCGAGGCGCGCGGCAAGGGCGGGCTCGGCCCGATGCCCGACGCGACGACCACGGCCCTCGACGGCGCCCGCGGAGCCGACGTCGGCGGGGTGCACGTGCACGCGGTGCGGCTGTCCGGGCTCATCGCGCACCAGGAGGTGTTGCTGGGCGGCGACGGCGAGATCCTCACGATCCGGCACGACACGATGAGCAGGTCGGCGTTCACGCCCGGAGTGCTGCTCGGGGTGCGCAGGGTGCGCGAGGTGCCGGGCCTCACGGTGGGCCTGGAGCCCCTGCTCGACCTCTGACCAGGGGGCCGTGCACGACGCTCGGCCCCCGACCGGGGCCGTGCACGACGTGCCCACCACCCGTGGGTCGTGGGCACGTCGTGAGGAGAGGGTTCCGGCTCCGCACAGCCGGGCCTGCGATCATCAACACTAATACGAGCGGCGCGATGCGCCCGAAACATGAGATCGTGTCGGCATGGTGCGATGGGCGGAGGCCGGGGAGCTCGCCGGGCTGGCCTCGATCGAGCAGGCGGCTGACGGGCTGTTCGAGCAGGTGGGCATCGTGTTCCCGCCGGGCACCACCATGATCGAAGAGGCTTCCGGTCCCGGCCCCGTGCTGGTCGAGGGGGAGCCCCCGGCGGGCTTCGCGCTGGTCGGGTGGGTGGATGACAACCTGCATCTGGAGCAGCTCGCCGTGCACCCGGACAGCATGCGGCAGGGCATCGGCGGACGGCTGGTGACGGCCGTGATCGACCACGCCCGCGCCTGCGGGGCGCCCGCGGTGACGCTGACGACCTACCGGGACGTGCCCTGGAACGCGCCGTGGTACGCGCGGCACGGGTTCTCGGTGATGCCGGAGGCCGAGTGGGGGCCGGAGCTGCGCGCGCTGGTGGCCCACGAGCGCGAGCTGGGCATCGAGGTGGCGCCGCGCGTGGTGATGCGCCGCTAGCCCGTAGGCCCGGTCAGGAAATCCGCCACCGTGGCCGCGAACGCGCGCGGGTCCGTCCACCCACGGGAAGGGCCCCGCGCCCGGCTGGACCCTCGTGGGAGGGCATCGTCATGGCGCAGTGTCGCCGCACTAAGAGAGGGTGAGCGCACCCAGCGGCCCGCCCTCGGACTCCAGGCCCTCGGAGTGCAGGCTGCGGATCCCCCGGGAGTCGGCGGTGCAGCGGCCCCAGCGGGCGTCCGCCGCCAGGTCCGTCGCCGTCACCGGGCGGCCGCTGCTGATCGCGTCGAGCACCGGTCCGTCGCCGCCGGCCGACTGCAAATGGGCGCTCCCGTTAGCCCCTCAAGCTAACGATTCAGAACATCAACGGGAGACGTACGCGTCCACTTCGGCCACATACGCGTCCTTGACCTGCCGGGGCAGCCAGGCGATCTCGAACGCGTTGCGCTCGAGCTGCGCCAGCTCCTCCCGGGTGAGCTGCAGCGCCTCCTGCAACGCGATCAGGTTCTCCTGCACGTACGCCGCGAAGTACGCCGGATCGTCGGAACTGACCGTCACCCGCACCCCCAGATCCATGAGCTTGCGAATGCCCTCGGCCTGCAACGAGCCCGTGACGAAACCGTTGGAGACCGGGCAGCAGGTGAGCCCCAGGCCGCGCGCCACGACCGTCTCCACCAGCCGCTGGTCCTCCAGGAGGTTGACCCCGTGGTCGATCCGGTCGACCCCGATGTCCTCGACGGCCTGGCGGATGTGCTCGATCGCGTCGTCCTGGTCCACGTCACAGTGCATGGTCAGCAGGTAGCCCTCCTGCCGGGCACGCTCATAGACCGCCGCGAACTTGACCGGCGGGTTGCCCTTCTCGTCGGAGTCAAGCCCGACGCCCACGATCCACTCCTTGTACGGCAGCGACTCCAGCAGCGTCGCCATCGCATATTCGGCCTGGAAGTCGCGCAGGAAGCACATGATGAGCTGCGCCCGCACACCGAGCCGCGCCTGCGCGTCCATCAGCGCCCGCCGCAGCCCGCGGATCACCACGTCGAACGGCACGCCCCGGGAGGTGTGCGCCTGCGGGTCGAAGAAGATCTCGGCGTAACGGACGTTCTGCTCGGCGGCCCGGCGCAGGTAGGCGATGGCCAGGTCGTAGAAGTCGGGCTCGGTGCGCAGTACCGACATGCTCTCGTAGTAGATCGTCAGGAAGGAGGGCAGGCTGTCGAAGGTGTAGGCGGCCCGCATCTCCGCCACGGAGGCGTACGGCAGCTCCAGGCCGTTACGGCGGGCCAGCTCGAACTTGAGCTCGGGCTCCAGCGTGCCCTCGATGTGCAGGTGCAGCTCGCACTTGGGCAGTCCGGCGACGAAGTCCTTCACCGCTCTCCTCCTTGTCAGAAGCCGGTCTCACCGCCCTCGTCAGAAGACGATGGCCAGACCCACCGCGAAGAGCACGCCGTAGGCCATCTGCAACTTACCGGTCTGCTGCAGCACCGCGATCAGTGCCGGGCCCACCGCCTTGTCCAGCACCGTCCTGATCGGCGGGATCGCCAGCGGCACGGCGAGCAGCACGAGCGCCGCCCACGGCGTCACCGGGATCATCGCCGGCGCCACCACGAACGGCACGACCTGCAGGGCCACGTAGAGCGTACGGGTGCGCTCGGCCCCCAGCCGCACGGCCAGCGTCCGCTTGCCGGAGCTGCCGTCCGTGCCGACGTCACGCAGGTTGTTGACCACGAGCATCGAGCACGACAGCAGGCCCACCGGGATCGAGGCGAAGAACGCGGGCCAGCTCAGGTGCTCGGTCTGTACGTAGGCCGTGCCCACCACGGGCACGATCCCGAAGAACACGAACACGGCCAGCTCGCCCAGCCCACGGTAGCCGTAGGGACGCTTGCCCCCCGTGTAGAACCAGGCCGCGGCGATGGCCGCGGCGCCCACCAGCAGGATCCACCACGCCTGCGTGGCGAGGACCAGGATCAACCCCAGCACCGCGGCGACCGCGAAACAGCCCAGCGCGGCGACCAGCACCTGCCGTGGCGTGGCCGCGCGCGACCCCACCAGCCGCATCGGGCCGACCCGCTGGTCGTCGGTGCCGCGGATGCCGTCACTGTAGTCGTTGGCGTAGTTGACGCCGATCTGCAGCGAAAGCGCCACGAGCAGCGCCAGGATCGCCCGCCACCACACGAAACCGTCTTCGCCGATGGCCACGCCGGTGCCCACCATGACGGGCACGATGGCGTTGGGGAGGGTGCGCGGGCGGGCGCCGGCGATCCACTGGCCGGGTGTTGCCATATCTGTCGAAACCTCTAGCTGATATCCGTGGTGAGCCTGACCATCCGGATCGGACGGCCCATGTCAAGAACGCGTTCGGCCATATCCTCGCCCCAACCGGCCGACTCCAGGAAACCGAGCACCGCGTGGTTGTCGGCGAACACCCAGGTGACGATCTGGCGGAACCCGTCCTCGCGCAGGTGGTCGACTGTGGCGTTGAGCAGGCGGCTGCCGTGGCCCCGGCGGACGAAATCGGGGTCGACCAGCAGCGTCAGCATCTCGGCCACCACGCTGGGGTCGAGGTCGGGGTCCTCTGCCGGGGCGTGGGAGGCCAGGCCCACCACGCGCTCACCGCCGCGTGGGGTGGTCAGCGCGGCGCTGCCGCCCGCGCCGAGGGCGGGGAAACCCTCGGTGTCGAGGATGGTCTCCACCGCGACCAAAACCCTGTGCATGGGCGTGGGCGGGGCGACGATCGCCTCGTCCCACTGGCGCAGCCACATCTTCTCGGCCGCCGCGCCTGTCATCTGCTCGAGTGGGCCTTCGGGGAGGAAATCCCGATAGCCGTAGCGCCAGGCGCGGATCTGAGTGTTCGCAACCTGGAGCACATCCTCGCGCCGGGCCGCCCGGACGCCTACGTCTGCCATCTGGGCCCGCTCCTTCGCCTGCCGTCCATGCCACAAGGCACGAGTTACACCGTATCGGTGTTTGACCCTTGGAGACGACGCGAACCCCGCTTCCTCGCCCGGTAAGCCCGCGTCTCGGTACGGTCGCCGCATTCCACCATGTACCCCCGCAAGGCATCATCAGACGTCAACCCGGGGATCTCCGAATTCTGTCACGACGAGACCTCGGCCAGTGCCTGGGACAGCCGCCGCACTCCTTCGGTCAACTCCGCCAGATGGGCGGCGGCCATGTGCGTCACCCGGAGCCGCGGCCCCTGGGGCTCGGACGGATAGTAGATCCGCCCCGGGCTCACCAGCACCCCGTTCCGCTTGCCCGCCTCCACCAGCGCCTGCTCATCGACCTCGGCGGGCAGCCGCACCCACAGGTGCATCCCGCCGATGGGCATCAGGTGCAGCTCCGCCGTGGGCATGCGCGCGGCCAGCGCCGCCGCCAGGGCGTCGCGCCTGGTGCCGATCTCGCCGTGTACCGCCGCCAGGTGCCGCCGCCAGCCCGGCGACCCGACGAACTCCAGCGCCGTCTCCTGCAGCGGCCGGGCCACGAAGAACGACTCCACGAGCTGACCGGCCCGCAGCCGCCGGGCGGCCGGCCCCCGGGCGATCACGGCGGCCACCCGCAGGCTGGGGGAGAGGATCTTCGTCAGCGACACCAGGTGGACCACGGTGCCGTGCCGGTCCATGGACGCCAGCGAGGGCGGTGGCTGCGCGGTCAGGAAGCGGGCGTAGTCGTCCTCGACGACGAACGCCCCCGCCGCCCTGGCCACCTGCAGCACCTGCTCCCGGCGCTCGACGGTGAGGGTCGCCCCCGTCGGGTTGTGCAGCGTGGGCTGGCAGAAGAACACCCGGGCCCCGGTCACGGCGAACGCCTCGGCCAGCAGCTCCGGTCGTACGCCGTCCCGGTCCATGGGTACGGCCGTGGCCCGCAGTCCCGCCGCCTTGGCCGCCGCCAGCGCTCCGGGGTAGGTGGGCGTCTCGACCAGCACCGGCGTACCGGGAGCTGCGAGCGCCCGCAGGGCATGGGTGAGCGCCGCCTGCCCCCCGCTCACGACCAGCACGTCGCCCGCCGTCACGTCACCCCCGGCCTGTGTGGCGAACCATCTCCGCAGCTCCACCACCCCCGTCAGCGGCGGCATCGCCCACGCCTCCGCCCGCCGCACGGCCCGCACCGCCGCGGCCGCCAACTGCTTGTCGGGCCGCAGCCCCGGCCGCAGATAACCGCCGGTCAGTGGCACCGTCCCGTCGGGTGTCGCCCCCAGCAACGCCGCCACCGGCTCGTCGTCGACCATCCGGGCCCCGAGCGCCACGGTCTGCCAGGACAGGTCGGCGGTATCCCGCGCCCCGCCGACCGGCTGAGCCGCGAACGCACCGATCCCCGGCTTGGTGACCACCCGCCCCTCGGCCGCCAGTTGCCCGATGGCCCTGGAGACGGTCACGGGGCTGACGTTGTGGCGCCGCATGATCTCCCTGCTGGACGTCAACCGCGCCCCCGGCGCCAGCCGCTCGGCCTCCTGACGCAGTATCGCGGTGATCTGATCGACACTGCTATCGTTGTCCATGAAGGATCACGATAGCGCTACTCCCATGCCCGAAGTAGCGCTCCCCTCCCCGTCCCCGGTCGCCCGATCCCGTCGCCCGCCGAGTTCCCGTCAGGCCCGCCAGGGCACGGCCCTGGCCTTCCTGGGCGTCCTGGCCTTCTCCGGCTCCTTCCCGGGCACCGTCTACGCCCTGGAGGGCTTCGACCCGTGGCTGGTGGCCGTGGGCCGGGCCGCCGTCGCGGGTGTCCTGGCCGCGGCCTGCCTCAGAGCCACCGGCCGTCCCCTCCTCCCCCCGAGACACACCTGGCCCGCCTACGCCCTGATCTCCCTGGGCGTGGTCTTCGGCTTCCCCGTCTTCAGCTCCCTCGCCCTGGATCTGGGCACCAGCACGTCCCACGCCGCGGTGGTCATCGCCCTCCTCCCCGCGGCCACGGCCGTCTGCGCCGTCCTGCGGGCCGGCGAACGCCCCGGCCCGCTCTTCTGGACAGCCAGTACGGCAGGCGCCCTGGTCGTCACCGCCTTCACCCTCGCCCAGGGCCACGGCACCCCAACCTGGTCCGACCTCCTCCTCATCGGCGCCCTCGTCTCGGCGGCCGTCGGCTACACGGAGGGCGGCCGCCTGTCCAGGCAGACTCCCGGCTGGCAGGTGATCTCCCACACCCTGGTCCTGTCCCTCCCTCTGACGTTCCCCGTCACGGCGGTCCTGGCCCTGACCACCCCCGTGACCCCGGCCCCGCACGCCATCGCGGGCTTCGCCTACGTGTCGGCGATCTCCATGTTCATCGGCTTCATCCCCTGGTATGCGGGCCTGGCCAAGGGCGGGATCGCCAGAGCGGGCCAGACCCAGCTCACGCAGCCCCTCCTGACGCTCCTCTGGGCCTGGTTTCTGCTGGGGGAGCGATTCGGCCCGACCACCATGGTCGCCGCGCTGGCCGTACTGACCTGCGTCATCATCACGCAGCGTGCCCGCACTTGAAAGACGTGACGCATCGCCGCAGGATATGAGGGGAGGTGTCACAATATGGCAGACCTCACGATCCCAGAGGGCGGGTTCTGGCCGCCGCCGGAGATCCCGCAGCCCAACATCTATCCGATGGAATGGCGAGTGGAGACCGAGAAGCTCGCCGCCATCTACGAGAAGTCCAAGCGCATGGTCTGGAACCCGGCCGATCTTCCCTGGGACGGCCTCAGGGCGGAGGACTTCACCAGGGAGCAGCGGCTGGGCATCATGTACTGGTTCGCGGTCCTGGCCAACTTCGACGCCTCGGGGCCGGCGGTGTTCGCCCGGGCCACCATCCAGGCGTTCGAGAAGCACGAGGAGGACCCGGTCAGGAAGTGCTTCTTCTCGATCACCCGCGACGAGATGAACCACGAGGAATGCTGCCAGCGCACCATCGCCAAGCTCTGGCCGGGCGGCCCGCTCGACTGGAGTCCCACCGACGACCTGGAACGCGCCGCGCACAACAACATCGGCTGGCTCTACCACAACGGCGGCCGCTACTGGAACGGCTACAGCTCGGCCGTGGGCAAATACTCGCTGCCGGTGCTGTTCACCAGCTTCATGATGGGGGAGATGGCGGCCTCGACCCTCTTCAGGGGCATGTCGTCGGGCACGCAGCATCCGGTCTTCGGCGAGATGTTCAAGCGCATCGGCCGGGACGAGTCCCGCCATCTTCAGATCTGCATGACCATTCTCGAGAACGAATGGCCCGGGCTGACGGACGGCGTACGTTCCCTCATCACGCGCCAGCTCCGGGCCGGCTTCGTCTTCCTCAGCATGATCCTCTGGGAGCCGCCGGAGGGCTTCTGGGAGCTGCCGCCGTACTTCCTGCCCAACCACCGCGTCCTCATGGACGAGGCCAGGCAGGCGGGGCTGGGTGTGCTGTCGTACGAGGAGCAGGCGGAGAACTGGCGCGTGGCCATGGCCAAGATCCGTGCGATCGTCGAACGCTGGGGCATCGCCTTCCCGGCCATTCCGGAGCTGGATCTGGAAGGCGTGCCGGTGGACTTCATCGATCCGGAGGAGATCATCCCGGTCTTCTAATCTGGCGGCATGTGGCCTCGTAGAGACGGACTCAGGACCATGGAGCTGGGGACCCCGGGCGAGATGCGTACGTGGCTCACCGACCTGACCCTGTCCGGCCGCAAGCAGGCGACGGCCGGGCTACTCGCCCTCGACTACGAGGCCGAGGGCGAAGAGGTGGAGCGGGTCGGCGAGCACCTGATCCTCGTGGGCGACTCGGGTGAGAGCGTGGCGGAGCTCGAGATAACGAGGGTGGAGCTGATGCCGTTCGCCGAGGTCTCCTGGGAGTTCGCCGAGGCGGAGGGCGAGGGGTTCCGGTCGACGGCCGATTGGCGGGAGGCCCATCGCCGCTTCTGGTCGGACGTGGGTCACACGGTGGCGGGCGACTCGATCGTGGTCTGCCTGTGGTATCGGGTCGTCGCTCAGCCGGGCCAGCGATCCTCGGGCGTGACGTAGCTGCCGCGATGGGGGACGCTGCAGACCCATCCCTGCTCCCTGAGCAGCGCCACGGCCCGGCGGACGGTCTCGCGGGCGGCGCCGAACTGCCGCACCAGCGCGGCCTCGTTCGGGATCGGATGGGAGGCGGGCAGCTCGCCGGCCTTGATGCGTCGCCTGACGTCCTCGGCGATGTGCCGGTAGAGCGGGGTCTGCGGCCCTGACGGCCGCCCGAACTCGTCGGGGGAGCTCACGAACGTGCCCTCGCCCTGACGGGTGTGCACCAGCCCCTGGTTGCGCAGCACCCGGATCGCCCGGCGTGCGGTGGTGCGGGCCACCTGGAACTCTCGCTGGATCCCCGCCTCGCTGATCACCACATCCCCGGGGGAGAGCTCGGCCATGATGCGCGACCTGATGACGTCGCTGATCTGCAGATAGAGGTAAGTGTCACCCTCGCGATTCAGCACGCATCAAGGGTATACAACGGCACCGTCAAGGCGGGAGATTATGATCCCCGATTTATGGGCCATTTCTCGGGAGTCGCCACGTATGTGCCCCGATAAGGGACCGTGAAGACCCATCCCTGCTCCCGCAGGTACGCGACCGCCTGCCGTACCGTCACCTTCGCGACGCCGTATTGCCGCATCATGACTTTCTCGCCGGGAATGGCCCGATTCGGCGAGATCTCGCCGCGCTGAATGCTGTCCGCGACGTCGTCCGCGATCTTCTGATAAATCGGCGTCTTTCTCGGGGAGCGTGGCGTTCCCGGCCGGCCGACGAACGTGCCCTCGCCCTGGACCGTGTACACGAGCCCCTGCTCCCGGAGTTCGCGCGCGACCCGGCGGGCGGTCGTCCGGGCGATTTCGTAGTCCTTTTCCAGGGTGGCCTCGCTGGGTACGGGATCACCTGCTTTGAGCTCGCCGCGTTCGATCTGATCGCGGACCAGTTCGGCGACCTGCTTGTAAATAGGTACGGGTCCTTCGCGATCTAGCACGCTCGGATTATAGACGAAACCGTACATGCCTGCTCAAAGTAGACGTTCACTTGAGTCTCTACATACGTCTTGTAGACCAGTGAAGACGGATGGGTGTATGGTGAAGCCATGCAATGGGAGGAGGGCGACCAGCACGGTCGCCACGTACCAGTAGCCGGACTGGCATCTATCACCATCAGATGGATGCCAGAAGCCCCGCGAGGCCGGTTCCGCGTCCGGGACTACACCTGCGAGTGCCGATCAGTGGTCTACGAACTGTGCCAGGCCGGCGGCGTCACCTTCATTCGCAAGGTAACCCGCAAAAACGGGATAATAACGACGGAGGAATTCAGTAGCCGGCTCGGCTCGACGGTAAGAAAAGTCTGGCAGCTACTCCTCGACAGAGGAGACAAAAGCGACAAGTCCCAACCGGAGCCCGAGCCGGAAATGAACCCCAAGCCCGCCCCGGACCCCGAACCAGCGCTCAAACTGGAACCCGAACCCGAACCCGACCCGGCGCCCGATCTCGACGCCGAACCCGACCCTGAGCCCGATCTGGACCTTCGCCCCTGCAGCCCTGTTCTGGACATCCCACCGGCGAACACACCTGCGGTCCAGGGGAAGCCCGGCCTCATCCGCCATCTGGCAGGACCTTTGCGAGAAGCAGGACCTTCGCGGCCTTGCGTGACGAGCCCGTCCCGCGCGCCCTGCGTTGCGTGACGAGCCCGTCCCGCGCGCCCTCGAGCGACATGCGCGCCTTGAGCGGCCTGCGCGACCTGCGAGCCTTGTATGACTTGCGCGACCAGATGGCTTCCTCGACCTTCGCCACCTTTGCGAGGCGCAGGACCTGCGCAATCTTGTGTGACGAGGACGATCAGCGCGACCGGCACAACCCAGCGTGACGAGCATGACCCGGGCGACCAGGACGACCAGCACGACCCCGGCGACCAGGACGACCAGCGTGACCAGCACGACCTTCGTACCTTCGCGAACGGGAGGACGCGCCCGGCCTGCGCAATACGCATGGCCTTCGCGACCTACGGCCAAATTTCTGGCGGCCGACGCTCGCCACAACGAGACCGCGCCCGTTCGAAACCCCCCAGCCCCACCCGATGCTCACCGCCGCCTGGCGGCTCACGACAGACCTCCCGCGCGACGCTGCCACACGTGGCCATGCTCCTGCCCAGGAAATCCGGCCCCACAAGACGCCGGGCCACCACCTGTCCCGTACCGCCCCCGACCGCGCCACGGCGATGGCGACGCAGCCCCCGGGCCATTGCGCTGCAAATCCAGCCAGGGCGTCCTGCCACCCAACCCCGACCCAGCAATTCGCAACCCCCAACATTCCGTTGGCAAACCGCCGCGTTCCCCATACGGCCAGTAGGCCGTGCACTCCCTCACCCGTTTCACAGAACCACGCCCACCCCAGCCGATCCGGGGGCCGACTCCTCATGAGACTGCTGACGCCCTTGGATCTCAACTCACTCCCTATGCCTCCCGGCTCATTCCTGCCGCCATTGAGCCGGGCTCTCACGGGTCTCGACAGCACTCACTCACACGAGCCCGTGTACCGCGACAGGCATTGGTGGGCCACGCCTGTCGCCCCCCGGTAGGTGCCAACTCCAGGCACAGCACCTGCCGGGGGCCTTCCACCGCCCTCGCAAGCCTGAAGCCGCGCACTAGGTTGGCGACGAGCCTCAGTTGCGCCACGGCTTGCGAGGGCCGACGACCAAACTGACCTGTGTGCGGGGCTCGGCCTGTGTACGGGCCCGACCCGCGTATCGGCCCGACCCGCGTAAGGCCCGGCGGCATACACCGGCCCGCAACCCGGGCAGATGCACAGACCCAGCGCCGAGAACTCCAGCCGCCGCGCCACCCGCACCGGCCGTCACAGCGCACGACGAGATCGTTGACCCACCAATTGGCAGGCCACCACCCTCGCCGGCACAGTCCAGGTCGCGCACCGGTGGGAGTTGTCGCGGCGTCACGCCTTAGCCAACAGGGCTGAGCGAGAGTGAGGGGCTAAACCGTAATGCGGGCCGCCACTTTGCCCCACCACACGAGCCGAACTGCGCCCCCTGCCATGACCGACTCCCAACCGCGTGGGCAGTTTCAATCGACAAATCGTGCTGAGCGTAAAAGCACATTGTGGCCCTATTGTCGGATGCCCAACTGCTTGTCGTAAGGTTGTAGGCATAAGGAGTAAGGCTCCGCGCTTGAAAGGTAACTTATGCCTTACCAGGCCTCGAAGAGCGCACATCGACATCGCCTTCGGTCGCACGGACATGCGACGGAAACGGCGACACGGGGATGGCGAAAAATGGTGACGGCCATCGCATCGCCCTTCGAAGACGCAGTTCAGATCGAAGGGCTCCAAGGCGATGGCCGCAGGCAACATTGTGGCGTCTAGCTGGTCTGACGGTAAAGCATATTTCAACCAGTGGCCCCGACTTTGTTGTGCTCCTCGGGCGAGGCGGCGCCCATGGCCGGCTGAGGAAGAAGCTGCTCAAGCGGCGCTCACGGCCCATGCTAGGGGGCGTCATAGTTCCCTGAAGCCCGTGACTCGGGCAAGCACGCCAACCCTACTCGACGTACGCAACTCGGGGCGAATTCGGGGAATCGACCGATCTCGGAAACGAGCCTTACGGGTCCCACGGGCGGAGCCCTTACCCGAATCCGGATAGAGAATCCAAGATGGACGCCAGCGCCCCGAACCTGGGCGTGAAATGTTGGCCGGATTCAACCCGGAACCAAGGCATGGGACCCTGATCGGGAGCCCCCCTCGATCCTGGGTGAGGCATCCCAGACGGAGCCCCCACCCAGATTCGGTGTGAGCGAGGAGCTCCGCCTGAGATCGTTGCGAACCCGCCGACGTGATCCCATACCTTCCAGGATGGCATGGGATCCCGCCATGGCGAGAAAGGGCCGACTGACGTCCGAGTCGGCCCTGACCCGCGCCCCATTAGATTCTCATGGCGGTCTCTTGGAAAACTGTGGTTCGGCGCTATGCATAGGAAGATTCCCTTTCATGTCCGGTGCGTTTATAGTCCACGGTGGATTTGGTTTACGTGGGGATCCGGCGCCAGGCCCCATCTGTGATGATCAGATGGTCCAGGAGTCGCAGCCCGACCGTCTCGGCGGCCTCGACGAGCTGCGCCGTGGCCTCCAGGTCGTCCGGACTCGGCTCGAGGGAACCGCCCGGATGGTTGTGGGCAACCCCGAACACCACCCCACCCGCGGTGAGCACTTCCCTGATCACCTCCCGGATCGGCACCGCCGTGTGGTCGGTCCCCCCTTCCGTCAGCACGGAACGCTTGAGCACCCGGCCACGCGTGTCGCACGTCACCAGGACCAGCCGTTCGTGCCTGCGGCCGTGCAACAGCGGAGCGCAAGACTCGGCCAGGTCGGACGTGCTGGTGATCCGCTCACGTTCGGGCCGCGCAGCCGCTCGCCGTACGAGATGAAAGGCCGCGGCCACCCGTGCGGCCTTCGCCGGACCGACACCGGGCACGGCCAGTAACCGATGCGGATCGGAATGGCTGAGCGCATTGAGATCCCCGCAATGCTCGATCACTCGGGCTGCCAGGTCCATGGCACTCGACCCGCGGAATCCCGAGCCGAGCAGCACGGCCAGCAACTCCCAATCGGCCAGCGCGGCGGCTCCGCTGGCCATGAGCCGTTCACGTGGCCTGTCTCTGTTGGGCAGGTCTTTGACTCGCATCGGCACCCTCCGCAACCGTTGTATCAACGCGCACCGACAATCCCTGACCTGCACGTTCAGCACGAGCAGGCGGCTTCCACACGTCAACACATGCACGAAATATCGAACAATCCGACCGTTCCAATGGCCGCCCTCAACACATCAACGCCCCAGCCCGCACAGCCACCTCGTACGGCGCCAACCCCGTCACCTCGAAAAGGGCAAGCCAAAGTCCCCGCGTACGGGCGGAGCATCACCCCACCTTGATGCGCCCCAGCCGGCACCCCTCGATGCTCGCGATCAGTACGTGGAACAACGGTTTCGTCCGCAGGCGTCGTGGTACGGGTTTCGCCTGGTCACAGGCGTGGCGTCGTGACGCGGGACGACCTTCTGGGTTCGGGAATCGATGATCGCGACCAGGTGAAGGGTACGGAAATCGGTTATGGCGATGACAGACACCCAGGGCTTGCGGGATGGGGTCACATCGGACGGGGGCCCTCATCGGGGACGTGGAATCCTCGCCGGGAGCGGAGCAGCCGATCGGGGTGCCGGTGCTGGAGTTTCCCGGGGTGGCCATCGTCTCGGGCCGAGCGCCACAGCAGGCGGTCTCGACGTGCTATCGCCTCATCTCCCGCGTTGCGTCGCTCCGCCGACAGGACGTGGGAATCCGATCCGTCACATTGAAAATCCCGGGCGAGGCGAGACACCCGCCCGGGGTCCTGGGTTCTAAACCGGCATGCTGTAAGTGATCCGAAAGCGATCGCCCGGGATGACGATGTCGCTCGTCTCCACGGGACGATCGCCAGCCCAGTGCGTACGTTCGATGTGCAGCACGTGAACGCCGGCCGCCAGATCGAGTGCGTCGCTCTCCGCCGGACGAGGTATGCGAGTGTGCACGCTCTCCACGACTTCGGTGATCTTTATGCCATGCGCGTACAACCTTGCCACCAGGCTTCGTCGTTCCTCCTCCGAATGGGCGGCGAACTCCCGTGGCTCGTAGGACGTGGCCAACTGCAGTGGCCTGCCGTCGCCACGGAAGACGTAGTGGGTTTTGGTGAGCGCGGTCGACTCGCCGACGCGTAGCCGTCTGGCGAGGTCGGGGCCGGCCTCGGTGGGTTCGCTGTGCCAGTCCCAGGTCACGCGTCTGCCCTGGGACTGCAGGTCGGCCGCGAACGGGGCCGGATGGTCGAGAAATCGCCATCGGTGGAGCGATGTGAGGTCGGGGCGCTCCCTGACGTAATGGCCCGAGCCCACGCGGCCGATGATGAGGCCTTCGCCCGCGAGCACGCGTAGCGCGTGCCGGGCGGCGGTCTCGCCGACCTGGTACTTGCGGGTCAGCTGCGCCCGCGAAGGAATGGGCGCGCCGGGGGGAAGGGAGCCGTCGGTGATCTGCCGTCGAATGTCTTCGACGACACGCAGGTAGACCGGATCTGAGGTGGCCACTAGTCCATCCCTGGGGGTTCGTGTGAGGCGTTGCCCTATGTTGCCGTATTCGACAGGTAACCGACCGTCATCGAGGAGTGCTGGAGCCCCAACTTTGCGATGGCGGAAAATTATCGGAGAAACCCTGTAACGCCGATGTAAGGGGTACCGATTCTCCGGTAGAGGTCGTCGCTGTGTGTACCCCCGAGCACATATCGGCGGCCTCTTCCAATGCCCGCACCCTCGATCGGCCGTACGTCCTGAGCCCTCCTTGCGCTGGTCGCCGACTCTTTCTGCTGGTGGCGACGGGATGCCCACGCTTCCGATCACACCTGTGACCACGCCCCCAGCGGGGCGATCCCTGATCCCGCCGCCGCGCATCGTACGTCGCTGTCCCACCGGTACAACAGACCTCCAAGGCTGTCCCTGGCGGCACGCGATGGCCCTGGCCGGCGAGTGTCCCGGCCCTTGGTCCGGACGGCTGGTAGAGCGGGTGGCCTTACACGGTGAAAGTCCCCCCGTCGGTGCGGACACTCTCCGGAACTCGGAGCGGATGCGTCGGTCGCGACACTTGAACGCAGGGTCGTCCTCCGGAGTCTGGTCACCGAGCCCCCTGGGCAAGCCGTCCTGTGGCACCTGAGCGTTGACTCCCCTTCCCATGGCGGACCGCCGACTTCCTTCGGTGCCCAACCAAGACCAGCCAAAACTGCGGTCACTACCCTGAAAGCCGCTCCGGCCACCAGGGTGGGACTGTTCGGCTGATGGTGGGAATGTGCCGAATGAGAGGTTGCCGACGGCCCAGGAACGTGCGAGAACGGGCGATCCCATGTCGATCCACCAATGGTCGCCAGACACCCCACCGGAGCCTGGATCGGGCTGGCCTGTCCGGCCCGTGCTACGGCGCTCTGCATTGGTTCAGCCCGTTCGGCTTCATCTCATTCCGCAGGCGGCGTCCCGCTGGCTGGTGTATCAACGCGATCTCGTCGTGTGCTGTCCAGCTGGGCAAACGGGGCTCAGCGCGTGAGCAACCACGCCGCTATGCGGGGACGTCACCCATCCGCTTCGGGCTTGGTGTGCGGTGCCAGCGTGAAGTCCGTCCTGCGTGATCTGCTTCGCGCGGCCCTTTGTGGTGGCGCCGGAGGTTTGTCCTCCTCTGCTGGACGCGATGGGAGGCGGGCGATCCCTGGCGCAAGGTGAGCCTGTGACGGTCCGGCCGGAGAATTCGGTCGGACCGGGTATGGAGCTTTGGGAGCCTGGGTCGATCTGTGGAGCGCTGTGACGGCGCGGGGTTGATGGAGTGTTGGCCGGGTCTGTACCGGGCATCTGGCGGAGGAGGATCAGAGAGGGGATCGCGAGGGGGGCTGGATGGTGAGATGCCGGCGAAAGGGGGCAAAAAGCGGCTCCAGGCAGGCAAAGCGGGGTGGCGACGTCCAACGGATTTCTGAATCCAGGTAGCGTTCGCACTATGGCATCGCCAACTGGAACCACCGACGCACCCTTCGGCCGTATGCTGACCGCGATGGTCACGCCGTTCAAGTCCGACGGCGAGGTCGATTATGTGGCTGTACGACGTCTCGCCGCCTATCTGGTGGATGAGCAGCGCAATGACGGCTTGATCGTCAATGGGACGACCGGTGAGTCGCCTACCACCTCCGACGAGGAAAAGCAGCGAATCGTCAGCGCCGTTCTCGAGGCGGTCGGTGATCGCGCGACCGTGGTGGCGGGGGCGGGCACCAACGACACTCGCCACAGCGTCGAGCTCGCGAAGCAGGCGGCGCGTGCCGGCGCCCACGGGCTGCTGGTGGTGACGCCTTACTACAACAAGCCCCCGCAAGAGGGCCTTTATCAGCATTTCACCGCCGTAGCGGATGCGACCGACCTTCCCGTAATGTTGTACGACATCCCGGGGCGCAGTGGCGTGCCGATCATGACGGAGACCCTGATTCGTCTCGCGCAGCACGAGCGCATCGTGGCTGTGAAGGATGCCAAGGGCGATCTGTTCGCGGGCAGCCAGGTGATGACGGCCACGGACCTCGTCTTCTACTCTGGCGACGACCTGCTCAACCTGGCCTGGCTCTCCGTGGGTGCGGCCGGGTTCGTGAGTGTCGTCGGGCACGTGGTCGGCGCGGACTTGGCACAGATGATCCAGCGGCACAGGAGTGGCGACGTCACGGAGGCGCGCGATCTCCACACTCGGGTGGCCCCCGTGGTGGACGGCATCATGATGCGCGCGGGTGGCGCGATCATGACCAAGGCGGCGCTGAGCCTGGTGGGCGTGCCGGTGGGTCCGGTGCGGCTGCCGCTGGTGGACGCCACAGAGAAGCAAATCGCCGAGCTGCGTACTTGTCTGGTAGCCGGCGGGGTGAAGTTGGCAGACGCATAGGAATGGGGAGGAACCGGGAGTTTTGAGAACAAGATCTGACCGTGGGGGCCAGGCATGAGTCATCCGCATCCTGAGCTTGGCCCTCCTCCGGCGCTGCCCGACGGCGGCCTGCGCATCGTAGCGCTCGGCGGGTTGGGGGAGATCGGCAGGAACATGGCCGTCTTCGAATATGACGGCCGTTTGCTGATCGTCGATTGCGGGGTGCTGTTCCCCGAGCCGGACCAGCCGGGCGTCGACCTGATCCTGCCCGACTTCGAATACATCAGGGACCGGCTCGACGACATCGAAGCCGTGGTGCTGACGCACGCCCACGAAGACCATATCGGGGCGGTGCCATATCTGCTGCGCGAGCGGCGCGATATTCCCCTCATCGGGTCCAAGCTCACCCTGGCCTTGATCGAGGCCAAGCTCACCGAGCACAGGATCCAGCCGACCAAACTCGAGGTCGTCGAGGGGGAACGGCACGTATTTGGACCTTTCGACTGCGAGTTTCTCGCGGTCAACCATTCGATCCCTGACGCGCTGGCCGTGGCCATCCGGACTCCGGCCGGCATCGTCCTCCATACCGGCGACTTCCGTATGGACCAGTTGCCGAGCGACGGCCGGCTCACCGACCTCGGCGGCTTCGCCAGGCTCGGCAGCGAGGGCGTCGACCTGCTGATGTCCGACTCGACGAACGCCGAAGTGCCGGGGTTCGTCACCAGCGAACGGGAGATCGCGCCGGTCATCGACGACGTGATCCGCACCTCCGAGCAGCGGGTCATCGTGGCCAGCTTCGCCTCGCACGTGCACCGCATCCAGCAGGTCATGGACGCCGCCGCCAAGCACGGTCGTAAGGTGGCGCTGGTCGGACGCTCGATGGTGCGCAACATGGGCGTGGCCCGTGACCTGGGATATCTCAAGGTGCCGCCGGAGCTCATCGTCGACTCCCGCGACATCGAGGAGTGGCCGCCCGAGGACGTCGTGCTGATCTGCACCGGCTCCCAGGGCGAGCCGATGGCGGCGCTGTCCAGGATGGCCAACCGTGACCATCCGATCCGCATCGCCGAGGGCGACACCGTGCTGCTGGCCTCGTCGCTGGTGCCGGGGAACGAGTCCGCGGTCAACAAGGTGATCAACGGACTGACCAGGTGGGGCGCCCGGGTCGTGCACAAGGGCAACGCCAAGGTGCACGTCTCCGGCCACGCGGCCGCCGGCGAGCTCCTCTACGTGCTCAACCTCACCCGCCCCTCGAACTTCATGCCCGTGCATGGTGAGTGGCGGCACCTGCGTGCGCATGCCAAGCTGGCCACGCTCACGGGTGTCCCCGACGACCACATTGTGATCGCCGAGGACGGTGTCGTCGTGGACCTGGTCGACGGCCGGGCGAGGATCGTCGGTGCGGTGCACGCCGGATACGTGTACGTCGACGGCTCGTCGGTGGGGGAGATCACCGACACCTCGTTGAAGGACCGCAGGATCCTCGGCGACGAGGGATTCATCTCCGTGGTCGTCGTGGTCGACTCGAACACCGGCAAGCTGACCGCGGGCCCCGAGATCCACGCGCGTGGTTCCGGCATCGACCCCATGCAGTTTGAGGGGTTCATCCCGCAGATCGAACGGGCCCTTGCGGAGAAGGCCGCGGACGGCGTGGTCGACATGCAGGAGATCCGCAGGGTGGTGCGGCGTACGGTGGGGCGCTGGGTGAGTGACACCTATCGCCGCCGACCGATGATCATCCCAGTGGTGCTCGAGGTCTGAGCCTTCCGACGGTACGGCAGGCGTTGGGGTCTGCCGTACCGCTGGATGTCGATGTGTGTGGACGGCGTTGGCGTTCCCGGTGCGCGGTTGTTTCGCGGGTGGGTACGGCGCGTGGCTACAGGTGGGCCTTGTTTGTGGCCACGCGCCGGTTCCGTGGTTGGGGTGTCAGGGGTGTAGGCGGAGGGCCTCCGTCAGGGCGGTGAGGCGTTGGGGGGAGGCTAGACCTGCGTGGTACAGGTGGAATTCTGTGGCGCCGGCCTTTGCGTATGTCCTCAGGTGGTCCGCCACGACGGTTGGGTCGGCTGGGCGGGGCGGGAGGGCCAGGACGTAGGCGCCTACTCGTTGGGTGGGGGTGGCGAGGTCCTTGAGGCGGGCCAGGCGGGTGGCGTCCGTGGTGGGGTCGCCCCAGCAGTTGGCTACCAGGACGTCTGCTTCCGGTTCGCCGGCGGGGAGGGGGGCGAAGGCGCCGGCTGCCCAGGGGTCGGGGTTGGCGTGGAGGGTGATGGGGGTGCCGGGGGCAATGCGCCGGGCCGTGGTGATCAGGCGGGTGCGGAGGGAGGTGGACAGGTTGACCCGGATGGATTTGACCTCGTCGGACAGGGGGCCGAGGGCCTGGTCCACCGTGTCGGGGGCGGGGGGTTGGGGGGTCGATGTGGGGAATGGGGTGCGGTCTATGACGGCGCGGACTCGGGCGCGGGTTTCTGGGGGATAGCGGTCGGCGCAGGCCGTGCAGAAGCACAGGGAGAGGAGGTCGGCGTCGGTCGGGGTCCAGTCGGCGCCGGAGGTTTTCTCGTGGACGCTCTGGTGGCCGAAGCCCAGAGGGCCGCAGGCTTCCAGAATGAGGCCGTCCGGCTCGCCCACCTCCAGGATCTCGCGGACCAGGCGCTCACAGTAGTCGACGACGTCCTCGTGGGCGGGGCAGAGGGCGTACGGGTACGGGTCGCCGAAGGCGTTTCGTACCACGAGGTCGGGATTTGCGGCGCCCAGGTGGGAGTTGTGGGTGAGGACGGTCCAGGCGTGGACCTGGAGGCCGACGGCCTTCAGGGCGTCCCGGGCCTGGAGGTAGGCGTCCGGTGCGGTCCAGGTGGGGGCGGCCGGGACCAGGCGGGACCAGGACGACGGGCGGATGGGGAGGTAGAACGCCGGATACGGGACGTCCAGGACGCGGTGCGAGGGGTGGTAGGGCGTGGCGGCGCGGGTCGAGTGGTAGCCGGCCGCCAGGGCCACTGCTTCCACGCCCAGGGCTGCCAGGCGCTCGGGGGCCTTCGGGTCGCCGACGACGTCCCAGGGGTAGACGTACGCGATGTTCACCAGCGGGGTCTCCCAGCGGAGAAAGAGGGCTCGAAGCGTTGCATGTATGTGGTGTCGTCTCTCGCCACGATTCCGCACTTGTCGTATTGCTCGTTCATGCGGGCCAGGGCGTCACGGTCGAGTTCGATGCCCAGGCCCGGACCCGTCGGTACGGGGACGGCGCCGTCCGCGAAACGCAGCGCGCCGGGTGCGACCACGTCCTGGCCGTCCTGCCAGGGAGTGTGGGTGTCGCAGGCGAAAGTGAGGTTCGGGGTGGCGGCCGCCAGGTGGGTCATCGCGGCCAGGCTGATGCCGAGATGCGAGTTGGAGTGCATGGACAACGAGAGACCGAACGTGTCACACAGGCTGGCGACGTGCGAGGACCGTACGAGACCGCCCCAATAGTGGTGGTCCAGGAGGAGTACGCCGATGGCGCGGGATGCGATGGCGGGCGGGAGGTGTTCGGAGGTCACCACGCACATGTTCGTGGCCAGGGGCATGGGGACGGCGGCCGCCACTTCCGCCATGCCGGGAATTCCGGGTGTGGGGTCCTCCAGATACTGGAGGGTGCCTTCCAGTTCCCGGCCCACGCGGATCGACGTCTCCACCGTCCAGGCCGCGTTCGGGTCGAGGCGGAGCGGTATGTCCGGGAATGCCTCGTGAAGGGCCCGGATCCCGGCGACCTCCTGATCCGGAGGATAGACGCCGCCCTTGAGCTTGATCGACTTGAAGCCGTACTCCTTGATCAGGAGGTCGGCCTGCGCAACCAGGCCGGCTTCGTCCAGGGCCGCGCCGAAGCGGTCGGGCTCTGAGTCCGGGTGGCCCGCCCACTTGTAGAAGAGGTACGCGCTGTACGGCACCGCGTCCCTGACCTGCCCGCCCAGCAGGTCCGATACCGGCACTCCTGCCGCCTTGCCGCGAATGTCCAGACAGGCCACCTCAAAGGGGGAGAAGACCCGGTCGATGGATTTCTCCTTGGTGGCGACGCCCGTCAAGCCGTGCAGGTCGGTCACCGCATCGCCGACGATCGCGCTGATCCGGGCGTACATCGTGTGCGTCGCGTGCACCTCCAGGCCCACCAACGCCTGCGCGCACTGCCGGACCTTGCCCAGGTGCTGCAGATCGCCGTACGTCTCGCCCAACCCGGTCAGACCCTCGTCGGTGACGACCTCGACAATGGTACGAAGAGCCCACGGTTCGTGGACTCCGGCGGCGTTGAGAAGGGGCGGATCCCGGAAAGCCACAGGAGTTACGTGGATCTGCCTGATGATCATTCAAACCCCGTCCATATATGTGAACAATAGCCAGATTTGTGGACAAGTTGCCGCAACTGTAAGAATTAAGCCGAAGCAGTGTCAAGACTCCGAAGGGCCATTCGATGATCTACGGATACGACCCCAGGACCGGCGCCACCGTGGGTGACGCCCTGCCCGAGACTGACAGTGCCGGGGTCGACATGATCGTTTCTGCCGCGGCGGCCGCCGGTGCCGCCTGGCGGGCGACCCCGGCGGCCGAGCGGGCGGTCGCGCTCGAAGCCGTCGCCGACGCGCTCGCCGCCCACGTCGACGAGCTGTGGCGGCTCGCCGACCAGGAGACCGCACTCGGCGAGGTGCGGCTGCGCGGCGAGGTGGGGCGCACGGCCGGGCAGTTCAGGCTCTTCGCCGAGGTGATCAGGGACGGCGGTTACCTGGAGGCCATCATCGATCACGCCGACGCCTCGCTCGCACCGCCCCGGCCGGACGTACGGCGGATGATGCACGCGCTGCCGGGAGTCGTGGCCGTGTTCGCGGCCAGCAACTTCCCGTTCGCCTTCTCCGTGGCCGGTGGCGACACCGCTTCGGCGCTGGCCGCCGGGTGCCCCGTGGTCGTCAAGGCGCACCCCGGGCACCCGAACACCTCCGCGCGGGTGGCGAAGATCGTACGCGACGCGCTGCCGTACCCCGATCTGCTGGGGCTGGTACAGGGTATGCAGGCCGGGATCGACCTGGTGCAGCACCCCGGGGTGGTCGCGGCAGGGTTCACCGGGTCCGTGGCCGGGGGCAAGGCGATCCAGAAGCTGATCGACGAGCGCGAGGTGCCGATCCCGTTCTTCGGCGAGCTCGGCAGCGTCAATCCCGTGGTCGTGCTGCCCTCGGCGCCGGTCAAGGAGGTGGCGGCGGGGTTCGCCGGGTCGCTGACGCTCGGGGTCGGGCAGTTCTGTACGAACCCTGGGCTCATGTTCGTGCCCGAGGGCGAGGAGTTGGAGAAGGCACTGGCGGAGGCCATCGAGGGGACCACCGGGGGGCCCATGCTGGCCGAGCGGATCCGGGATGGGTATGTCGGGGGCGTCGAGCGGCTGGGGCAACTGCGGCTGCTGGCCGAGGGCAAGCCCGGACAGGGTGCTTGGGCGGTCACGCCGAAGGTGTTCACCACGGATCTGGGCTCGTTCGAGGAGAAGCTGCCGCGTATCGCCGAGGAGTGCTTCGGTCCGGCGTCGATCGTGGTGACCTATCGGGAGGTTTCTGACCTGCGGCCCGTGCTTGAGCGGTTGGAGGGGTCGCTGACCGCCACCGTACACGGCACCGAGCCGGGGGAGGCCGGAGAGGTCGCCGAGGTGCTGGGCAGGAAGGCCGGGCGGCTGATCTGGAACGGCTGGCCCACCGGGGTCGCGGTGTGCTGGGCGATGCAGCACGGGGGCCCGTGGCCTGCTGCCACCACGACCACCACGTCGGTCGGGGCCACGGCCATCGGTCGGTGGCTGGCGCCGACGGCGTACCAGGACTGGCCGGAGGAGCTGCTGCCGGAGGAGCTGAAGGACGCCAACCCGCTGTCGATTCCGCGGCGGGTGGATGGTCGTTTGCAGGCCTGAGCGGCGGCTCTCCTCGGTAGCGCCCTCGTGGGTGTCGGCGGGGCAGGTCGGCGTTCGGTCCGGCGTGCCCCGCTGAGGGTTGATACGCGGGTGTTCGGTGGCTTTGTCCTTTGACCCGGGGCAGGCGGTGTCCGGTGTGCCTTGTTCTGCGGCCGGTGTTTTCGTGCTCCCCGTGTGGAGCGGTCGTGTTCTTGGCGGGCTTGCCCACTGTGACAGGGGTGGGCCCGTGGTTGGGCGGGCGTTGTGCTGTTCGGCGGGATGCTTCTACTCCTGGGAGCTTATGTCGGGTGCCTCTACTCCCAACGTTGCAGGGGAAATGTCCTCCTCCGGCCCGACGACGTGGCCCTGCGCCGTGAGCCACGATCCTCAACATCAAGGCGGTTCCGCCGATGCCAGGTGACGTGTACGTCGCCGCGGGAGGAAAGGGCGAAGCACATGCTGATCATCGAGCTTCTGGTGCCCAAGGATGTGTTCAGCGAGGAGCAGCGCCGAGAAATGGCGACGCGGCTGACGGCCCGACGACTGCTGTCCGGGGCCGGGACGGAGGCGGGCGTCGACGCGGGGGTTCTCGATTGGTACGAGTCGCTGACCCACGTGGTGGTTCGTGAGCCGGACGTTTGGATCGCGGATGGGGTGCCCGCGACCGGGCCGCGTTACCTGGTGAACGTCTATGTCGGTGCCTGGGGCAAGGAGATGAGCGAGCACCTGATCTCGCGGATCACCCAGGAACTGGCGGCGGGGGAGGATGATCCGCAACGGCTGTTCCGCGAGCCTCATGCCCTTGTCAACGTCATCGGGATCGCGGAGGGAAGTTACGGGCTCTTTGGGCGGGTACAGCGGTCCACGGACGCTCTGGCGATGATCGAGAAGGCCAAGGAGCCCGCGCCGGCGGAGGTGCCGCCGGGTATGGTTCTGGACCCGGTCTGCGGTGCGGTCCTGCCCCTCGAAGACGCCGTCACGCTGGAACGCGATGGTGAGACGTTCGCGTTCTGCTGTTCGCATTGCCGGGGACATTTCGCCAAGCGGCAGCGTCTCCACGCATAGGACCACGCCGGCCTCCGCGTCCCGACCGGTGTGCTCAGCGGCTGAGTCGGCAAGGGGGTGGCCCAGGTCCGGGAGGTGGGGGGTGCGGTCCTGGGGTCGGGTCTGAGGTGGGGGTGTGGTCCTGGGGTGGTCGGGTTCGGGTGGGGAGGTTAGGTGCCGGTGATCTCCAGGCCGGTGGCGATGATCTGCTTCAACCGGGCCTCATGCTCGGGCGTCGGGTCCACCAGCGGCGCCCGTACGCCTCCCACATCCAGCCCTCTCAACCGCACCCCCGCCTTCACCAGCGACACCGCGTACCCGGGTACGAGGTCCCGCAGGTCCACCAGCGGCAGGTAGAAATCGGTCAGCAGCCGCCGCACCAGAACCTCGTCCCCGCCCGTCACGGCCTTGTAGAAGGCCAGTGCGATCTCGGGCGCGAACGCGAACACCGCGCTGGAGTACAGACTCACCCCGAGCCCCCGATAGGCGGGCACGGTCAGCTCGGCGGTGGGCAGGCCGTTGAAGAAGGTGAACTCCTTGTCCGTCGCCCGCCGTACGGTCAGGATGATCCGCTGCAGCAGGTCGAAGTCCCCGAGCCCGTCCTTGAACCCGATCACGTTGGGCACCTGGGCCAGCTCGGCGACCGCCGCGGGTGTGAAGCGGGCGGTGCCGCGCTGGTAGATGACGACCGGCAGGCCGGCCGCCTCGGCGACTTCGCGTACGTACCGGACCAGGCCGGTGGGTGGGCCGCTGACCAGGTAGGGAGGCATCAGCAGTAGCCCGTCGGCGCCCTGCTCGGCCGCCGCGCGGGCGATGGTCCTGGCGGTGGGCAGCGGGCCCCCGGCGCCGCTGAAGACGGGCACGCGCCCCGCGGTGGCGGCGACCGAGGTCGCGACCACCCTGGTGTAGTCCTCCAGGTCGAGGGCACTGAACTCACCGGTGCCACACGCGGTGAACACTCCTCCCGCCCCGGCCGCGACCCCCTGGGCGACGTGCCGGGCCAGTACGGGTTCGGCGAGGGCGCCATCGGCCCCGAAGGGGGTCACCGGAAAGAAGAGAACACCATCTAGCCGCATCAACAGTCCTTTCTAGCGGATGCCCTCCCTGCGGAGAGTGGCAGCCAGCTTGCGGGTGTGTTTGATCACCGCGTCGGTGATCCGCTCGACCTCGGCGGGCGCGAGCGCCGCCGGCATCGAACAGCTGATCGCGTCCGTGGCCGGGATGCGGTAATCGACCGCCACGGCCACGCACGCCACTCCTGGTGTGCCCTGCTCGCGCTCGTAGGACCAGCCTCTGGTGCGGACCTGGTCGAGCTCCACGGTCAGCTTGGTCAGGTCGGTGATGGTGTGCTCGGTCAGCCCCGTCAGCGGGTCGGGCAGCAGCGCCACGACCTCGTCGTCCGTGAGCTGGGCGAGCAGCACCTGGCCGAGCGCCGTGACGTGGGCGGGCAGCCGTCGGCCCACCCTGGGGACCACGTGGTCCACCTCGCGCGAGTCCCTGGTCGCCAGGTAGAGCACGTGCGCCCCGTCCCTGCGGGCGAAGTGCGCGGTCTGCCCGACCTCCGCCCGCAGGTCCTCCAGCGTCTCCTGGGCGAACGGCAGCGCGGGATCCTTGTCCAGGTAAGCGGTGCCGGTCAGCAGCGCGTGCGGCCCGATCCCGAACGCCGACCTGGCCGAGTCGGTCTCGACCCAGTTGAGCTCCACCAATGTCCGCATGAGAGCGTGCAGGCTGCTGCGCGGGAACCCGGTGCGCTGTTGCAGCTCCGACAAGGTCAGGCTGTTGTGGGATTGGGCGAGGGCTTCGAGGATGCGTACCGTCCGCTCTGCGGACTTGACCAACTGGGGTTCCATACTCATCCCATCTCGACGGCGGCGGCTTCCAAGTGTCAGGATATGAGATAGCGTCCAGATACATGGACACTTAACCCTTCACCGCCCCGCTTGTCAGACCGCGCATGAACTGCCGCTGGAACGCCAGGAAGGCGATGATCGACGGCAGCAGGGCCAGCAGCGAGGCCGCCAGCAGCACGCCGATGCCGGCCTCCTCGTCCGACCGCAGCGAGCGCAGCGCGATAGGGAGCGTCCACATGTCGGATTCCGGCGCCACGATCAGGGGCAGCAGATACTGGTCCCAGATCATGGTGAAGCCGAACACGCCGATCACGCCGAGCGCCGGGCGGCACAGGGGCAGGATGATCGTGGCGAAGATGCGCAGCTCGCCCGCGCCGTCGATGCGCGCGGCCTCCTCCAGCTCGACCGGCACCTCCTTCATGAACTCGGTCATGACGAGGATGGAGAAGCCCCAGGCGCCGACCGGCAGGATCATGCCCGCGTACGTGCCGATGAGGTTCACGTGCAGCAGCGGCATGTCGGCCAGGACGAGCGAGAGGGGGATCGCGATGATCTCCTCGGGCAGCATCATCGTGGCGAGCATGATCAGCATCACGAACGCCATGCCACGGAACTTCTTGCGCGCCAGCGCGTAGGCGGCGAAGACGCTCACCAGCATCTGCAGCAGCAGGCCGAAGCCCACGACCACGAACGAGTTGAACAGGTAGAGGTAGACGTTCTTGTCCTTGGCCTGGAAGAAGTTCTCCAGGGTGAGCTCGTCGGGCCACAGGGAGAAGGACGTCGGGTCGAGGGTCTTGCTGAACGCGCTGATCAGCAGCCCGACCAGTGGCCCAGTGAAAACAACCACCATAAGCCCATAAATCAGGACTTTTCCGATGACAGCCAGCGGCCCTCTATGCCCTTCCAGCCCCAGAGCGCTGTCGAACTTCATGATGCCGCCTGCCTCCTGCGCAACGTCTGCACGATCACCGTGAGCGCCAGCGTGGCCAGGAACAGCACGATCCCGCCCGCCGAGGCCACCCCCAGCTCGTTCTTCTGGAACCCGAGCTTGTAGACCAAGGTCATCAGCACCTCGGACGAGCCGTTCGGCCCGCCGTCCGTCAGCACGTAGACCTCGACGAACACGCGCAGCCCGCGAATGGCGGCCAGCGTGAACAGGATCCAGAACACCGGCCGCAGGGCGGGCAGCGTGATGTGCCGCAGCCTGCGCCAGGTGGAGGCGCCGTCCACCGCCGCCGCCTCGTAGAGCGAGCGGTCCACACCCACCAGCCCGGCCAGGAAGATCATCATGTCGTACGGCGTCCCGCGCCAGATGCTCATCAGCATGATCGACCACAGCGACGAGTGCTCGCTGGCGAGCCAGGGCTGCGGGTCGATGCCCACCCAGCCGATGATGACGTTGAGCATCCCGCTGTCCGCCGGGTGGAACATGATGCGCCACACCTCGGCCACGGCGGCCATCGTGGTGACGACCGGCAGGAAGGCCGCGGTCCTGACGAACCACAGGTATCGGGCGGGACCCTCGATGAGCAGCGCGAACCCCAGCCCCAGCAGCAGCGAGCCGACCGTGGTGCCCAGCGCCAGCACCGCGCTGTGCGTGATGGCGGCGGCGAACTCGTCGTCCGTGATGATGGTCTGGTAGTTCTGCAGCCCGACCCATTCGTCGCCGAGGAACGTCTGGACCTTGAAGAGGCTCTTCCACAGGCCCACGAACATCGGGATGAACTTGAAGTACAGGAACAGGATCAGCGCCGGCGCCAGGAACAGCCAGGCGATCAGCGCCCCCCGCCACCGCGCCGACCTGGGGCGGTGGCCGGGGGACGCCGGTCGGCTGCGGGCCGGCGTCAGGGTGGAGGTCATGACGCTTTCTGGCTCTGCAGTTCCTGGGTGAGCTTGGTCTGCAGCTCATCCATCTTCGTCTTGACGTCCGCCGAGCAGTCGGCCCAGACGGCGTTGATGGCGTCGGCGGAGTCCTGGCGGATCGGCGTCCAGCTCGGCACCGGCGGGGCGTAGACGGCGTTCGCGTAGGACTCCTGGAACACCTTCCAGCGTGGGTCCTGCCGCTCGGCGGCCATGTCGACCGTGGTGTTGACCGGCAGGCGGACGATGGCGCCGTCGGCGTCCTTGTTCATGCCGATCTTCTGGCCGTCGGGGGAGATGGCGAACTCGGCGAACTTCTTCTGCGCGTCCTCCATCGTGGACCCGGCCATCATGTAGACGTTCTCGCCCTCGCCGAGGGTGCCGGGACCGCCGGCCGGGCCCTTGGGCACGGGCAGGACCTCGATCTTGTCGGTGCCGATGCTCTTGACGAACCTGGCCAGCACGTACGGGCCGACGACGTAGATGCCGCCCTGGCCCTTCTCGAACACCTCGTGCGTGATCGTGGTGTCGTTGCTGACCGCGCCCGGATTGACGGTCTTGGTCTTGCAGAACTGGTCCTGCAGGTACCGCACGGCCTCGACGAACTTGGGGTCGTTGGCGGTGGGCACGTACTTGCCGGGGCCGTTGGCCTTGAGGAAGTCGGAGCCGTTGGCGTAGATGAACGAGGAGGCGTACCAGGAGGCGTAGCCGCGCTTGGTGCCGGCCGGGGCGACGAAGCCGCTGGTGTCCTTCTCGCCGTTCCCGTCGGGGTCCTGCTCGGTGAACGCGGTGGCCAGCTTGGCCAGGTCCTCCCAGGTCTGGGGCGGCTCCATGCCGAGCTTCTCGCGCCAGTCCTTGCGGACGATCATCGCGAACGCCTGGCCGGAGAACGGGGCGCCGTAGTATTTGCCGTCACTGCCCTGGGCGGCCGTCCAGGCCCGCTCCTCGAGTTTGTCACCGCCGGCCAGGGTCGCCTTGTCCACCTCGCGCAGCCAGCCCTGGGTCTGCATGGTGCCGAGCTGGGCGGTGTCATTGATGACGATGTCGGGAAGCTGTTTCTGGGCAGCCTGCTGGTTCAGCTTGGTCTCGAAGTCGTCGAACAGCGCGACGACTTTGGTCTTCACCCCGCCGGCCTTGGTAAATGCGTCAGCGAGTTTCTTGGCCGTCTTGGCGGAAGCCGATTCGGGCGGCTGCCGGATCCAGATCTCCAGGGTGTCGTCTGACGAGCCCGATCCTCCGGAGCCACAGCCGGTCAGCGTTGCGGCCAGAGCCGCTGTTAATGCGACCCCCAGCATACGACGTGACATCAGACCGCCTCCCGTTCACATACGTGGACATGAGTCGTGCACTTGAATACGTGCCTGTGAACGTAACTACTCGCAAGCGGCGCGGTCAATATTCAAGTATGTGAATTTCCGTCAGAATCGTGTACAAGGTTGATGCATGCGCATTCTCATGACAGGAGCCGCCGGAAAAGTTGCCAGGCTGCTTCGCCCGCGGCTCGCCCGCGAGGGTCGTACGCTGCGGCTTTCCGACATTGAGCCGGTCGAGCCGGGGCCGGGCGAGGAGTGGGCGGCGGCCGACCTGGCCGACCCGGCCGCCATGGCCGAGGCGATGAAGGGCGTGGACGCGATCCTCCACCTTGGCGGCCAGAGCAGAGAACACCCCTGGGCCGACATCGTGCAGGCCAACATCAACGGTACGCAGGTGCTGCTGGAGGCGGCCCGCGAGGCCGGGGTCGGGCACGTCGTCCTCATGGGCAGCCACCACGCGGCCGGCTTCCACACCCGGCCCGAGGAGGGC
This sequence comes from Nonomuraea sp. B12E4, assembly GCF_039871825.1. Taxonomy (NCBI): domain Bacteria; kingdom Bacillati; phylum Actinomycetota; class Actinomycetes; order Streptosporangiales; family Streptosporangiaceae; genus Nonomuraea; species Nonomuraea sp. B12E4. The sequence continues at coordinate 103,337 of NZ_JBDPME010000012.1, read as the reverse complement.
TCCGACCTGCCCGACTACGCCTTTCCGCGGCCCGACACCTATTACGGCGTGAGCAAGGTCGTCATGGAGGCGCTCGGCAGTCTCTACCACGACCGTTTCGGCATGAACGTCACCGTGGTCAGGCTCGGCACCTGCAACGAGGGCTCGGCGGACACGCGCGGGCTGGCCACCTGGATCTCCCCGGACGACCTGACCCGCCTGGTCGAGGCCGCGTTCGTCGCGCCCGGCTACCACGTGGTCTGGGGCGTCTCCGACAACGCCCGCCGCTGGTGGTCCCTGGAGGAGGCCCGCGCGATCGGGTACGTCTCCCAGGACGACTCCGAGGCCCAGGCCGCCGCGCTCATCGCCGAGCAGGGCGAGCCCGACCTGACCGAGCCCCTGCACCACCGGGCGGGCGGCGTCTTCACCCTCAGGGAACTGGGCGGCTCCTGGTAACCAGCGAACTGGTAACACCCCACCCCGGCCCGTGCCCGCGTGCCAGACTCACGTGGATAGGGGCGCTGCGGCCCGCGGCAGCGTTTCGTTGCGGGCCGGCGCGGGGAGCTCGATAGCAACCGGTTGCAAGAACCTTGACGGCTCAAGGCATGAAGGTCAAGGTTTGATCTGGCAACCGTTTGCAAGGGAGGACGGCGATGGCGGCGACGATCAAGGATGTGGCGCGCGCCTGCGGCGTGCACGTGTCCACGGTGTCCCGTAGCTTCTCCGCACCGCACCTGGTCAATCCGGCCACCAGGAGCCGCGTGCTGGCGGCGGCCGACGACCTCGGCTACCGGCCGAACCGGGCGGCCAGGGCGCTCACGACGGGACGCACGTACAACATGGGCCTGATCGTCGCGGACATCGCCAACCCGTTCTTCCCGCCGCTCATCAAGGCCGCGCAGGCGCAGGCCAGGGGGCGCGACTACCACGTGTTCGTGGCCGACACCGACGAGGACCCGCGGGTCGAGGAGGAGCTGATCAGGACGCTCACCAAGCAGGTGGACGGCGTCCTGCTGTGCAGCCCCCGGCTGTCCAACCGGATGATCGAGCGGCTGGCGGAGGACGTGCCGTTCGTCGTGGTCAACCGGCGGATCAAGGGCATGCCCGCGGTGCTCATGAACGTCGCCCAGGGCGCCAAGCTCGCGCTGGACCACCTGGCCGGGCTCGGCCACCGCAGGATCGCGCTCGTGTCCGGGCCGATCGGCTCGTGGACCAGCAACGAGATGCAGGGCGTGGCCGCCGAGACGCCCGGCCTCGACCTGATCTTCTTCGGCCCCAACCAGCCGACGGAGGCAGGCGGCCTGGCCGTGGCCGCCGACGTGGCGGCCTGCGGGGCCACGGCTGTGCTCGCCTACAACGATCTCGTCGCCCTTGGCCTCATCGAAGGGCTGTCGGCGATGGAGATAGGGGTACCAGACCAGATAAGTGTGGTCGGGTTCGACGACATCCTGCCGGGACGGCTCAACCGGCCCAAGCTGACGACGGTCGCCATGCCGGCCGTGGCGGCCGGGAGGATGGCCGTCGACCTGCTGCTGCAGTCGGGGGGCGAGGGCGCGACAGTGACCCTCGACACCGCCCTCATCGTCCGCGAATCCACGGGAAGGGCCCGGTAAATGAGCGCTGCAATGATCTTCGGAACGCTGCCGTCAGGGGAGCAGGTCGAGTGCGTCGAGTTGGCGTCGGGGCGGTTGCGCGCCGAGGTCCTCACGTACGGCGCCGTCGTGCGCTCGCTGGAGGTGTCGGGCGTCAACGTCGTGCTGGGGCTGGACACGCTGGAGGACTACCTGACCCGCAGCCGCTACTTCGGCGCCGTGGTCGGCAGGTACGGCAACCGCATCGCCGGCGGCCGCTTCGTCCTCGACGGCGTCGAGTTCCGGCTGCCCGTCAACAACGGCGCCAACAGCCTGCACGGCGGCACCGAGGGCTTCGACGGCAAGGTGTGGTCGATCTCCGAGCGCTCGGGCTCGTCGGTGACGCTCACGCTGATCAGCCCCGACGGCGACCAGGGCTACCCGGGCAAGCTGACCGTCTCGGTCACGTACACGCTGGTGGAGGACGCTCTCCGCATCGACTACGCGGCCGAGACCGACGCGCCCACCGTGGTCAACCTGACCAACCACTCCTACTTCAACCTCGCCGGCGGCGGTGACGTGCTGGAGCACGTCGTCCAGATGGACGCCGCGCACTACCTGCCGGTGGACGCCGGGAAGATCCCCACGGGGGAGCTCGCGCCGGTCAAGGGCACGCCGTTCGACTTCACCGAGCCGCACGCCGTGGGGGAGCGCTACGACGGCGCCTACGACCACTGCTTCGTGCTCGACGGGCCCGCCCGGGTGACGGCCGGCGACCTCACCATGGAGGTCACCACCACCGAGCCCGGCGTGCAGTTCTACGCCGGCGGCATGCTGGACGGGACCGCCACGCCGTACGGGCCGTTCGCCGGGTTGTGCCTGGAGACGCAGCACTTCCCCGACTCGCCCAACCAGCCGCAGTTCCCCACCACCGTGCTCCGGCCGGGCGAGAACCGCACCTCGACCACGAGCTACCGCTTCATCTGACCGGGCGCAGGGCGGCCGACGCCTTGATCACCAGCAGGGCGACGTCGTCCCGCGACGGCTCGATGGCGAACGACTCGACCGCCTGGCGCACCCGTTCGGCCACCGCGTGGGCGCTCAGCCCCACGCAGGCGGACAGCAGCGCCGAGAGGCCGTCGCCGTCGTCGAGCAGCCGGCCGCCGCTGCGCCGCTCGGTCACGCCGTCGGTGACGCACAGCAGCACCTCCTCCGGCGCCAGCTCGAACGTCTCGACGTAGAACCTGGCGCCGGAGTCCACGCCCAGCAGCAACTGTGGGCTGGCCACCGGCTCGACCAGGCCGCTCGTCCGCAGCAGCAGCGGCGGGGGATGGCCGGCCGAGGCGATCGTGCACAGCGCCCCGCCCTGCGGCAGCGGGGTCAGCTCGCCGCACAGCAGGCTCAGGAACCTGCCCTCCTCGTCCTCCTCCAGCAGCGCCTGGTTGAGCCGGTCGAAGATGTCGGCCACCGTGTAGCGCTCCTTGGCCAGCAGGCGTACGGCGTGCCGGGCCAGCCCGGTGACGGCGGCCGCCTCGGGCCCGCTGCCGCACACGTCGCCGAGCGCGAAGCACCAGTGGTCGGCGACCGTGAACAGGTCGTAGAAGTCGCCGCCGACGTGTGCGCCCTCCTCGGCGGGCTCGTAGACGACCGCGGACTCCAGGCCGGGCATGGGCGCCACTCGCATCGGCAGCAGGCTGCGTTGCAGCACCCGCGACGTGGTCGCCTGCCGGGTGTACATCATGGCCGTGTGCAGGTTGAGAGCCACCAGCCGGCACAGGTCTGACAGCAGGTCGGCCAGCTCCAGCGGCAGCGTCGGCTCGGCCCGGCCGATCACCAGCGCGCCGTGTGACCTGCCCTGCGTGACCAGTGGGAACGACAGCACGGTCTCCGAGCCGACCGGCCAGCTCACCTCGTTGAGCGTCGTGTGCGGGATGGTGGGCAGCGACTTGCGCAGGGCGGCGTTGTGCTGCTCCTCGGAGTGCCAGACGTGGGCCAGCCGGGTCATCCCGGCCAGGTCGGTCAGGTAGACGGCCGCCCAGGTCGCGATCTTGGGCACCACGAGCTGCGCGGTCAGCGCCGAGATCAGCTCCTCGTCGTGCACGCCCGCCAGCAGCTCGCCCGCCTCGGCCAGGAACGACAGCCGGCCGCGGTGCGCCCGCTCCTGCTCGGCCAGCCGCTCGCGCTGCACGGGCACGGCCACCTGGTCGGCGACGTGCTGCAGGCTGACGGTGAGCTCCTCGTCGAAGCGGCCGGGCTGCGCGGCCGTCACCACGAGGTAGCCGGTCACCTCGCCGGTGACGAGCAGCGGCGCGCACACCAGCGACCGGGCGCGCAACTGCTGGGCCAGCTCGACGTCCCGGGCGAGCAGGTCCTCGACCATCGTCGGCGTGGTGAGGTCGGGGCCGAACACGCCCGTCGCCAGCACCCCCACCAGCCCCGCCGTCGCGCCCGCGCCCGCCGCCACGCCGAACCGGCTGCCCCCGTCGGCGGCCAGCAGCACGTAGGCGGCGTCGCCGCCGCTGGACACCTGCACCATCTGGGCGATCGTGCCGAGCAACTCGGCGAAGGGCATGTCCTGACCGAGCAGGTCCTTGATGCGCCCGCCCGCCTCCTTGCGCATCGGCGTGGGCGGCGGCGTCAGCACGTAGCGGTGCTCGTTGCCCACCACCATCCAGATCACCCGGCGCTCGTCGAGGCGCCCCCGGGCGCGCAGGTGGGAGACGTAGACGGGGACCAGCCTGCCGTCGGCGTGCCGCATCCGCGCCTCGCCCCGCCAGCGGCCCAGGCCGAGCGTGTCGGCGAACGACAGCGCGTACGGGCCGTGGCCGCGCCAGGCCACCATGCGCTCCAGCATCGTGCCGACGACCTGCTCGGGCCGCCAGCCGAGCAGGTGCTCCGCCTCGGAGTTCCATGACTGCACCAGCCCGTCCCGGTCGCAGACCACGACGCCGACGTGCAGCGGGTCGGCGAGCGGGGCCGGGACCGGCGGGGGCGGTGCCTCCGGGGGCTCGCAACCGTCCGCCAGCTCCATGCGCACCCACACGCGCTTGGCCGTCTTGGTGTAGGTGACGCCCCAGGCGTCGGCCAGCAGGCCGGCCAGCGCGAGCCCGCGCCCCGAGGTGCGCATCGACTCCGTCGGCATGCCTTCCTCGGCCAGGATCACCTTGGTGGGATAGTGATCGTCGACCTCGATCTCCAGTTTGGCCGGGTCGGCGTCCGTGTCCAGCCGGCAGGTCAGCTCGACGCCGGTGCCCGCGTGCACGACGGCGTTGGTCACGAGCTCGCTGGCCAGCAGGACGGCGTCTTCCGCCAGATGGTTCAGGCGCCATTCGCCCAGCACCTGGCGGACGAACTTGCGCGCGTGCGCCGGCGCGTGGGGCGTGCCGTCGAAGGCCGTGCTCGACACCCGGGTCGTGTCCACTCTGCGTCCTAGAACATCACTCGATGTGGCAGTTCGATTACTCTCAGGGTGGCAGACTGGTGCCGTCGATACCTCCAGTTGTGAAGAAGGCCGCCATGGTCGCGCGGTTGGAAAGCCCCCATGCCGGTAAACCGCTGCCGGCCGACCGGCGGGCTCAGGGGCCGGGCGGTCGCGGGACTCAGGGGAGCGGGCTCAGGGGATGAGGGCGGTGCGGAGGCGGTCGGCGTGGGCCCGGGTGAGGCCGTTGGCCAGCAGGAGCCGCTCGGCGCCGCCCTGCTCGCCCAGCGCCGCCAGGAAGGTGCGCATCGCGCTCTCCGGCGCCTCCAGCAGCATGGGCGGCATGCCGGGCACCACCGTCAGGCCGAGCATGGTCAGCACGTCGGGCAGCGCCTTGGCGGTCAGCGCGTAGTCGCGCACGATCGCCTCGTGCTCCACGCCCAGGGGGCGCAACGCGGTCTCCGCCGCGACGTCCCTGAGGTTCAGGAGAGGCATAGGTCATGTATACGAATGACCAATGAGGTGAAAAAGGGTCTTTAGCTGGACGCCGGGTGAACCTCTCGTCACCTTTGAGGGGGCCATGTCCGCCGACCACGGCGAGTCTGCGCGCGTTCAGCGGTGTCTCCGACGTACCTTTGGCATCATGGCCACCCGTACGCCGAAAAGCGCATCGAAGGGGCCGGCGAAGCGGTCGGCCTCGACTCGTTCGACCCCCGCCAAGCGCGGGACCGCGTCGGCGGGGCGCACCCGGGCCAAGGGGACCGCTTCCAGCCGCAAACCCTCGATGACCCACCAGGATCCCATCACCTGGGTGTTCACGATGATCGGCAAGCTGATCGTCGGTCTGTGGATGCTGCTCGCCAACGGCATCGGCAGCACGGCCCGCGCGCTGGGCAAGAACGCCCGGGAGCTCGATCCCGCGCACCGGCGTGACGGGGTGGGGCTGACGGTGCTGGCCGGTGCGATCGTGGTCGCGGCCATGACCTGGCGCAACTCCGACGGCGCGGTGGCCGGCGTGGTCAACGCGGCCGTGCGCGGCGTGTTCGGCTCGCTGGCCTGGGCGCTGCCGCTACTGATGGGCCTGCTGGCCTGGCGCTACCTGCGCCACCCCGACCAGAACGCCGACACCGGGCGCATGGTGATCGGCTGGGCCGCGCTGCTGGTGGGCGTGCTCGGCGTCATCCACGTGGCCAACGGCACCCCCTACCCGGCCGGCGAGGGCCAGGGCATGGACAAGGTGTCGCAGGCCGGGGGGATGGTCGGTTTCCTCGTGTCGGCGCCGCCGATGAGCATCCTGCCGTCCTGGGTCACGATCCCGCTGCTGCTCATCCTGTCCGGGTTCGGGGTGCTGGTGATCACCGCCACCCCGGTGCACCGCATTCCCGAGCGGCTGGCCGAGCTCAAGCACCTGCTGTTCGAGCGGCACGCCGAGCCGGAGCCGCGCGAGCCGGGCAAGAAGAGGGTCAGGTCCGCCAAGAAGCCCACCGAGGAGGGCGGCGACTCGGTCAAGCCCTACGACACGCCGGTGCTCTCCGACAAGGAGAAGCGTCCTGACCACTCGCCGGAGATCGTCCCCGGGCTGACGGACGAGGAGGAGGCGCCCGCTCCGGAGGCCGAGCGCAAGCCTGAGCCGCCGGAGCCGACGCCCGCGCCGCGCAAGGTGGAGCAGCTCGTGCTGTCGCCGCAGGCGGGGCCGTACAGCCTGCCCGACCTGCAGCACCTCAAGCAGGGCACGGCGCCCAAGCCACAGACCAAGGCCAACACCACCGTGGTCAACGCGCTGACCAGCGTGCTGGAGCAGTTCAGCATCGACGCGCAGGTGATCGGGTTCACCCGGGGGCCGACGGTCACCCGTTACGAGATCGAGCTGGGTCCCGCGGTCAAGGTGGAGAAGGTCACGGCGCTCACGAAGAACATCGCGTACGCCGTCAAATCCGCAGATGTCCGGATCTTGTCCCCCATCCCCGGCAAGTCGGCGATCGGGGTGGAGATCCCGAACGCGGACAAGGACCTCGTGGCGCTCGGTGACGTGCTGCGCGCCCAGGTGGCGCAGGCCGACCACCACCCGATGATCGTGGGCCTGGGCAAGGATGTCGAGGGCCGCACCATCGTCGCGAACCTCGCCAAGATGCCCCACCTGCTCATCGCGGGTGCCACCGGCGCCGGTAAGTCGGTCTGCGTCAACGGGCTGATCACCAGCATCCTGATGCGGGCCACGCCGGACGAGGTGCGGATGGTGCTGGTGGACCCCAAGCGGGTCGAGCTGAGCGTCTATGAGGGCATCCCCCACCTGATCACCCCGATCATCACAAACCCGAAAAAGGCCGCCGAGGCCCTGGAATGGGTCGTGGGGGAGATGGACCGGCGCTACGACGACCTGGCGGCGTCGGGGTTCCGGCACCTGGACGAGTTCAACAAGGCCGTACGGGCGGGCAAGCTGCAGCCGCCGCCCGGCAGCGAGCGAGTCTACCAGCCCTACCCGTACCTGCTGGTGATCGTGGACGAGCTGGCCGACCTGATGATGGTGGCCCCGCGCGACGTCGAGGACTCGATCGTCCGCATCACGCAGCTCGCCCGCGCCGCCGGCATCCACCTGGTGATCGCCACCCAGCGGCCCAGCGTGGACGTGGTCACCGGCCTGATCAAGGCCAATGTGCCCTCCAGGCTGGCGTTCGCCGTCTCGTCCCTCACCGACTCGCGGGTCATCCTCGACCAGCCGGGCGCCGACAAGCTGGTCGGCCAGGGTGACGCGCTGTTCCTGCCGATGGGCGCGAGCAAGCCCATCCGGATCCAGAATGCGTTCGTCTCGGAGAAGGAGATCGCCGAGGTCGTCACGCACTGCAAGTCGCAGATGCAGGTCGAATACCGCGAGGACGTGGCGGCCGCGCCGGTCAAGAAGGAGATCGACGAGGACATCGGCGACGACCTCGACCTGCTGATCCAGGCCGCGGAGCTGATCGTGACCACCCAGTTCGGCTCGACCTCGATGCTCCAGCGCAAGTTGCGGGTCGGGTTCGCCAAGGCCGGGCGGCTCATGGACCTGCTCGAAAGCCGCAATGTCGTCGGCCCCAGCGAAGGTTCCAAGGCGCGCGAAGTGCTGGTGAAACCGGACGATCTGCCGGGATTGCTGGCCGATCTGCGTGGCGAATGACCCCAATGCGTGATCGCACGGCGGTTACTGGTTGAATATGAACCACTACGCAACGTCGTGCTGGGGAGGCGTTCGCTGTGCAGGAGCAGAGCATCGGATCCATGCTGGCAGGGGCCAGGCAGTCCGCCGGACTGTCGGTCCCGCAGGTCAGTGCTGCCACCAGGGTCCGCGAAACGATCATCCATCGCATGGAGCAGGATGACTACGGTCAATGCGGTGGCCTTTTCTACGCCAGGGGCCATGTCAGGGCCGTGGCCAAGACCGTGGGCCTCGATCCCGAGGCCATGGTCCACCTTTTCGACCAGCAGCACGGCGGGGCGCCGGTGCCGGTCAGGGCCGCGGCCGTGTTCCAGGCCGACCGGACCATCAACCTGCCGCAGAGACGGGGGACCAACTGGACGATGGCGCTGGGGGTGGCGCTGGCGATCGTGGTGGTCTTCGGCATGATGCGGGTGCTGGGGGACGCCGGGGATCAGGCGCGGACCGGCGACGGGCGAGTGGCCTCCGCCCGGCCCGTCGTGCCGCCGAACACACCGATCACCGAGGCGCCACGGCCGGCCGTGACCGCGGACAAGGGCATGGTGACCCTCCGGATCAGGGCGAAGCGGACGTCGTACGTCAACGTGCGTGACGCCGAGGGGCGCAAGCTCTTCGCCGGGACGCTCAAGGCGGGCAAGACCTCGACGTGGCAGGCCGCGGAGCAGGTGCACGTGCTGCTGGCCGATGCCTCGGCCGTATCGGTGCAGGTCAACGGCAAGGGAGTGAAGTCTCTCGGCGGTCGCGGGGAGATGGTGCAGCGCTCGTTCGGGCCGCCCAAACCCAAGTCACGGTAGTCACCGGGGTAGCCCGTGCATCGGGTGGTGGCCAACTCCCGATACCGTAGTGTTCACCATGTCATCCCGCCGAACCGCATCGCTGATCACTTTGGGCTGCGCGCGCAACGAGGTCGACTCCGAGGAGCTGGCCGCGCGACTCGAGGCTGCCGGCTGGCAGCTGGGCGACGACGACCCCGATGTCGTCGTCGTCAACACGTGTGGCTTCATCGAGTCCGCCAAGAAGGACTCCATCGACACGCTTCTGGCAGCCGCCGACTCCGGTGCGAAGGTGGTGGCCGCGGGCTGCATGGCCGAGCGCTACGGCAACGAGCTGGCCGAGGCTCTGCCGGAGGCCAGCGCGGTCATCTCCTTCGACGACTACACCGACATCGGCGGCCGCCTCGACGACGTGCTCGAGGGCCGGCCGCTCAAGCCGCACACGCCACGCGACCGCCGCAAGCTGCTGCCCATCACGCCGGTGGATCGTGCCAGCGCGCCCAAGGCGAGCATCCCCGGCCACGGAGACCTGCCGGCGGGCGTGGCGCCCGCCAGCGGGCCGCGGGTGCTGCGCAAACGGCTCGACGAGAGCCCCGTGGCCTCGCTCAAGCTGGCCTCCGGCTGTGACCGGCGCTGCACCTTCTGCGCCATCCCGGCCTTCCGTGGCGCCTACGTCTCGCGCGACCCCGGGGAGCTGCTGGCCGAGGCGGACTGGCTGGCCCACCGGGGCGTCCGCGAGCTCGTCCTGGTCAGTGAAAACTCCACCTCCTACGGCAAGGATCTGGGCGACCTGCGGGCGCTGGAGAAGCTGCTGCCGCGGCTGGCGGCCGTCGAGGGCGTCTCCAGGGTGCGGGTCAGCTATCTGCAGCCGGCCGAGCTGCGTCCCGGGCTGATCGAGGCGATCACCGACACCGAGGGCGTGGCTCCCTACTTCGACCTGTCGTTCCAGCACGCGAGCGGCACGGTGCTGCGCAGGATGCGCCGCTTCGGCGATCCTGAGCGGTTCCTGGGGCTGCTCGAGAGCGTGCGCGAGCGGGCGCCGGAGGCGGGCGTGCGCTCCAACTTCATCGTGGGCTTCCCCGGCGAGACCGAGGAGGAGTTCGGTGAGCTGGTCGGGTTCCTGGAGCAGGCCAGGCTCGACGTGGTCGGCGTGTTCGGCTACTCCGACGAGGACGGCACCGAGGCCGCCGAGTTGCCGGGCAAGCTGGACCAGGAGATCGTGGACGAGCGTGTGCGCGTGCTCACCGAGTTGGCGGAGGAGCTGACGGCGCAGCGCGCGGAGGAGCGGATAGGCACCGAGGTGGACGTGCTGATCGACGATGACCTGGGCGACGGCGGCTATGAGGGCAGGGCCGCCCACCAGGGTCCCGAGGTCGACGGCTCCGTCACGGTGCAGGGCATCGGCCTGGTCAGGGGGCAGGTCGTGCGCGCGCTGGTGGTCGACTCCGAAGGGGTCGACCTGATCGCGCGCATCAAGGCCGGTCCATGAAGCGGGACGAGCGCCGGGTGGTGAGCCCGTGGAACATCGCCAACGTCCTCACGGTCCTGCGGTTGGCGCTCGTCCCCTTCTTCGTGGTCTGCCTCTTCCTGCCGGGCATGGGATGGCGGGTGGCCGCGCTGGCGGTGTTCGCGGTGGCCTCGATCACCGATCACCTCGACGGCGAGCTGGCCAGGCGCTACGGCCTCATCACCGACTTCGGCAAGATCGCCGACCCGATCGCGGACAAGGCGCTCACCGGAGCGGCCCTGGTGTGCCTGTCGATCCTGGACGAGCTGCCGTGGTGGGTCACGATCGTGATCCTCGGCAGGGAGCTGGGCATCACGGCCCTCAGGTTCGTGCTGCTGCGGCACGCGGTCATTCCGGCCAGCTACGGCGGCAAGGTCAAGACCGTGCTGCAGATCGCCGCGATCGTGCTCTACCTGCTGCCCTGGGTGCCCGATCCCGTCCGGTGGGTGGTGATGGGGGCGGCGGTGCTGATCACCGTGGGCACCGGCTTCGACTACGTCATCCGGGCGGTGAAGCTACGCAAGGTGGCCAGGCAGGCACGCGGGGAGTGATCGATGGCGGACATGGCCGAGGTGCTGGCGATGCTGGTGGACCGGTCGGCGACGGTGGCGGTGGCCGAGTCGCTTACCGGAGGGATGATCGGGGCGGCGATCACGGCGGTCTCCGGGTCGTCCAAGGCGTTCCGGGGCGGGGTGATCTCCTACGCCACCGATCTCAAGCGGGAGCTGCTGGGGGTGCCGGGGGAGCTGCTACGGCGTGAGGGGGCCGTGCATCCCGAGGTGGCCGCGGCCATGGCCGCCGGCGTGGCCAGGCTGTGCGGGGCGACCTACGGCCTGGCGGTGACCGGGGTGGCCGGTCCGGAGCCGCAGGACGGCAAGCCTGTCGGCCTGGTCTACACCGCCGTCTGCGGGCCGGAGGGGCGGGTCTGGGCCCGCGAATTGAGCCTTGGGGGGTCGCGTGAGCGTATCAGGGTAGAGACGGTGGACGAGGCAGTCGATCTACTGTCACGTGTGCTGAAGGCGAACATAGGGGAACATTCCGGGTGATTACCGTGTTACGTCCCGAGCGAACATGCGTTGCACGGTCTGACGCGGTGTCGGTCGATACGGGTACGGTGGAGCTGTGAGTGAGGTCCGTGAGCCAACTGCAAGCACCGATCGCCCGGCAGGCGGGCCTGAAGAGTCGCGCGACGAGGCACGAGCGGTGGTTTCAAGGCGGCGACGCCCAGTGATGACGGCGAGGAGTATGTACGAAGCTAAGAAGACCAATGTGCGGCACGATCCGATCGCGCGGGGCGTGGTGAAATCATCCGCGCCGGGGAGGGAGCGACAGATGATTCTGCTGCGTCAGCTGCTCGGTGACGTGCTGAGGCGGTTGCGAGTGCGGCAGGGACGTACGCTACGTGAGGTGTCCACCCTCGCGCGGGTTTCCCTTGGTTACCTGTCGGAGGTGGAGCGGGGCCAGAAGGAGGCCTCGTCCGAGCTGCTCGCGTCCATTTGCGGCGCGCTCGGAGTGCCGCTCTCACAGGTGTTGCGTGAGGTGTCCGACCAGTTCGCACTGGCTGAGCTTCAGGCTGCCCCCGTGCTTGCCGACGTGCCGGAGCACGAGCGTCTGGCTCTTTCGGAGACGGTCCCCGGGTCGATTTCAGATTCCGTGTTCCCCGAAGTCAAGGACATGGTGGCTGCCTAAGGCGGTTGGCAGCCATCACACCACAGGATCAGCCGTTCCTGTGGTTGTGCCCCCAGCTCCCCGCGGCTGATGCGGGTGCCGCAACGGCGACAGGGCCTCCCCGCCCTGCCATAGACCCAGGTCTGCTTCGCCGGGCGGCGATCACCTGTGGTCACCGTGCCCGCATGACCCTTGTTGGCCTCCAGGAGCCGCTGGGCCAATGACACGAGCCCGTTGAGATCCTCGATCTCCCCGACCTTCTTCCACGGCCAGATCCCGCGCAGGAACAGGGTCTCGGCGCGATAGATCGTGCCTATCCCCGCCAGGTTGCGCTGATCGAGCAGCGCTTCCCCGATGGTCCTGTCGGGCACCGCTCGCAACCTTCGCACGGCCTCGTCCGGGTCCCAGCCCGGGCCGAGCAGATCCGGTCCCAGGTGGCCGACGAGGCGAGCCTCGTCCGCCGTCCTGACGAGATCGACCATGCCCAGCCTCACCCCCACCGCCTGCCACTGCGCGTTCGCCAGGACGAGCCTGACCCGGTCACCCGGTCCGGTGCGCCGGCCCGCGGGCATGATCTGCCAGGTGCCCTCCATCCGCAGGTGAGTGTGCACGGTCAGGCCGCCCTCGACGCGGGTGAGCAGGTGCTTGCCGCGCGAGAGCGTGGTGATGACGGCACGCCCGCTGAGGTCCGCCGTGGCGTGCCTGGGGACGCGGAAGTCGGATCTGGTGAGGACGCGCCCATCCAGCGCGCCGCGCAGCCGGGCTGCCGTGCGGTGGACGGCGTCTCCTTCGGGCACGCTTCCAGTCTAAGAAGGTGCCGCGAATACCGCGTCGTCGCCCATAATGATGATCGAAGAGCGGACCTGGGGCCGGGAGGCTGAGCGGGTATGCCAGAGATCACGGCTTTAAGCGGGGACGATCCCGCCGAGATCGCCGTCTACCGGCTGACCGGGCGTCTGGCTCCCGGTGTCTATACGGGCCGCTCGCCGTCCGGGGAGGACGTGGTCGTCCGGCTGCTGCCGCCGGACGTGCGGCCCGACCCGTTCCTGCGCGCGATCGAGCCCCTGCGGGGCGTCTCGGCCGTCAGCACCGCGCAGCTTCTGGCGACCGGCGTGCTCGACGGGCGCGCCTACGTCGTCAGCGAATACGTCGACGGCCCCTCGCTGGCGGAGACCGGCGGCGCTCTGGACGGGGTGGCCCTCTACCGGCTGGCGGCGGGCACGATCACCGCGCTGGTCGCCATCCACCAGGCGGGGCTGGTCCACGGTGACATCCGGCCCGGCAACGTGCTGCTCGGCCCCGACGGGCCCCGGGTCGTCGGCGCCGGTCTGGAGCGGGCGCTGGCCGAGTCGTCCCTGTCCACCCGCGAGGTCGCCGTCCCGGCCTACACCGCGCCCGAACGGTTACGTGGCGCCGACCCCGAGCCGCCCGCCGACGTGTTCTCGTGGGCGGCCACCATGGCGTTCGCGGCGGGCGGGTCCTCGCCCTTCGACGGCGGCTCGCTGGCCGCGACGCTCGACCGCATCAAGGACGGCGAGCCGGACCTGCCCGAGCTGGGTGAGCTGCACGGGCTGATCACGGCCTGCCTGGCCAAGGACCCGGCCGCCCGGCCCACCGCCAGTGAGGTGCTGCTGCGGCTGGTGGGGCAGACCTCGCTGCTGACCGGCCAGGTCCCGCGCGACGAGCTCCAGGAGACGGCCCCGTCCCAGCGCCGCCGCGGTGGCCTGCTCGCGCTGGTGGCCGCGTTCGTCGTGGGGGCGCTCGTGTCCGGCGGCGGCGTGTACGCCCTCACCGGCACCCGCGAGCCCGCCAGGGTCGTGGCCGCGACGACCACCCCGCCCGCCACCCCCACGATCACGTCGGTGCACACGGAGGCGCCACTGGCGAAGGTGGAGAAGAAGGCGGCCAGTGACGTCGAGTTGCCCTCCGTCGGCATCACCCTGCACGAGCACCCCAACGATCCGATACGCGTGGCGTCCTACCTGGAGTCCTCCGGCGCGTTCACGACCTACGCCAGGGACCGGAACGGCGCGTTCAAGGCCGTGAGCACGACCGAGCAGCCCGCCGTCGCGCCCGGCGGCGACTGGGTGGCGCTCAACCCCATGATCAAGTTCCAGGGCTCGGAGACGGACCAGGTCAAGTTCACCCGGCTGTCCACCGGCGAGTCCTTCGTCGTCAGCACGGTCAAGAGACCCCTGCAGACGATGATCCCGGTCTGGTCCAGGGACGGCGGCAGGCTGCTCCTGTCGGTCTTCGACGACGGGAAGCCGCAGCGGCTGGTGGGTTTCGTGGTCGTCGACGTCAACGCCAGGAAGGCCGTGTACGTCGAGGCCGAATATCTCGACGACGCCTCGCTGAACTACGTCTTCGCCCCGGACGGCACGATCACCCGGGGCTACTGGGACGGCAAGCGGGGCGGGGCCGAGTTCTTCGACATGTCCGGACAGGTCACCAAGACGATGCACTGGGTGGGCCTGCCGCGCGGCAGCGACTGGTTCTCCCCGAGCGGCAAGTTGTTCGCCACCCTCTGCCCGAGCGGCAAGGAGTTCTGCGTCTGGGACGTCAAGACCGGCGCCCGGCGGGCCACGGTACCCCTGGGACATCCAGACGGCCGCTTCCTCGGCTGGTTCAACGAGCAGCATCTGATCGTGCAGGATCCGGGCAAGAAGAAGGGCACCCAGTCGGTCAACGTCATCGACTTCTTCGGCGTCACCCAGCGGGTGCTGGCCGACTTCGCGACGACGAAAGCCACCCTGCTGCAGTTCGCCCGCGTGCCCAGCTCATGAAACCGCTGATCGCGACCGACCCCGCCGAGGTCGACGGCCACCGCGTCGTCGGGCGGCTGGGTGAGGGCGGGCAGGGGGTGGTCTACCTCGGCGAGGCCGCCGACGGCCGGCGGGTCGCGATCAAGATGCTGGGCGCCGGTCTGGACGACCCCGACGCGCGGGAGCACTTCCGGCAGGAGGTCGGATACGCGCGGCGGGTCAAGGCGTTCTGCACGGCTCAGGTGCTGGCCAGCGGGGAGACCGGCGGGATGCCGTACGTGGTGAGCGAGTTCGTCGACGGGCCCTCCCTGGCGCAGGTGATCGAGGAGCGGGGGGCGTTGCACGGGGCGGAGCTGCGCCGGCTGGCGATCGGGACGCTGACCGCGCTGGCCGCCATCCACCAGGCGGGGGTCGTGCACCGGGACTTCAAGCCCGGCAACGTGCTGATCAGCCGGGACGGGCCGCGGGTGATCGACTTCGGGATCTCGCGAGCGCTGGAGGAGGCGGAGCCGGGCGGGGACC
The DNA here is from genome assembly GCF_039871825.1 of Nonomuraea sp. B12E4. NCBI lineage: Bacteria > Bacillati > Actinomycetota > Actinomycetes > Streptosporangiales > Streptosporangiaceae > Nonomuraea > Nonomuraea sp. B12E4. Next base: position 87,944 of record NZ_JBDPME010000012.1, on the reverse strand, counting down.
ATCTGGTGGGCACGCCGCCGTACATGGCTCCTGAGCAGTTCGGCGGGCAGCAGGCCGGGCCGAGGGCCGACATGTTCGCCTGGGCCGCGACGATGGTGGCCGCGGCGAGCGGGAGCCCGCCGTTCGGGACGGGCGACCTGCCCGCGCTGGTCGCCCGGATCATGTACGCCGAGCCGGAGCTCGGCGGGCTCGACGGCGAGCTGCGCGAGCTGGCCGTCCGCTGCCTGGCCAAGGACCCGCAGGAGCGGCCCACCGCGACGCGGGCGCTGCTGACACTGCTCGGGCACCGCCTGCGGGAGGGGGAGCTGCGGGGCACCGGCGAGCATCGGCTGCTGGCCGAGGGACAGCAGTCCGCCGCGCCGCCCGCGGCCGGATCCGGAGCGGCCGGATCTGGGGCGGTCCGGTCTGGAGGGGTCGGGTCCGGGGCGGCAGGGCTCCGGCGGAGGTGGGCGCTCGTGGCCGGGGCGGCGGGGGTCGCCGTGGCCGTGGCGGCCGCCGTGCTGCTGCTGCGGCCCGCTCCCACGCCGCCCGTTCCCACGGCCGTGCCCACGCCGCCGCCCGCCCCGCGTCAGGGCCCGATACCGCTCACCTCGACGTCGGAGCTGAAGCTGCCCGACACCGGGATCACGCTGCACGAGAACCCCGCCGACCCGGTCTGGGTCTCCTCCTACCACGACCAGCGCAAGGGCGGCTCGTTCCCGTCCTACGTACGGGATCCGGCGCGCGGGACCTTCGCCTTCTTCGGCAACCTGGAGGAGCCCATCGTCTCGCCGGGCGGCGGTTACGTGGCCTCCCTGTCGGGGACCCGGGTGCGGCGGGTGGGCTTCGAGACCATCCGGATCCGCGAGCGGGCAACCGGGCGGGACCACGAGGTGCGCACCGTGGACAAGCCCGCCACCTTGTGGGAGCCGGCCTGGTCGGCCGACGGGCGGCGGCTGGTGGCCACGGTCATGGAGCCGGGCGGGCCGTCCCGCGCTGTGGGCTTCACCGTGGTGGACCCGGCCGCCGGCACCGCCAGGACGGTCAAGGTGGCGGGGGCGGGGTCGGCCACGTACGCCTGGGGGTCCGATGGGGCGAGCCTGGTGCACGGGACGCACGACGGGGCGGTGCGGGTGGTGGACCTGGACGGCCGGCCGCTGCGTACGTTCCGGGGCCTGGGGGAGCCGGCGCCGGGTGGCGTGGCACGAACGGAGATCGGAACAGTCTTTGCCACGAAATGTCCGGGCAAAGCGGGAGATGTGTGCTTCTGGGATGAGCAGAGCGGCGACAGGAAGGGCATGACCCGGCTGCCGGCCGGCAGCGCCTTCCGGGGCTGGCTGGATGAGCGCCACTTCCTCACCACCGTCCCCGACGGCCGCGACATCGACGTCGTCATGATGGGCCTGGACGGCCGGGCCGTGCGCACCCTGGCCACCGGGCCCAGGGCTGAGATCGACCAGGTCCGGCTCTGGTTCACGCGACGCTGACCCGGTCGTCGCGCGCCGTCTCCACGCGGAGCGGTCAGTCCCAGGCGGCGGGGTCGGCGGCGAGCTGGCGGACGCGGTCGGGCAGCGCCCCCGTGGCCACCTGATCAAGGGTGACCTCCTCCAGGATGGAGCGCTCCGTCGCCCGCAGCGCGATCCACACCTGCTGCAACGACTCGGCGGGCCCCCGGTAGCCGACGTGCTCGGGGCGCTCGCCCCGCACGTTGGCGAGCGGCCCGTCCACGGCCCTGATCACGTCGGCCAGCGAGATGTCGGCGGCGGGCCTGGCCAGCACGTATCCGCCCTCAGGGCCCCGCTGCCCGCGGACCAGCCCGGCTCGGCGCATCTGCAACAGGATGTTTTCCAGGTATTTGGGCGGCATGTCCTGTTCCTTGGCCAGCTCACCCACCGTGGTCGGGCCGGCACCGGCGGCGGCGAGTTCGGCGGCGGCGCGGAGGGCGTAGTCGACGCGAGCGGAGAGGCGCATGTTCACGATTATCCCTCCTGGTCAACACTGGTTAGCCGCAAGGTCGTCAGAACGGACATGAGGGTCCCATTCCGGCGCGCCGCGGCGCCGCCCACCGGACCAGGTCACGAGCGCTAAACTTCCAACAACCTTTCCGATAAGCGGTTCGACATGACGGCGGGATTCAGCGTGGAGCGACGCCCTGGTGTGCCCAGATTGCTCAGGGAGATCAACGACCGGGCCGCGCTGGAGCTACTGCTGGCAACCGGTCCCATGACCCGCGGTCAGATCGGCGATCTGACCGGGCTGTCCAAGGTCACCGCCTCGCAGACGCTGGCCAGGCTGGAGGAGCGCGGCCTGGTCGAGGTGGTCGGCACGCAGGCCGGCGGGCGCGGCCCCAACGCCGCCCTCTACTCGGTGATCCCCTCCAGCGCCTACGTGGCCGGGCTGGAGGTCGGCCCCGAGCTGATCTCCACCGCCGTGGCAGACATCCACGGCCGCACGATCGCCGAGGTCACCGTCGATCCCGGCGGCCACGACGACCCGGTCCCGATGGTGCACGGGGCGATCGTCAAGGCCTGCCGCAGCGCCAAGGTCAGCCTCGCCAGGCTGCGCGGCGTGGTCATCGGCACCCCGGGGGTGGTGGATCCGCGCAGCGGCGACGTGCGCTTCTCCTTCGACCTGCCCGGCTGGCACGAGGGCATCCACGAGGCCCTGGCAGGCGACCTGCGGCGCGGGGTCACGATCGAAAACGACGTCAACCTCGCCGCCATCGCCGAGCGCGCCGACGGGGCCGCCCGCGGGCTCGACGACTTCGTGCTGCTGTGGTCCAGCCGCGGCCTGGGGATGGCCGTCATGCTCGGCGGCAAGCTGCACCGGGGGCGTTCGGGCAGCGCGGGCGAGATCGGCTATCTGCCGGTGCCCGGCGTGCCGCTGCCCGAGGACATCCGTACGATGCCGGGGCGGCTGCCCTCGCTGGCGGGCGGCCTGCAGTCGCTGGTCAGCGCCGAGGCGGTGGCCGAGCTGGCCCAGACCTTCGGCTTCGCGGCCGGCAGCGCCGGCGAGTGCGTCAAGGTCGCGATGGCCGCGGGTGCCGCGGGCGAGCCGTTGCTGGACGAGATCGCCCACCGGCTCGCCCTGGGGGTGGCCGCCGTGTGCGTGATCCTCGATCCCGGCCTGGTGGTGCTGGCGGGGGAGGTGGGGCACGCCGGCGGCGCCGCGCTCACCTCCCGGGTGGAGGAGGCCGTGGCCCGGATCTGCCCGGTGCGGCCCCAGGTGGTCACCACGACGGTGACCGACAAGAACCCGGTGCTGCGCGGCGCCGTACTGGCCGCCGTGGACCAGGCGCGCGAGGAACTGCTCGCGCCGTAGCCCACCCCTCCCGGACGGTGTCAGGCCGTGAGCAGCTCCACGGCGGCCTGGGCGTTGGCCCGGGCGGCCCCGTACGTGGCGATGTAGGCGGCGCTGGCGGGTCGCCAGACCGGCAGCCCCATCTCGATCACGGTGGTGTCGGGGCGCGCCGCCAGCAGGGCGGAGACCATGGCCTGGCTCGCCGGATGGCGGTGCGCGTCCTTGACCACGACCACCAGTGACCGGCTCGCGGCCCTGGCCAGCAGGCCGGGGACGTCGGCGGCGGCGGGCTCGACCCGGACGATCTCCGCGTCCGGCAGCCACGGGCCCACCCCCCACGGCACGTCGCCCACGGCGATCGTCGGCGGCGTGTCCACCTCGATCACCAGCGGTTCGACCAGCGGCTCCGTCGCGCCGGTCAGCCGCACGGCGCGCCGCGCGGCGTGCAGGCCGACGCCGTTCGGCTCGGCCGCGGGCTCCCGCGGCGCGCCGAACCAGTCCCGCAGCGCCGCCACCCGTGCCGCGGACTCCTCCAGCCGCGCCGGGTCCAGCCGGCCCTCGCCGACCGCGGTGACGATCTCCGCGATGATGTGCCGTACGTCGTCGTGGGTCGGCTGCGGGCCCAGGCAGAGCAGGTCGGCCCCGGCCGCCAGGGTCAGCACGGCGCCGCCGGCCAGGCCGACGCCCTGGGTGATCGCGTGCATGTCCATGGCGTCGGTGACGACCACGCCGCGATAGCCGAGCTCGCCCCTGAGGAGCCCGGTCAGTGCGGCGGGCGACAGCGTGGCGGGCGTGTCGCCCGTCAGCACCGGCACCGCGACGTGCGCGGTCATCAGCGACCTGGCCCCGGCCTCGATCGCCGCGCGGAACGGTGCCAGCTCCCGGGCTCGCAGCACGTCCATGCCGACGTCCACGACCGGGATGGCCAGGTGGGAGTCCACCCGGGTGGCGCCGTGGCCGGGGAAGTGCTTGACGCAGGCGGCCACGTGCGCCGCCTGCAGGCCCTGGACGGCCGCCACGGTGTGCCGGGCGACCAGCTCCGGGTCGGTCCCGAACGACCGCGTGCCGATGACCGGATTGTCGGCCTCGGTGTTCACGTCGGCGCTCGGCGCCATGTCCAGGTTCACACCGCACGCGGCCAGTTCGGCGGCGATCGCGCCATAGACCCGGCGGGTCAGCTCGACGTCGTCCACCGCGCCCAGCGCCGCGTTCCCCGGGTACGGGCTCCCGACGTGGTACGCCAGCCGCGTCACGTCCCCGCCCTCCTCGTCGAGCGAGATGACGGGCTCGCCGGCCCCCCGCAACGCGGTGGTCAGCTCCCGAACCTGGCCGCGGTCGGCGACGTTGAAACCGAAGAGCGTGACGCCCCCCAGGCCGTTCTCCAGCTCCCGCAGCACCCAGTCGGGCGCCGTGGTGCCCTGGAAGGCGACGAGCAGCGTGCCGGCCGCAAGACGGCGCAGCCCCCGATCACTCTGACTCATGGCTCCTCACCAATTCTGTGCATGGTCGGGCACGGCACTCGCGTGCCGGTGCGCGACCCTGTGGATGTCAGCCCTTCACGGCCCCGGCGACCAGGCCGGAGACCATGCGGCGTTGGACGATCAGGAAGAAGATGACGACCGGGATGGTCATCATCGTGGAGCTGGCCATGATGGCGCCCCAGTCGGTGCCCTTCTGCCCGAAGAAGTACTGCAGCGCGACCGGCATGGTGTATTTGGTCGGGTCACTGATCAGGTACAGCGACATGATCAGCTCGTTCCACGCCGTGATGAACGAGAAGATGCTGGTCGCGACCAGCCCAGGGGCCACCAGCGGGAAGAGCACCTTCCAGAAGGTGGTGAACCGGCTCGCCCCATCGATCCAGGCGGCCTCCTCCAGCGACTTGGGCACCGCGGCGACGAACGTTCGCAGCATCCAGATGCCGAACGGCAACGTCAGCGCGACCTGCGTGACGATCAGGCCGAGGAGCTGGTCGTACAGGCCCAGTCGCTTGACGCTCAGGAACAGCGGGATGACCAGCGCCTCGGAGGGGATCATCTGCACGACGAGCAGCAGCGCCAGGAAGGGCGTGCGGCCCTTGAACCGGAAGCGGGACACGGCCGTGGCGGACAGCAGCGCGAAGACGGCGCCGATGAGCACCGTGCCGACCGCGACGATGGCGCTGTTGCGCATGTAGAGCCAGATCGAGTGACCGGCCACGCCGTCGGTGAGCACCCGCTGGACGTGCTCGAAGGTGAAGCTCGTGGGGAACGGGATGAAGTCCGTGGTGAAGATCTGGTCGTTGGTCTTGAAGGCGGTGGAGACCATCCAGTAGACGGGGAAGGTGGCCACCAGGAAGACCAGCAGGCCGGCCGTGTTGAGGGAGATCTTGCCCAGGCGTTTGCGGGTCAGCGGGTTCATCACACCTCCTCCTGCTTGAACATCTGCCGGATGTAGGCGGCGGTGACGATGAGCAGGATCACGGTCAGCACCACCGCGATGGCGGCACCCGGGCCCATCTTCGGCGGGGCCTTGAAGGCCTCGGTCACCGCGTACATCGACAGGTTGTAGGCCTCCCGGTTGTTCGTGCCGGCCAGCACGTAGAGCTGGGAGAAGACCTTGAAGTCCCAGATGATCGACAGTACGGTCAGCACCGCGAACACCGGCTTGAGCAGCGGGAATGTGATCTTCGTGAACGTGCGCCACGGGCTGGAGCCGTCCACCCTGGCGGCCTCGTACAGCTCGGCGGGGACGCCCTTGAGCCCGGCGAGCACCGAGACCGCCACGAACGGGAAGCCCGCCCAGACCACGCAGATGATCAGCACCAGGTAGATGGACCAGGCGTCGTTGAGCCAGGGCTCGCCGGTCCAGTCGGCCCGGCCGAACAGGGCGCTGGAGAGCCAGTCGGGCAGCAGGTTGAGCACCCAGTTGATGGCGCCAGCCTCGGCGTCGAAGAGCCAGCGCCAGATCACGCCCTGCGCCACCGGCGGCACTGCCCAGGCGAACATGATGCCGACGATGACGAACAGCGACATCTTCCTGCCGAGCTTGTGCAGCAGGACACCGACGGCGGTGCCGAGGATGAGCGTGAGCGGCACCGCGATCACGGCGAAGAGCACCGTGTTGCGGAGCGAGGACCAGAAGATGTCGTTCTCGAGGATGTTGGTGAAGTTGTCGAGGCCGACCCAGGTGGCGGGCCGCCGGCCGGAGATCTGGACGAGGCCCACCCGCTGGAAGGCGATGATCACCATCTGGACCAGCGGATACAGCAGCAGGGCCGCGATGACCAGCAGGCCGGGGATCAGCAGGACGTAGGGGATCGACCAGGTGGGGAGCCCGCTCGCCTTGCGCGGCGGGCGTGCGCGGCGCCGGCCCGGGGTGGCGGAGCGGCCGCCACCCCGGGAGAGCGTTGACGTGTTCGTCATAGGACTCAGGAGGCGTTGAGAATGTCTTGGAGTTCGGTGTTGGCGGCCGCGAGCGCCTCGTCAGCGCTGGACTTGCCCTCGATGACCTTGCGGGCCGCGTTCTGCAGCACCGCCTTGGTCTCGTTGGCCTCGGTCCACTGCGGGTCGGCGGGGAAGGCCTTGGCCTTTGCGAAGGCGGCGGCGAACGGCGCCTGCACGGGGTCGCTGGACAGCGCCGCGAGGGCGTCGGGGTAGACCGGGAGGAAGCCGCCGTCGGTGGCGTACTTGACGCTCCACTGCTTGCCCGAGGCCAGCTTCACGAATTCCTTGGCGGCCTCCATCTCCTTCGCGGTGCCCCAGACGGCGATGTCGTTGCCGCCGAGGAAGGACTGGGCCTCGCCACCGGACTTGGACGGGAGCGGGAAGAAGGCCATCTTGTCGCCCTTGATCTTGCCCTTGCTCTCCTCCTCGATGGTCGCCACGTCCCACGACGCGGTGAGGTACATGCCGACCTTGTCGTTGGAGAAGCGGGTGCGGATCTCGGTGGTGTTCTGGTTGAGCCGCGACTTGCTGGACAGGCCGTCGGTGACCAGGGCGGTGTACTGCGCGAAGCCTTCCTTGAAGGCGGGGTCGGTCAGCTTGCCGACCCACTTGTCGCCCTCCTTGACGGCGTAGTCGCCGCCGGCGGTCCAGGCGAGCGCGCCGAGCAGGTGGTTGGCGTCGGACCCGCCGTTGAAGGCGAAGCCGTCGACGTCGGAGCCCTTCTCGGCCTGGATCTTCTTGGCGGCGGCCACGAGGTCGTCCCAGGTCTTGGGCACCTCTATCTTGAGCTCCTTGAACCAGTCGGCGCGGTAGAGCACCGCGCGGCTGCCTCCGCCCCACGGCACGGCGTACGTCTCGCCGTCGATGGTCTCCAGACCCAGCAGGTTCTTGGGGATCTGGGCCTGGTCTCCGGAGGCCACGATGTCGCTGATCGGCTCCAGGGCCTCCTGGCTCTGCCAGAGCGGCACCTGGTCGTTGCCGATCTCGGTGACATCCGGTCCGACGCCGCCGGCGGCGGCCGCCGTGAACTTGTCGTTGACCTGCGGCCACGGCACCCATTCGACGTTCACCTTGGCACCGGTCTGCTTCTCGAACTCGGCGACCAATTCGTCGGTGTACTTCTGCGCCGCCGGGTTGCTGTCACCGAGGCGCCAGAAGGTGAGGGTCTTGCCGGCGTACTTGGGGCCGGAGGCCGGCGCCGCCGCGCTCGGTGAGGACGTGGTCTCTCCACCGGACCCACAGGCGGCCAGGCCCAGGGCCAGCGCGGCCGTGGCTACCGTGGCGGCTGTGATCTTCGCGATCCTCACAGGGTTCTCCCTTCCCGGGTGCTGGCTTACGGTCCGCACCAGGCTGATCGTCAATGCCGAACGATGCTGCTAAACTAACAAGAAACTTTCTTAAAAAAAACGCTTGTTAGCCGATCGTGACGAGAGGGGCGCGTGCATGAGCCGAGACCCGGGAACACCCCGGTTGCTGCGTCGGCTGAACGATCGTGCGGCACTCGAACTGCTTCTCGGCGACGGCCCGCTCACCCGCGCCGAGCTCGGCGAGCGAACCGGCCTGTCCAAGGTAACCGCAGGCCAGCTTCTGTCCCGGCTGGAGGAGCGGGGGCTCGTGGAGGTCGCGGGGGAGCGCGCGGGAGGCAGGGGGCCGCACGCCGCCCTCTACGCCGTGGTCCCCTCCAGCGCGTACGTCGCCGGGCTTGAAGTCCTGCCCGACAGCCTCCGGGTCGGTGTGGCGGACATCACAGGGCGAGTCGTCGTCGAGATCACCCTCAACCCCTCGGACGCCGCCGATCTGGTCAAGGCGGTGCCCGCGGCGCTGCGCCGGGCCTGCGAGGCGGCCGACGTCAGCCTGTCGCGGCTGCGCGCGTTCGTGATCGGCACCCGGGGCGTGGTCGATCCGGCCGGCGGCGACGTGCGCTGGTCCTACGACCTGCCGGCCTGGCACGTCGGTGTGCTGGCGGGCCTGCGCGACACCCTCGACACCCGCGTGACCATCGAGAACGACGTCAACCTGGTCGCGCTCGCCGAGCACCGGCACGGCGCCGCCGTCGGCCACGAGGACTTCGTGGTCATCTGGGCGGGCGTCGGCCAGGGCATGGGCGTCATGCTGGGCGGCCGGCTGCACCGGGGCATCACCGGGGGAGCGGGCGAGATCGGCTGGCTGCCGGTCCCGGGCGAGCCGCTGCCCACCGACGTCTCGGAGCCGCAGTCGGGCTCGTTCCAGCGTCTGGTCGGCCACGACGCGCTGCGCGGCCTGGCCGAGGAGCACGGCGTGTCCGGCAAGACGGTGCCCGACCTGGTGCGCGGCGGCCACGAGGACTATCTGGACGCGGTCGCGGCCCGGCTGGCCGTGGGCGCGGCGGCGGTGACCGTCGTGCTCGACCCGGGGCTCATCGTGCTGAGCGGCGAGGTCGGCCGGGCCGGTGGGGACCGGCTGGCCGCCAAGGTGGAGGAGGCGGTGGCCCGCGTGTGCCCGAGCCGGCCCGCCGTGGTCACCACCAGGGTCGCGGGCAACCCGGTTCTGCGCGGCGCCCTGGTGGCGGCCCTGGAACAGGCCCGGGAGGAGGTCTTCTCCGACACTGTGTGAGAATCACTGCCCATGTGGCAGACCCCCGACGATGTCGTGCTCATCTCCGACTCCCGTGTGACCTCCATCCCCGTGATCGAATCCGGCGAGCCACTGGCCGACGTACGCGGGAGTTTGCGTGTGGACAAGCGCCTGGCCGACGACGCGGGCGCGTACGCGCACCTGCGCTCGGGACTGCTCGACCGGTTACTGGCCGCGGAGCGCCGGCTGCCCGCGGGCTACCACCTGCTGATCGTCGAGGGCTACCGCCCGATCGCCGTGCAACGCCGCATCTTCGACGAGTATCGGGCGGAACTCCGCACCACTTTCCCCGAAATGTCGCCCGACGAGTCATATATCGCGGCAAGTCAGTACGTGTCCCCGGTCGAGGTCGCCCCGCACACCGCCGGCGCGGCCGTGGACCTGACCCTGTGCGCCCCCGACGGCACCGAATACGACATGGGCACCCAGGTCAACGACAACCCGGAGGAGAGCGGCGGCGCCTGCTACACGGCCGCCCCCGGCATCCCGGCCGCGGCCCGCGAGCACCGCGACCTGCTCGCCGCCGTCCTGGAGCCCGCCGGCCTGGTCAACTACCCGACCGAGTGGTGGCACTGGTCCTACGGCGACCGCTACTGGGCCATGTCCACCCGCTCCCCGCACGCCCACTACGGGCCGGTGGAGTTCACCGGTTGACAACCCACTGTCTGGAGGGTTTTCCGGCGGGCGTGGTACGGGCACAAACCTCCTACGGAGGCTCGTGGACTCCCCCAGCGAGGTGTGCGCATGATTCCGTTGATCGGGATCGAAGAGGAATACCTCGTAGTCGATCCCCGCACCCGCCATGTCGTCCCCCGCGCCGCCGAGGTTCTGGCCGCGGCGACGGATGTGCTGGACGTGGTGCAAGAAATCACCAGATTCCAGGTGGAGGCCCGCACGCCGCCCTCCGCCGATCTCAGTGAGCTGGGCTCGCAACTGCGCCTGGCCAGGAAGGAGGTCGCGGCCGCGGCCCGGTCGTGCGGGCTGGCCGTCGTCGCCAGCGGCATCCCCGTACTGGGCAACGTCACGTCACCGCCGCTCACCGACGACATCCGCTACTTACAGGGCCGGGTGCTCTACCGCGCGTTACAGGACGAGATCAGCATCTGCGCCCTGCACGTGCACGTGGACGTGCCCGACGAGGAGCACGCCGTCTACGTCGGCAACCACCTGCGGCCCTGGCTGCCCACGCTGATCGCGCTGGCCGCCAACTCGCCGTTCTTCGTGGGGCGCGACACCGGATACGCGTCCTGGCGGGTGATCAGCTGGGGCCGCTGGCCGGTCTCCGGCGCGCCACCCTACTTCCCGTCGTTCGGCGACTACGAGATGGCGCTGCGCGCGCTGGCCGAGTCCGGCGCCCTGATGGACGCCAAGACCGTCTACTGGGACGCCCGCCCGTCGTCCCGGCTGCCCACGGTGGAGGTCAGGGTGGCAGACGTGCCGCTCGACGTGAGCGACAGCCTCACCCTGATCGGGCTCATCCGCGCGCTCGTCGTGACGGCCCTGGCCGCCGTCAGGCGCGGTGACCGGGGCCTGCCGGTTCCGACGGAGGTGCTGCGCGCCGCCTACTGGCGCGCCGCCCGCGATGGGCTGCTGGGCGACAGCATGGACGTGCGGCACGGCACGCTCGTGCCCGCCCCGATGATGGCGCGCCGCCTCCTGGAGCACGTACGCCCCGCGCTCGCGGAGGCGGGCGACCTGACCTTCATCGAGGAGGGTCTGGACCGGCTGCTGGACAGGGGCTCAGGGGCCATGCGCCAGCGCCGGGTCCACGCCCGGGGCAACGACCTGGCCGAAGTGGTCGACGACCTCATCGAGGCGACCGTGGCCTGACTGCCCCTGCACTGCCGATCTGCTCGACCGCGAGTCGCCGACCGCGCTCGCGGGGCTGGTAACAACTGACCTGACCGGTCCGCCAGGGGGGCCGACGACGGTACCCCCTGAGGGGCGCTGTTGCCCGGACCGGTCACGTCTGAGTGTGAAGAGAGACTCGACGGCGATGCTCAGGAGCGATGAGCCCGCCGTGCGGAGCCGACCGGCGCCGCGGCAGCGGGCGACCTGCTGAGCCCGATGGCGAGTGCCGGGCACATGTCGGCGGCTCGCAGCGCGTCTCCCAGGAGCCGCGCGGGCAATTCTCTCTCGCTGACCACCGGATATCCGAACATGTCGAGTTGTACGACCTCGGGTACGAGATGGCCGCACAGGCCGTGGCCGGCGCACCGGGACCAGTCCACGGTCAGTCGCACCCCGGAGCCCTGGGACTCCTCGTCCGGCACCGGCAGGAGCCCCCGTACAGGCCGGCCGCAGCCACCCTTCGCGGCGTGGACGGCGACGTCGTCGCTGAAGACGTCGAGTGCCGAGAGCAGGAACCTGGTGGTTCCATCGGGATGATGGCAGGCTCCCCTGCCACGGACGATCCCGCTGCCCTGCCTGATCGCGGCCAGCGCCTCGGCGCCGGCGTGGCCCGCGGCCAGGGAGGAGAAGGATCGGGCGATGGCGGGCAGCCCCATGTGACAGGGCCCGCACTGCCCCGCGGACTCGCTCGCCAGGTAGTCGGCTACCCGAGCCACCTCTCCCAGCGGGCACGTCCCCTCCTCCAAAGGAACGATGATCCCGGCGCCGAGCGCGGCGCCCGCGTCGGACATGGACTGCCGGGAAACGGCGACCGCGGCGACCCGTTCAGGGGCGAGCCACGCCCCGTGGTACCCCCCGACCATCACGCCCTGGCCCGCGCCCACCCCGCAGCGCTGGAGCACCGCCGAAAGCGGGGTGCCGGCCGGGGTCTCCACGACCGTGCGCCGGCGGCCGGGCCCCGTCACGGTGAGCAGGACCGTGCCGGGTTCGGCAGAGGTCCCGACGGCTCGGTAACTCGAGGCTCCGAGCTCGGCCAGCATGGCAAGCTGGGCGAACGTCTCCGCGTTGGACAGCAGGGTCGGCAGGCCGTCGACCCCGCTCTGCGCAGCCCTGACCTTCCGACCGGGCGGGATCGGCGTCTCCCCGTTGACCCCGCGGACCAGGGCCCCGCCCTCTCCGGTGATGAACCGCTCCGGCAGGTGGACGACTCTCACGGCGGCGACGCTGCCCGCTTCCTCGACCGCGCTCAGCAGCGAGCGCTCGGCCTCCCCGCCGTCGGTCACGCCGATGACGATCTCCCGGGCGTCCAGCGCGCGGGCGGTGAGCACAGCCCCGCCGAGCACCAGGTGCGGCACCCGCATGAGGAGCGCCTTGTCCTTGGCGCTGGCCGGCTCGCCCTCGGTCGCGTTGACCAGAACCACCGGCTGGGTGTCCCCGCGGACAGCCGACTCGGTGACCGCTTTGAGCTTGCGGGCGAAGGGAAAGGCCGCGCCTCCCCGGCCGCGAAGGTCGACTTCCTCCGCCAGCGCGACCAGCTCGCGCAGCGAGAGCCGGGGTAACGGCGGGTGATATCGGCTGTGGGCGGCCAGGTCGAGGCGCGGCAGGTCGGCCATGCCGTGGAAGAGCCGGCCCGGCCCCATGGTGACTACCTCGAGGACATCGCTCACCTGTGGCTCCCCGTCCATAACTGCGCCTCGTGCTTCAGCTCTGCCCAGAACTCCTCGTCAGGGATGCCGTGGGCTCCGATGCCCGACACGTGCCGGGTGGTGCGGGCTGTGACCCGACCTGCCTGCCGGCGGACCTTGCCGCGCCCGCGCAGCCACAACACGAACCTGATGAGCGCCGCGACGGCGACCAGCGCGAGGCAGGCGACGTAGCTGAGCGTCACCCAGTCCTTGGGCGCGCGGCCGGCGTTGAGGCCGTGCACGATCGCGACCGGCCAGCAGAGGTAGGCGATGAGGTGCAGCACCCTCCAGGCCCAGGGACGCCCCCTGCCGATGAACCTGCTGCGGGCCACCCCGCCGACGTGGACCAGGACCATCATTTCGGCGGCGATCGTGCCGAGGCCGATCCAGCGAGCGCGTTCCTGGCCGCCCATGAAGGGCACGATGACGTCGAGCATCGTCGCGTGCTGCTCTAACACCTTCAGCAGCACGTGCACGACCAGGAAGCTCATCGACATCACAGCGAGGGCCCGGTGCCCCGACTGGGCCAGGATGCGCAGTCGTACGGGGGTGAACCGGCCGGAGGCCGCCAGCCCGGCCACGACCACCGCCGAGAGCCCCACCAGCGCGAAGACACCGGAGTAGAACTCCAGGAAGTCCCTCGAGAGGATCACTACGGCGGAGCCCCGGTCGGTGGCACCGCCGGCCAGGACCGCGGCCAGGATGACGCAGAGCAGTACGGCCCGCAGGACCTTCCACCGGCGGGGGCCGGCGCGGGCGACCTGCCTGCTCAGCTCTCGATGCTTCATGTGAGTCTTCCTGGGCGGCTTGGTCAGGAGGATCGCGGTGCGGGCGCGGCCGGAGGGCGCGGGGCCGAGGAACGGCCGGGGTCCGTCCCGAAGTTGAGCAGCGGATTGCCGGACTCGACGCGCATCCCCGACCGGTCGGCGTAGAAGCTGCCCCCGTCGGTATGCAGGGTCCAGCCGCCGATCTCGACGCCGTCGAGCGAGACGGCGCCATCCCCGCTGAGTAGGGTGAAGCTTGCTGCCGCCGGGCCCTGGGCCGATGGGCCGCCGCAGGGGCGGTCGGTGCTGACCTGCCCCAGGTATTCGCCCCGCCTGACGGACGCGCCGTCTTTCACCCGGGTGAGGTCGGTCACCTGGTAGTACTCGGTGGCCGTCCCGTTGGGGTGGATCAGCAGGAGCATGCCCCGGCCCGGTGAGTGCGCGCAGAGCCGGTAGACCCGGCCCGGGCCCGACGCGAGGACCCGGCCGTCGCCTCCCGCGAAACGCAACCCGGATGTGTTGGCCAGGGACTGCACCGTCCACGACTGGCCCGCGTGCCAGGGGAGCACCAGTCCCTTGGGGGGGTTCCCGCTCTTTGCCGTGCCGTACTGCTCCAGCAGCGGTCGCTGCTCCGCCGGGATCACGGCCTCGGGTGCGTCCCGCAGGAGCCGGCCGAAGTCCTCGGTACCCGCGAGCCCGATCCGCCACGTCTCGTCGGTCCGCCGGGCGACGAACAGCGACACCTGCGGCATGGCGTCCACGTCGGGAGGCGGCGGCACAGCACACGTCCCGAACGCCCAGCCACCGGCCTGGTCGACCCAGATCAGATGCACGTCCGGCTGGGGCACCTTCTCGACCCCGAAGGCACTGTGCACCAGCTCGGCCCACTGATCGGTGACGGTGGCCTGGACCTGATCTATGAGCGGTGTGGTGCCGGGCGGCCCGGAGACCCGCGCGGCCGGATGGGACTGGACGGCCGCCGCACTCCGCTGCGTCGCCGACTGGGCCATCGGCCGGCCGGTGACTTCCTGCTGAACGATGGCGCACAGCGTGAGACCGACGAGAACGGCCGTGAGGCCGCCGAGGCGCCCGATCAGTCTCGCCAGCGGCATCATCCCGCGGCGACCGGAGGCCGGTCGCGCCATCAACGCCTCGGGCCGTGGGGAACCTGGGGCGCGGCGGCCTCGCCAGAGGCGGATGCCACAGCCAGTCGCTGCATATAGCCACGTCCCTTCAGAAGATCCACACCGACGAACAGGCCCTGGCCTGACCCACCACCGACGGCACCGCAGGGTGCCGTCCGAGCCACGGCGCGGGGCCGCACAAGGCTTGGCCGAAACAGCTTGGGCGGGCGTGTCCAGACGAACGATCAATGCTGCCGCGCCCGCGGGTGAGGCTATCAGCTGCATCACGGTACAGAGGGCGAAATCGTGTCATACCTCCTCGGCCGGTGGTAGTGACGCCTCCCCTGCCCTGATCCGTATGGACGGGGCGGGATCCTGACCCCGACGGCCAGGATCCCGCCCCGTCCCCGGACGCGCGGCCGGGTGGATCGCGCGGCCCTGGTGCGATCCTGGTCAGGGCTAGTGCAGTGCCAGCGCGGCGGCCACCCCCAGGCCGAACGTGACGACGACGCCACGCAGCACCGCCGGGGGCATCAGCCGGGCCAGGCGGGTGCCGAGGAAGCCACCCGCCAGGCTGGCCGGCGCGACGACCGCCACCGCCTGCCACTGCACGGGACCGAACAGGGAGAAGGCGACGACCGACACCGAGCTGATGACCAGCGACAGCATGGCCCGTACGGCGTTGACGCGGTGCAGGTTGTCGTGCAGGAACATGCCGAGCACGGTCAGCAGCAGCACGCCCATGCCGCCGTTGAAGTAGGCGCCGTAGCACCCGCCGAGGAACACCCCGGCGTAGACCAGCTTGCTGGTCGGCTTGTCGGCCTCACCGCCGAATCGGCGGCGCAGCCACGGCTGGGCCAGCAACGCCAGGCTGGCGAAGGCCACCAGCCACGGCACCAGCGACTCGAACAACCTGCTGGGTGTGACCAGCAGTACCGCGCTCCCCACGGCGGCCCCGAGCACGGCCGTGAGGGACAACACCGTCGCGCGGCGCCGCTGGCCGCGCAGCTCGGCCCGGTAGCCGAGCACGCCACCCAGGTAGCCGGGCCACAGCGCGACCGCGTTCGTCACGGACGCGGTCAGGCTGGGATATCCGAGCGCCACCAGGGCGGGGAAGGAAATGAGCGTGCCGCCGCCGGCCAGGGCGTTGACCACCCCGGCCAGCAGACCGGCCCCTACCAGGAAGAAGAGGTCGGCGAGGGTCATCGTCCGACCGCGTACCCCTGTGCGCCGCGCGGGTTGGCGGCGGCCTTGAGGAAGGCGCCGTCACGGGCCACCGCGCTGAGCCTGCCGAGCGTCCAGGAGCCCTGGACCTCGACCTCGTGGCCGCGCCGGCGCAGCTCGGCCAGCACGCCCGGGTCCACCCGGTCCTCGACGTGCAGGACACCGGGACGGGAGCCGCGCGGGAAGAACGAACTGGGGAAGTGCTCGGTGTGGAACATGGGAGCGTCGATGGCTTCCTGGAGGTTCAGCTTGCCGTGCACGACGGCCAGGAAGAAGTTGGGGCTCCACTGGTCCTGCTGGTCGCCGCCCGGGGTGCCGAACGCCAGCCACGGCTTGCCGTCCCTGAGCGCGAACGACGGCGACAGCGTGGTACGCGGGCGGGTGCCCGGACGCAGGGCGCCGGCCACGCCCTCCTGCAGCCAGAACATCTGCCCCCGGGTGCCCAGGCAGAAGCCCAGCTCGGGGACGGTGGGCGAGCTCTGCAGCCAGCCGCCGCTGGGGGTGGCGGAGACCATGTTGCCGTGCCGGTCCACCACGTCGAGGTGGCAGGTGTCGCCCTTCACCCGCCCGTCGGGGGAGACCACCTGCTCGCCGGTGTTCCTGCCCCCCGCGTTCGTGCCCCCCGTGTTCCTGCCCACTGTGGGCTCGCCGACGCCCTGCGGGGCACGGCGCCCGCCCGAGATGCCCGGGGCGTCGCTGGCCGTGCCGGGCTCGGGGAAGTCGGGCAGCCGGGGCGTGCGGCCGCCGGGGGCGCCGGGGCGCAGCTCGAAGCTGGCCTCCGCGCCGATCAGCCGCCGCCGCTCGGCGTTGTAGGCCGGGTCGAGCAGGTCGGACATGGGGACGTCGGTGTCGCCGTACCAGGCTTCGCGGTCGGCGAAGGCGAGCTTGGCGGCCTCGGTCACGGTGTGGATGTAGTCGGCGCTGAGGTGGCCCATCGCCTCCAGGTCGTAGCCCGCCAGCAGCGCGAGCTGCTGCAGGAACGTGGGCCCCTGGCCCCAGGGCCCGGTCTTGGCCACGGTGTGCCCGTGGTAGTCGAAGGTCACCGGCTCCTCGACCGTGGCCGACCAGCCGGCCAGATCGTCGCCGGTGAGCAGGCCGCCGTGCACCTCGCCGGAGCTGTCGCGCCAGGCCGTCTTCGCGCTGAACTCGGCGATGGCCTCGGCGACGAAGCCCTCGTACCAGGCCTTCCTGGCGGCGGCGAGTTGCCCCTCGCGGGTGCTCGACGCGGCCTCGGCCTCGGCGACCAGCCGGCGGTAGGTGGCGGCCAGCACCGGATTGGCGAGCTTCGAGCCGGGCTCGGGCACGCGGCCGCCCGGCAGCCAGGTCGCCGCCGACGTGGGCCAGTCCTCCTTGAACAGCCCTTCGACGGACTCGATCGTGGCCGAGACCCGCTCCAGCGCCGGCACGCCGTGCTCGGCGTAGTGGATCACGGGCGCCAGCACGTCGGCCAGCTTCCACGTGCCCCAGCGCTCCAGCATGAGCATCCAGCCGCCGAACGCGCCCGGCACGGTCGCCGCCAGCAGGCCGGTGCCGGGCACGATGTCGAGGCCCAGCTCGTCGGTGAACCGTTCGATGGTGGCCGCGGCCGGGGCCACGCCCTGACCGCACACGACGGAAACCTTCTGCTCGGCCTCGCTCCAGAGCAGGATCGGCACCTCGCCGCCGGGGCCGTTCAGATGCGGCTCGGCGACCTGCAGCACGAATCCGGCCGCCACCGCCGCGTCGAAGGCGTTGCCGCCGCGTTCCAGCACGCTCATGCCGGTGGCCGAGGCCAGCCAGTGTGTGCTGGCGACCATGCCGAAGTCGCCCGACAGCTCGGGCCTGGTGGTGAACAAAATCTCTCCTTTACCGGTTCGCGGCCGCGTCGGGGACGCGGTCCGCCGTTACCAGGTGGCACGCGGCCGGATGGCCGCCGCCACGTGGGTCGTGCAGGGGCGGCTCTTCGGTCCGGCAGGCGTCGTACGCCAGCGGGCACCGCGTGTGGAAGCGGCACCCGGCGGGCGGGTCGATCGGGCTTGGCACGTCACCGCCGAGCACGATCCTGCGCCGCTCCCGCTGCTGAACGGGATCGGCCACCGGCGCCGCCGACAGCAGGGCCTGCGTGTACGGATGCCGCGGCTCGGCGAAGATCTCGGCCGTCGGCCCCGACTCGACGATCTTGCCCAGGTACATGACGGCGACCCGGTCGGCCAGGAACTCCACGACCGACAGGTCATGCGTGATGAACAGGCACGAGAACCCCATGTCCCGCTGCAGGTCGGTGATCAGGTTGAGCACCGAGGCCTGCACCGACACGTCGAGCGCCGAGACGGGCTCGTCGGCCACGACCAGCCGGGGCTCCAGGATCAGGGCCCTGGCCAGCCCCACCCGCTGCCGCTGCCCGCCGGACAGCTCGTGCGGGAAGCGCGAGCGCATCTCCTGGCGCAGCCCGACCTTCTCCAGCATCGCCGACACGCGCTCGGAGACCGTGCGCCGGTCGGCCACCTTGTGCCGCAGCAGCGGCTCGCCGACGATCTGCCCGATCGTGAAGCGCGGGTTGAGCGAGGAGTAGGGGTCCTGGAACACCATGTGGACGTCGCGGCGCAGCGGGCGCATGGCCCGGCGCGACAGGTGGGTGATGTCGCGCCCGTCCAGCTCGATGCCGCCGGACGTGGGCTCGGTCAGCCGCAGCACGCACTTGCCGACCGTGGACTTGCCGCTGCCGGACTCGCCCACCAGGCCGAGCACCTCGCCCTGGCCGATCTCCAGCGACAGGCCGTCCACGGCGCGTACCGGGCCGTAGTGCTTGACCAGGTTGTCGATGCGCAGGATCACGACTTCCCTCCGGGGTGGAAGCAGGCGGCGAGGTGCTCCGGCGCGTGCCGTTCGAGCGGGGGCCTGGACAGGCGGCAGTCCGCCTGGGCGCGCGGGCAGCGGGCCTGGAAGGCGCACTCGTCCGGGTCCGACAGCGGCGAGGGCACCATGCCGGGGATCTCGGCCAGCCGGCCGTTCACGGCGGCGGAGGGCAGGGCGTTCATCAGACCCAGTGTGTACGGGTGCCGCGGGCGCGCGAACAACTCGGTCACCGGGGCCTGCTCGACGGCGCGGCCCGCGTACATGACCACGGCCCGGTCGGCGATGTCGGCCACCACGCCCAGGTCGTGCGTGATCAGGATGATCGCCGTGCCGAGCCGGTCACGCAGGTCGCGGAACACGTCCAGCACGCCCGCCTGGATCGTCACGTCGAGCGCCGTGGTGGGCTCGTCGGCGATCAGCACCCGGGGCGAGCAGGCCACGGCGATGGCGATCATCACGCGCTGCCGCATGCCGCCGGAGAGCTGGTGCGGATATTCCTTCATGCGGCGCTGTGGCGCCGGGATGCCGACCAGCTCCAGCAGTTCGACGGCGCGCCTGCCGGCCGCCTGGCGCGACAGGCGCTCGTGCCGGCGCAGCACCTCGGCGATCTGGTAGCCGACGGTGAACGACGGGTTGAGCGAGGTCATCGGCTCCTGGAAGACGACGGACACGTCCTTGCCGCGTACCTGCCGCATCGCCGGCTCGGGCAGCGTGGTCAGCTCCCGGCCGTCCAGCTTCACCGACCCCGACAGGCGGGTCGTGCCGGGCGGCAGCAGCCGGGGCACCGACATCGCGGTGACCGACTTGCCGCAGCCCGACTCGCCGCACAGCGCCAGGATCTCGCCCTCGTCCAGGGTGAGCGAGATGTCCCTGACCGCCTGCACCAGACCGTCCTCGGTGTCGAAGTCGACGGTCAGGTCGCTGATCTCCAGCAGGCTCATCGGCCGCTCCTCGGGTCGAGAACGTCGCGCAGCCCGTCGCCGAGCAGGTTGAAGCCGAGCGTGGCCAGGGCGATCATCAGTCCGGGCCAGATGGCCAGCCAGGGCGCGTCGCCGAGGTACTGCTGCGCGGTCGTCAGCATCACGCCCCACGACGGTGTCGGCGGCTGCACGCCCAGGCCCAGGAACGACAGCGTGGACTCGCCGATGATGGCCGTCGGGATCGCCACCGTGGCCTGCACGATGAGAGGGCTGGCGCAGTTCGGGAGCACGTACCGGAAGATGATGTGGCCGTCGCCCGCGCCGTCGGCGACGGCCGCGGCCACGTAGTCCATCTCCCTGATCGCCAGCACCTCGCCGCGGGTGATCCGGATGATGGCGGGGAGCTGGGAGAAGCCCAGCGCGATCACCACGCCCTTGAGCGAGGGGCCGATGATGGCCGCCAGGCCCACCGCGAACACCAGGAACGGGAACGCCAGCGTCACGTCCACCAGGCGCATCACGATCGGGTCCAGCCAGCGCCGGTAGAACCCGGCGACCAGGCCGATCGGGATGCCCACGACCATCGCCAGCAGCATGGAGAGCACGCCGGCCTGGAGGGAGACCTGGGCGCCGTGCGCGATCCTGGCGAACGCGTCCCGGCCCAGATCGTCGGTGCCCATCGGGTGGGCGCCCGACGGGGGCGCGAGCGTGGCCAGGTAGTCCTGCTGGGCGGGGTCGCCGGTCACCAGCGGGCCGATCAGCGCCAGCAGCAGGAACGCGACCACCAGCACCAGCCCGGCCATCGGCATCGGCCGCCGCCGGAAGCGCCGCCACATCCGGCCGCGCCGGGCGGACATGGGCACGGGAACGGCGAGGGTCTCAGTCATGGCGGGCTCCCGAGAGCCGGATCCGGGGGTTGAGCAGCGCGTACGCGATGTCGACCAGCAGGTTGACCACCACGTAGCCGACGACCGTGACCAGCACCACGGCCTGGATGACGGGATAGTTCCTGGTCAGCACGGCGTCCACGGTCAGCTTGCCGAACCCCGGGATGACGAAGATCTGCTCCGTCACCACGGCGCCGCTGATCAGTGCGCCGAGCTGCAGGCCGAGCACCGTGATCACGGTCGTCAGGCTGTTGCGCAGCGCGTGCGCGCCCACGACCTTGACCTCGGACAGGCCCTTGGACCTGGCGGTCCTGACATAGTCGGCCGACAGCGCACCCAGCATGGCCGAGCGGGTCTGCCGCATCAGGATGGCCGCGAAGCCGGCGCCGAGCACGAGGGCGGGCAGGATCATGCGCTGCAGGTTCTGGCCGGGGTCCTCGGTGAAGGGGACGTACCCGGAGGCGGGCAGGACCCGCCAGGTGACCGCGAACAGCAGGATGCCCAGCAGGCCCAGCCAGAAGTGCGGCACCGACAGCCCGGCCAGGCCGAAGCCGGTGGCCACGTAGTCGGCGAACCTGCCGCGCCGGATGGCCGCCACGATGCCCGCGCCCACGCCGATGACGATCGCGATCAGCATGGCCAGGGCCGACAGCTCCAGCGTCACGGGCAGGCGCTGGGCGATGATGTCGATCACCGGGAGCTGGTCCTGCGTCGAACGGCCGAAGTTGCCGGTGAGGGTCTGGGTGACGTAGTCGAGATACTGGGCGGGCAGCGGCTTGTCCAGGCCGAACTCGTGCCTGATGGCCTCGACCACGGCGGGCGAGGCCTCCTGACCCGCCATGACCACGGCCGGGTCGCCGGGCAGCGCCCTGATCCCGAGAAAGATCAGGATGCTGCCCAGGAACAACACGATCACTGCGGAGCCGCAGCGTCGAAGGATGAACCAGAGCATTATGCCGCGAATCCGGCGGTGACGAAGCGCGGCAGGCCATCCTCGAAGTACTGGACGCCGGCCACGTTCTTCTGCATGCCCAGGTAGTACTTGTTGTGGTACAGGTAGATGACGCCCTTCACCTCGGCGGCCTTCTTCATCGCACTGGCGTAGAGCTCGGTCCGCTTGGCCTGGTCGCTCTCGGCGGCGGCCTGCTTGATCGGGTCGTCGATGCCGGGGTCGGACATGCCACTGTAGTTGTTGCTGCCCTTGCTGGTGATCATGTTGGTCAGGTTGCCGTCCTGGTCGACCCGGCCCGACCAGCCGTTCAGCAGCGTGTCGAACTTGCCGGCTTTGCCCTGCTCAAGCGCGCTGACGAACTCCATGGTCTGCACCTTGACGTCGAAGCCCGCCTCCTTGGTCATCTGCTGGATGACCTGCGCCAGGCGGATGTTGGTGGCGTCGTTGGGGCTGGTGAGCGTCACCGGGATCGGCGTCGGCACGCCGGAGGCCTGCACGAGCTGCTTGGCCTTGGCCACGTCCCGCTTGGGGCACTGCAGGTCCGCGGCACGGAAGGGGCTGTTCATCGGCACCGGCCAGCAGTCCGGCTCGTAGAGGCCGTTGTATACGGCCTTGTTGATCGCGTCGAGGTCGAGGGCCAGCTCGAACGCCTGGCGCAGCTCGGGGCTCTTGGCCAGCGGCGTGTCGACCTTGCCGGGCTCCTCGGTGGAGCCGTTGGCGTTGCCGGTGTTGATCGTCAGGCCGTAGTAGCCCAGGCCGCCGCCGGACACGACGGACAGGTTGGGGTCGGACTGCACGCCCTTGACCGTGGTCGTGGCGAGCTGGTCGGCCACCTGCACGTCGCCGGACTTCAGGTTCGCCGCGCGTACGTTGGGGTCGACGATGATCTTGTATACCAGCTTGTCCAGCTTGACCTTGGCCGCGTCGTAGTAGTCCGGGGCCTTGTCGAGCACGATCTCGCTGCCGGACGTGCGGCTGACGAACTTGAACGGCCCGACACACACCGGGTTGGCGCCGAAGTTGTCACCCTCGGAGTCCAGCGCCTTGGGCGACATGATCATTCCGGCGCGGTCGGCGAGCTGGGCGGTCAGCGGCGTGAACGCCTGCGTCAGCGTGAGCTTCACCGTCGCGGGGTCGACCACGGTGACCTTGGACACCGCGGCCAGGTCGGCCTGGCGCGCGGACTTCTCCCACGTGCGGTGCCGGTCCAGCGACTTCTTGACCGCCTCGGCGTCGAACGGCGTGCCGTCGTTGAACTTCACGCCCTCGCGCAGCTTGATCGTCACCTCCTTGCCGTCGCCGGACACCTCGGGCAGGGCCGAGGCGAGCTGCGGGATGAGCGCGGCTTTGGAGTCGATGTCGTAGAGCTTCTCGCACATGCTCGCGAACACCTCGCGGCCCACCAGCGTGGTCGCGCTGCTCGGGTCGAGCGCGTCGGGGTCGGCGTTGAGGGCGACGTTGAGCGTGCCGCCCGCCTTGACCGGCCGGTTGTCGGCCGAGGCGTCGGCTATGGAGGGAGGGGCGGCCGGGGTGCTGCTCGTCCCGCCTCCGCCGCAAGCCGCCAAGGCAAGGGGGAGAGCGGCGAGCGCCGCGACGAGCCTGGGGGACGGTCTCATGGGGCCTCCGATGAATGGTTTAGGAGACTGTATACAAGACCTGACATTTCACTGGTGTTTCATGGCACTGTGTTGTTATCTGAGCGTTTTCTAATCGTTCGGGTGTTTCACTGTACGCCCCACCGCGGCCAGGAAGGACCGCCTGGCCGCGGCCACGTGTGCGACCGCCCTGGCCTGGGCCTCATCCTCGTCACCTGCGACGATGGCCTCGCACAGGCTCAGGTGCTCGGTCCAGGAGTGCGCGCCGCGAGCGGCGGCCGTCTGGCTGAAGATCCACTGGGCGCGCTGCAGCATCGGCTGCATCATCAGGCTGAGGTAGGAGTTGCCGGCCGCCTCGCCCACGGCCAGGTGGAAGGCGGTGTTGAACTCGGCCACCTCCTCCAGGCGGCCGCTGTCCACCGCCTCCCTGGCCTGGTCCAGGAGCTGCCGCAGCCGCAGGGCGGACTCGGGGGAGCGCTTGCGGGCCGCCAGCCGGGCGGCGAGGCCCTCGATCGCCATGCGTACGTCGAAGAGCTCCTCGCCCTCCTCGATGGACAGGGTGGCGACCGTGGCGCCGAGCCGGGGGACGACCTGGACGAACCCCTCGGCGGCCAGCACCCTGATGGACTCGCGTACGGGGTTACGCGACACGCCGAGGGCGGTGGCCAGCCGGTCCTCGACCAGCCGGGTCCCCTGAACGAGCTCGCCGGACAGGATGCGGCGCCGCAACTCCCTGGTGACCTCGTCGCGTAAGGTCCGGTGGGTCGCGCCCAGCGTAAGATCCGTCATATCGGACTAATCGTATACAGGCTGTTTCTTCTCCCGCTGCCTCGCCCGCGCGTAGCGTCAGGCCCCCCGTGCACATCGCCGGCGGCCAGGGACCCGCCGGCCGGCACGGTGAACGCCACCGTCGGCAGCACCGCGAGCGGCCCGAGGGCCGTGGGGCGGCCGGGGCATCAGGCGCGCAGGCGCAGGCCGCGGGGTGTCGGGTGGAATCCGGCCGCCTCCAGGGCCGCCGCCAGTGGCGACTCGATGATCGACGCCCCGTCGGCCCGCTCCACGGTCAGCTTTCCGAGCGCCCCGTCACGTACGGCCAGGGCCAGCGCGTCCACGGCAGGCTGCAACCGCTCGTCGTCGGCGAACGACAGCAGCGTCTTACCACCGCGTTCGACGTAGAGCACCAGATGACCATCGACGAGCACGACCAGCGATCCGGCCTTCCTGCCAGGCTTGTGCCCGACGTCGCCGGGATGCTGCGGCCAGGGCAGCGCGGCGCCGTACGGGTTGGCCGGATCCGCCGCCGCCAGCACCACGGCCCGCCGCCCGCCACGGTCACCGACCCGGCCGAAGGTCCCGGATCCCGCCCCAGCGGCCTGCCCGAGCCCGCCACGTCGCCCGGGCACACCCTCCTGGACCAGCCCGAAGCCCTCACCCGACGCCTCTCCCGAGGTGTCGCCGCTGCCCGTCGGGGCGATGCTGGGGGCCATGGCACGCATCCGGTCGACCGCCCCCGGCAGCGCGAACTGCGCGCCCCCGAGGCCCTCGACGAAGTAGCCCCGGCGGCAGCGCCCACTCTCCTCGTAGGCCCGCAGCACCTGGTAGACGGGCGTGAACCCGCCGGGCAACCGCTCCGAGGTCACCGCCCCCCGGGTCACGACCCCGTGCCGTTCGAGCAGGACCTCGGCCTGCGCGTGAGCCCGCTGGGTCGGATCGGCCGCGGGCGGAGGCAGCAACCACCATCGCCCGGCCACGGTGGGCGGCCCGCTCCGGCTCGGCAGCACCGCCCGCCGGCGCCGCGTCGTGGCGGGCCGGTGCGCGGGACGCCCGGTGCCGAGCGTCGCCCGCAGCGGCGCGAGCGTGTCACCCGAAACCCGCCCAGACCACACCAGATCCCACAACGCCGCCACCAGCGCCGCGTCGTCCAGCGACCCGAGCTGGTCGGAGATGCCCCGGAAGAACAGCGCGCCGCCCCCGCCGAGCAGCTCCAGCACCCGCTCGTGCACGGGCGTCATCGTGATCTCGCCCGGCTCGGGCAGCAGCAGCGGCGCGGTGTCGGCGAAGTAGAGCGACACCCACCCGTCGCCTCCCGGCAACGACCCCTGCCCCACCCACATGACCTCGCCCGACGAGGTCAGCTCGTCCAGCAGCGCCGGATGGTAACCGGGCACCCGCGACGGCAGCACCAGCGTCTCCAGCGCCGACGCGGGCACGGCGGCCCCTTGAAGCAGCTCGATGGAATGAACGAGCGCGTCCATGGCCCGCCCCGCCCCACCGGAACCGACCGCCCCAGGGCCCGTCCCACCGGAGCTTGCCGAACCAAGACCGCCACCACCGGAGCCTCCTGAGCCCTGGCCCATGCTGGTGATGCCGTGCCAGGCGGGCAGGAACAGCGCCAGCGTCTCCGGTGCGACCGGCTCGACCTCCTTCCGCAACCGGGCCAGCGACCGGCGGCGCAGCATCCGCAGCACCCCGGCGTCACACCACTCCTCACCCCGGCCCCCGGGCCGGAACTCCCCGCTCACGACCCGCCCGGCCCCCGCCAGCCGCCGCAACGCGTCCGTCACGACGGCCACGCCGAGACCGTATCTGGCGGCGGCCGTGCCGGCGTGGAAGGGACCGCGCGTACGCGCGTGCCGCGCCACCAGGTCGGCCAGCGGGTCCGGCACCGGCTCCAGGAACGCGTGCGGCACCCCGACCGGCAGCGGCACCCCCAGCGCGTCACGCATCCGCGCCGCGTCCTCGATCGCGGTCCACTGCTCCTCGCCCGCGATGCGAACGCGGATCGCCCGCCGGGCGCGTTCGAGCTGCTCCAGCCAGGCCGGGTCGCCGCCGCGAACGCTCACGTCGAGCGCCGGCAGCGGTCCGTGCGAGCGCAGGAGGTCGGCGAGGTCCTCCAGATCGCGCAGCGGCCGGTCGAGCCGGGCCAGCTCGCGTTCGCTGTCTGCGATCACGTCGGGGTCGAGCAGCTCGCGCAGGTCGGCCTGGCCGAGCAGCTCGGCCAGCAGCCGGGTGTCCAGGGCCAGCGCCTGCGCGCGGCGTTCGGCCAGGGGCGCGTCGCCTTCGTACATGAACGCGCCGATGTAGTGGAACAGCAGGGAGGCCGCGAACGGCGAGGCCTGCGACGTCTCCACCTCGACCAGCCGCACCCGGCGCGCGGCGATGTCCCGCATGAGCCGCACCAGCCCCGGCACGTCGAACACGTCCTGCAGGCACTCGCGCATCGTCTCCAGCACGATCGGGAACGAGGCGTATTGTGAGGCCACCCCCAGCAGGTGGGCGGCCCGCTGCCGCTGCTGCCACAGCGGGCTGCGCCGGCCCGGCGTGCGGCGTGGCAGCAGCAGCGCCCGCCCCGCGCACTCCCTGAACCGAGAGGCGAACATGGCCGACCCGCCCAGCTCCTCGGTGACGATCTGTTCGATCTCCTCGGCGTCGAACGCGGCCACGTCGGTCGGCGGCTCGGCCAGCGTGTCGGGGATGCGCAACACGATGCCGTCGTCGGAGTGCACGGCCTGCACGTCGATGCCGTAGCGCTCGCGCAGCCGGCGGTTGATCGCCAGCGCCCAGGGGGCGTGCACCCGCGCGCCGTACGGGGAGTGGATGACGACGCGCCAGTCGCCGAGCTCGTCGTGGAAACGTTCGATGAGGAGGGTGCGGTCGTCGGGGACGTAGCCGGTGGCCTGGCGTTGCTCGTCGAGGTAGGCCAGCAGGTTGCCGGCGGCGAACTCGTCCAGCCCCGCCTCCCGCATCCGCTCCGTCGAGCCCTGCTTGGCCTGCTCGCGCAGGAACCGCCCGATCGCCCGGCCCAGCTCGGCGGGGCGGCCTGGCGCGTCGCCGTGCCAGAACGGCAGCTTGCCCGGCTGGCCGGGCGCGGGGGACACCAGCACCCGGTCGGCGGTGATGTCCTCGATCCGCCAGGACGTCGCGCCCAGCACGAACACGTCGCCCACGCGCGACTCGTAGACCATCTCCTCATCCAGCTCGCCCACCCTGGAGGCCCGCTCGCCCACCAGGAACACGCCGAACAGGCCGCGGTCGGGGATGGTGCCGCCGTTGGTCACCGCCAGCCGCTGCGCGCCCGGGCGCCCCTGGAGGGTGCCCGTCACCCGGTCCCATACGATGCGCGGGCGCAGCTCGGCGAACTCCTCGCTCGGATAGCGGCCGGCCAGCATGTCGAGCGTGGCCTCCAGCGCGCTCCGCGGCAGCGTGGCGTAGGGGGCGGCGCGCTTGATCACCGCCTCCAACTCGTCGACCGTCCACTCCTCCAGCGCGGTCATCGCCACGATCTGCTGGGCCAGCACGTCGAGCGGGTTACGCGGGTAGCGCAACTCCTCGATCTGCCCGCTCTTCATGCGCTCGGCCACCACGGTCGTCTGCACCAGGTCACCGCGGTATTTCGGGAAGATCACACCCTTGGACACCGCCCCGACCTGGTGGCCGGCCCGGCCGATGCGCTGCAGCCCGCTGGCCACGCTCGGCGGCGCCTCCACGCACGCGACCAGGTCGACCGCGCCCATGTCGATGCCCAGCTCCAGGCTGGAGGTGGCGACCACGGCGGGCAGGCGACCCGATTTGAGCGCCTCCTCGATCTGCGCCCGCTCCTCCTTGGAGACCGAGCCGTGGTGGGCTCGCACGATCTCGGTGACGACGCCCTTGGCGACGCCGGCCTGGGCCATCATCTCGGCGGGCATCCGCCCGGGCGGACCCGCCCCCTCCTGGGGCGTCTCCCAGATGGACGGATCGACGGCCTCTTGACTCAGCTCCCGGCCGTAGGCCAGCTCGTTGAGCCGGGTGCACAGCCGCTCGGCCAGCCGCCGCGAGTTGGCGAAGACGATCGTCGAGCTGTGCTGCCCGATCAGGTCGAACAGCCGGTCCTCGACATGCGGCCAGATCGACCGGCTCGCGGTCTCCTCACCGTCTTCCCCCGGCCGCCTGCCGTCCAGCTCCGCCATGTCCTCCACGGGCACGACGACCTCGACCTCGATCTGCTTGTCCGACGGCGGTTGCACCACGGTGGCCGGTCGGAGCCCGCCCAGGAACGCCGCCACCTCGCTCACCGGACGCACGGTCGCCGACAACCCGATCCGCTGGGCGGGCCGGTCGAGCAGCGCGTCGAGCCGCTCCAGGCTGAGCGCCAGGTGAGCGCCGCGCTTGGTGGCCGCGACCGCGTGCACCTCGTCCACGATCACCGTCTCCACGCTCCGCAGCGCCTCCCGTGCCTGGCTGGTGAGCAGCAGGAACAGCGACTCGGGCGTGGTGATCAAAATGTCGGACGGTTTGGCCGCGAACCGCCTGCGGTCCTCGGCCGGCGTGTCACCGGACCGGATCGCCACCGAGATCTCCGGCACCGGCTGCCCGAGCCGGCGCGCCGTCTGCTTGAGCCCGGCCAGCGGCGCCCGCAGGTTACGCTCGACGTCGACCGCCAGGGCCTTGAGCGGCGACACGTAGAGCACCCGCGTCCCCTTGCGCTCGTCCCCGGCGGGCTCCCCGCGAGCGGACCGCCTCCCGGCAGGCCGCCGCCCGTCTTCAGGGGGTCGCCCACCATCTCCGGCGGACTCCGCCGCCAGCCGGTCGAGCGACCACAGGAACGCCGCCAGCGTCTTGCCCGACCCGGTGGGCGCGACCACCAGGGTGTTGTCGCCGCGCGCGATCGACTCCCACGCCCCCTCCTGGGCGGCCGTGGGCGCTTGGAAGGCTCCGGAGAACCATTGCCTGGTCACCTGGGTGAAGTGGTCTAGCGAGCTCACCAGCACATATTGCCTCGCGGCACCGACAGAAAGCGCATTGGCCCGGTGGCGGGCGATTGAGCCGGGGCCTGGGCGGACATACAGCGACCGTGACCATTGACTATGCGGCCATCGAGGTTCGCCGAGCCGACCTCAAGCAGCGTTACGTGTTACAGCACCGTCCGTCCAGCAGCGCGCGGGGCCTGCATCACATGGCCCTGCTCTCCTCGAACGTGGAGCGTACCATCAGGTTCTACCAGGAGCTTCTGGAGTTTCCGCTGACGGAGATCATCGAGAACCGCGACTACAAGGGCTCGAATCACTTCTTCTTCGACATCGGCAACGGAAACCTGCTGGCGTTCTTCGACTTCCCGGGGCTCGATATGGGGCCATACCAGGAAGTGCTGGGCGGGCTGCACCATGTGGCGATCTCCGTGGATCCCGCCACCTGGGAGCGGTTGCGCGGGAAGCTGGAGATGGCCGGCGTGCCGCACCAAATAGAAAGCGGCGCCTCCATCTACTTCAGGGACCCCGACGGCGCCCGGCTGGAGCTGCTCGCCGACCATCTCGGTGAGATGTACGGCTCGCGGGTGCTGTGACGCTGCTCAACGCCACCTAACGCCGCGACGCCCGCCGCGTCCGCGGTTTGCCCGTACGGGGCGCCTGCCTGATCGTCGCGTGCCGTTCCGCCCGCTCCGCCTTCTCCTGCTGTACGGAGAGCCGCAGCTCATGCAGTAACCGGCGGCGCTTGGCCCTGTTGGCCTTCGTTCTGGCTGTTTTCGGGGGTGAAGACTTGTGGGTCTTTGGCATGGGGATGTCTTACCCACACCTGCGGTGATTCCATACTTGAGTTCATGCGCCTGACGGAGTTCTGGAGACGGATGAACGCCCATTTCGGCGAGACGTACGCCGAGTCGTGGGCCCGCGACTATGTGATCGCCCCGCTGGATGGGCGGACGGTCGTGCAGGCGCTGGCCGACGGGGAGAGCGCCAAGACCGTCTGGCGAGCCGTCTGCCAGGTCGAGGACGTCTCACCCAAGCTGCGATAGACCCGCGACATCCATCCCCAACCGGCCCTCCCCTCCATGCCGAGAGCCGCCTCGTACAGCCCCACCCATTCGAGGGCCCTCATCTGACCTGCGCCGAACCCCTACCCGATCGGGGGCGCTCACCTGATCTGCGCCGAACCCCTAACCCGATCGAGAGTCCTCACCTGACCTACGTCGAACCCCGCGTGACCTTGCCGTGAGCCCACGTCATGCGGCGATCATGCGGCGGTCACGCAGTGGTCGTGCAGTGAGCGCTGTCTCGATGCGGTGAGGGCCGTCTCGCCCGGCCTGGGCTAGGCCTGTGCCATGTCGAGGGTCTGCCGCAGTGCGGCGGCCGCGTGCTCCAGGTCGTCCGCCCTGCCCTGGCCGCCCGGCGACCACAGGAAGAGCCACCCGTTGTGCGTCGGCGTGGCGAAGATGATCGTCTGGCGGCCGGTGCGGGGATGCCACACCCACAACACCGGATCGTCACCGCCGACCATGCGGCTCACCAGGCCCTGAGCGGGCAGCAACTCGGCGAGTGCCTCCAGATGGGCGCGCCGTTCCCCGGTGTAGCCGCTAGCCACGTCGCCGCCTCCAAGCCTGGCCCT
This sequence comes from Nonomuraea sp. B12E4, assembly GCF_039871825.1. Classification (NCBI taxonomy): domain Bacteria; kingdom Bacillati; phylum Actinomycetota; class Actinomycetes; order Streptosporangiales; family Streptosporangiaceae; genus Nonomuraea; species Nonomuraea sp. B12E4. The sequence continues at coordinate 57,428 of NZ_JBDPME010000012.1, read as the reverse complement.
TCCAGAGAGTCTCCCCAGCTCATCGCGCGCGACAACACGCAGGCGCCAACCGTTCACCGAGGTTCGACTGTTCTGAGTGATTCGCCCATCACCGGACGAAGGTTTCGTCTTGCCCGGCATCCCGGAGCGGGGTTGACGCTTCACCGCCACCAGCCCCGCCCAGCGGGGTCTCACGGTCGGCTCCACGTCCGTTTCACGTCTCCGAGCCACTCCCGGCGACCTGCCGCTCCACCAGCGCGGCAAGGTCGCGCACGGCGTTGACGTCGCGATCCATGTTCAGAGCGCACGAGGGGCAGGCGAACGTGTGTGGTGGATCCGGTGCGCTGGGTGTTGGCACGGACCCAGCGTTTGGAGGGCCGCTGCCCGGATGCGGGACCATTCTGTTCTGTGACAGCGGACCTTGACCGTTCGCCACTGAAGGTTGCTCACCCGCGCCGGATAGGCTCACGCCTCATGGAGCAGCTGCCCGAGAGCGTAGATCGCGACATCCTGGCGCAACGGATCATCTCCGCGCTCGGGACAATCCGCGAAACGCTCGGCTGCACGCTTCACCAGGCACTCGATGTCTTCGCGCAGCGGTACGAGGAACTCCGCGGAGACCGTCCAGGCGACTTCAAGCTGAGCCGGGACGAATACGGCCGCGGCTTCTACTCCTGAGGCCGGCACCACCGGCCGACTGCCGGCCTCCGACGGCCCGGACGGCAGTTCCGGACGGGACGTGGGTTGCTGCGTGTTCCTCCTGTGATCGAACAGCCGTTCGGCTAGGATGGAGTTCGCCAGGCCACGTCTTCCTCGACTGTTGCTGAAAATGTCAGTGGCAGGCCGTAGCTTTCACTCGACTGATCGGACCACAACCCTCCAGGGGGAGCTCCCATGGCAATCAACGACCGCGAGAAGGCCCTCGAGACCGCGCTCGCTCAGATCGAGCGGCAGTTCGGCAAGGGCTCCGTCATGAGACTGGGCGACGACGCCCGAGCCCCCATCGAGGTGATCCCCACCGGGTCGATCTCCCTTGACGTGGCCCTCGGCATCGGCGGGCTGCCGCGCGGCCGCATCGTCGAGATCTACGGCCCGGAGTCCTCGGGTAAGACCACGATCGCCCTGCACGCGGTGGCCAACGCCCAGCGGGCCGGCGGCATCGCGGCCTTCGTGGACGCCGAGCACGCGCTCGACCCCGAATACGCCAAGAAGCTGGGGGTGGACACCGACGCCCTGCTGGTCTCCCAGCCCGACACGGGCGAGCAGGCGCTCGAGATCGCCGACATGCTGATCAGGTCCGGCGCCGTCGACATCATCGTCATCGACTCGGTGGCCGCGCTCGTGCCCAAGGCCGAGATCGAGGGCGAGATGGGCGACAGCCACGTCGGTCTCCAGGCTCGCCTCATGTCCCAGGCCCTGCGCAAGATCGCCGGAGCCCTCAGCAGCACCGGCACCACCGCCATCTTCATCAACCAGCTCCGCGAGAAGATCGGCGTCATGTTCGGCAGCCCCGAGACCACGACCGGTGGTAAGGCGCTCAAGTTCTACGCCTCGGTCCGTATGGACATCCGCCGCATCGAGACGCTCAAGGACGGCACGGAGGCGGTCGGCAACCGCACCAGGATCAAGGTCGTCAAGAACAAGATGGCCCCGCCGTTCCGGGTCGCCGACTTCGACATCCTCTACGGGGTGGGCATCTCCCGCGAGGGCGGCCTCATCGACATGGGCGTGGAGCACGGCTTCGTCCGCAAGTCCGGCGCTTGGTACACGTACGAGGGCGACCAGCTCGGCCAGGGCAAGGAAAACGCCCGCAACTTCCTGCGCAACCACCCCGACATGGCCAACGAGATCGAGAAGAAGATCAAGGACAAGCTGGGCGTGGGCCCGCGCCTCGACGCTCCCTCCGAAGCCCCTCCGGCCCCGGCTCCGGCCGCAGCCCCCACCGGCCGCGCCTCGAAGTCCACGCCGAAGCCGGGTGACGTCTGATCGGTCACCCCATGGCTGACGCGGACCGGCCACAGGCGCCCCACCCCCACTCCCGGGGCGCCTGGCCCGCCGACCCCACCCCATCCACCACCCCACCGGGAGATCACAACACGACCCCGCCCACCACCTCCCCGGGAGGCCGCGAAGCCAGCCCGTCGGCTGCCTCGCCAAGGGACGTTGCCGGCAGCCCACCCGCCACCTCGTCGCGCGGGCGTGACCTGGCCCGTTCGGCTGCGGACGGTTGGCCATCGGTTGAGGAGTGGCGCGAACAACGCACCCGCCTCCGCGCCTCCGACACCCCACCAGCCGATCAAGGACATCCCCAAGGACAACCTGACACGACCGCCGCCGGCTCCCAGGACATAGGGCAGACCGGGCGAGACGACGTAACCTCAGCCACCGACGAGACCCCGGCAACCCGACCGAACGGGGGCTACGGGGGAGAGGGGTGGCATTCCGAGGTGTTGGCCGGGAGCAGTTGGTTCTCGGCAGAAGAGGCGGACGGCGACAGGCAACGAACGGGCAGCGGACGTAAATCTGGCCAGTCCGACAAGCGGTCAGGCCGATCGAGACGTTCCGAACGATCGGGCGGACCGCATCGATCAGAGCAGCCCGAACAGCCAGGGCGCTGGGCATGGTCCGGATCGTCAGAGCGATCGGGCCAGCCTGAACGATTTGGACAGTCAGCACGATCGGGGCGGCCCGAGCAGTCGGACCAGTCAGAGCCGCCGAGCCGGTCGGCGTGGTCGAAGCCACCGGACCAGCATGAGCGGCCGGGCCAGTCGGATCGGCCGGGCTACTCGGCGTGGCCGGAACCGCTGGGCCAGTCGGAACCGCCGGGTCAGTCAGATAGGTCAAGGCGCTCCGCGTGGTCGGAGTCGCCGGGCCAGTCGGAACCGCCGGGGCAGCCGGCGTGGTCGGAGCCGCTGGGTCAGGCTGATGCTTCGGAACAGCCGCCGTGGTTTGAGCCGTCTGAGGAGTCTGGGCGGACCGGGCGGTCGCGACGCTCAGGGCGGTGGGGTCAGTCTGGGCAGGCGGGACGGCCGGGGCGAGGGCGGCCGGGGAAGGGCGCGCGGGGGCGGGGGTGGCTGCCTGAGGGGCCTGATGCGGATAGTTCTGCTGGTGGCGGGCCCGAGGCTGATCCGGAGTCGGTGGCGCGAGCCATCTGTCTCCGCCTTCTCACCATGGCCCCCAAGACGCGAGCCCAGCTTGCCGAGGCCCTGCGCAAGCGGGATGTGCCGGACGAAGCCGCGGACGCAGTGCTCAGCCGTTTCTCGGAGCTCGGGCTGATCAACGACGAGGCGTTCGCGGAGGCCTGGGTCGATTCTCGGCATCACGGCCGTGGTCTGGCCAAGCGCGCCCTGGCGGCCGAGCTGCGTCATCGCGGTGTGGACACCGACACGGTGAATGAAGCGGTGGAGCGTCTGGACGCCGACCAGGAGGCGGAAACGGCCCGGCGGCTGGTGGATCGCAAGCTGGCTTCGACCCGGTCGCTTGACCCGCAAACCCGTACTCGGCGGCTGGCGGGCATGCTCGCACGCAAGGGCTACTCGTCCGGGCTGGCTTTCCGCGTCATCAGGGAGGCCCTCGAAGAGGAGGGCATCGAGCTGGAGGAGGAGTTTCCGTAGGCAACCGCTCCTGCTGGAGGGCGTTGTGGGTGCCGACCTGTCGAGATGCGTTGCGGCGGCTGTCGGGAGAGTTGGGGCGGTGTCTCCTTCGTCTCCCTGTGGGGTGCGTTGTGGGGGCTGGTTCGGAGTGGGGCGTTCTTGGGGTGGTGCAATCGGGTGGGTCTTTCGGGGCCTGGGGATTGCCGGATTGTGGTCAGGGCTTCGTGTTACCTGGTTGGGCTTGATCCGGGGGGAGCGGGGTGGGGATCGGAATCGCCGGTGAGGCGGGTAATTCGGGTCGTAAGGGGGATGAGGGGCCTGAATATGGAGATGCGAGTGCGTAAGACACGCTTGATGACTCGTTTGCTTGCTCGTGACTTGTTCGACGCATAACCTCGACGGCAGTGAGGAGTTACTCCGCGCAGCGCGGATTGCCATACCGGTGAACGACGGACGATCGAGCTCGGTTGATCGAGGCGGGCGAGGTGTCGGCTTTCGCAGTCGACGCCCGGTCAGTCTTGGCGTCATGCCGATCGTGGGAATGACGCTGACCGGGCCGTACGTGGCGCGCTTGTGACCCCTCCTGTTCGAGGCCGCGTTATGAGATGTTGACGACGCGAGGAGGGCGGGGCACACATGGGGCCGCTTGTCGTGGTGCTGATGGTGGCGGTGCTCGTGCTCGCGTTCGGAATGATCGTCGCGCTACTCGTCGTCATACGGCGCACTTCAGGTGATACCACCCCACGCGTGGCCGAGCCCAGCCCTGAGCAGGCGCAGGCCGTACACGAGGAGCTTGAGCAGGCGCGGGCCGAGGCGCGGGCGATCCGTGACAAGGCGGAGCTCGACGCCGAGGAGATCCTGCGCAGGTCGGAGGCCGGCGCCCAGAGCGCCGCGCAGATGAGGCGCGAGGTCGAGGAGGAGAGCCGGATCCTGAAGTCCGAGCTCAAGGCACTGCGCTCCGACCTCGAACGCCGGGAGGCCCGGCTGGCCGAGCGGGAGCAGCGGCTGGACGAGGAGGCCAGGCGGCAGTCCGAGCGGGACCGGAAGCTCGCCGAGACCGAGATCGAGCTGGCCGATCGACGTGAGGAGTTGCTCCAGCTCGAGGACGAGCGGCGGGCCATCCTGGAGCGGGTGTCCGGGCTGACCGGCGACCAGGCCAAGGGCGAGCTGGTCAAGGAGATCGAGAACCAGGCCAAGCGCGAGGCCGCACTGATCGTCAGGGAGATCGAGAGCGACGCCCGCAAGGAGGGCGAGAAGCGAGCCTCCAAGATCGTGACGCTGGCGGTCCAGCGGCTGGCGGCGGAGCAGACGGCGGAGTCGGTCGTCAGCGTGCTGCACCTGCCCGGCGACGAGATGAAGGGCCGGATCATCGGGCGAGAGGGGCGCAACATCCGGGCCTTCGAGTCCACGACCGGGGTCAACCTGATCATCGACGACACTCCCGAGGCGGTGCTGCTGTCCTGCTTCGACCCGGTACGGCGGGAGACGGCGCGGCTGACGCTGGAGAAACTGGTGCTGGACGGCCGCATCCATCCGCAGCGCATCGAGGAGGCGCACGACCGCAGCCGTCAGGAGGTGCAGGACCTGTGCGCGCGGGCCGGTGAGGACGCCCTGGTCGAGCTGGGGATCACCGACATGCACCCCGAGCTGACGCTGCTGCTCGGGCAACTGCGCTACCGCACCTCCTACGGCCAGAACGTGCTCAAGCACCTCATCGAGTCCGCCCACATCGCCGGGATCATGGCCGCCGAGCTGAAGATGAACCAGCCGCTGATGAAGCGTTGCGCCCTGCTCCACGACATCGGCAAGGCGCTGACTCACGAGGTCGAGGGCAGTCACGCGCTGATCGGGGCGGAGATCGCCCGCAGGTACGGCGAGCAGGAGGACGTGGTGCACGCCATCGAGGCGCACCACAACGAGGTCGAGGTACGCACGGTCGAGGCGGTTCTCACCCAGGCGGCCGACGCGATCAGCGGTAGCCGGCCGGGCGCTCGGCGGGAGTCCCTGGAGGCGTACGTCAAGCGGCTGGAGCGGCTGGAGGAGATCGCGCAGTCGTACGAGGGCGTGGAGAAGGTGTTCGCCATGCAGGCGGGCCGGGAGATCCGCGTCATGGTCAAGCCGGATGGCGTTGACGACATCCAGGCGCAGGTGATCGCACGCGATGTGGCCAAGCAGGTGGAGGAGGAGCTGACCTACCCCGGGCAGATCCGCATCACCGTGGTACGGGAGTCGCGTGCCACCGAGTTCGCCCGATAGCGCCGCCGCCGCTTCGGGTTGCGGGGTGGCGGCTCGGCTTGGGAGTGCGGGGTTGGTCAGGTGAAGAGGCGCTGGTAGAAGGCTAGTTCGGCGGCCAGGGCGGCGACTCGGGTCTCGGTGCGGCGGAAGCCGTGGGACTCGCCCTCGAAGGCCAGGTAGGTGCACGAGACCCCGCGTTCCAGCAGCGCGTCGGCGAACGCCGTGGACTGCTCGGGCGGCACTACCGGGTCCTCCAGCCCCTGCAGCAGCAACATGGGACACGACACCCCGGCCACCAGGGCGAGCGGCTCCCTCGTGGCGTACACCTGCGGATCCTCCGGCCCCACCAGCCACTCCACGTATCGGGACTCGAAATCGTGGGTGTGGGCGACCAGCGGGCCGAGCGCGCTGACCCCGAAGTACGACACCCCGCCCGCGAACACCCGGGACCGGCAGCAGGCGGCCATCACGGTCCAGCCGCCCGCGCTGGCCCCGCGTATCGCGATCCGCGCGGGATCGGCCAGCCCCGCCGTGCCCAGCCATTCGGCGGCGGCGACGGTGTCGGCCACGTCCACCAGCCCCCACCGTCCCTTCAGCCGCTCGCGGTAGGCCCTGCCGTAGCCCGTGGAGCCGCCGTAGTTGACGTCGAGCACGCCGATCCCGCGCGAGGTCAGGAACGCCTTCTCCAGGTCGAGCGCGGTCCCGGCGTGCGCGGTCGGCCCTCCGTGTACGAAGATCACGTAAGGTGGCGCCTGCTCGGCCGCCGGGGGGTACGGCGGGTAGAGGAAGGCGTGGACCTCCTCGCGCCCCGGCACCCGCACCGCCCGCGGAACGGGCAGGTAGCTCGGCTCGGGCAGCCGGACGAGGGCCTGCCGCAGCGATCGGTGCCCGCCGGCCGCCGCCTCCACGGTGACGACGGACTGCGGGATCGTGGCGGCGTACCCGATCCCGACCACGGACGTGCCCTCGGCGGCCAGCGCGGTGTCCCAGCCCGCGTAGGGCGTGTCGAGGTCGGCGAGCGTGCCCGAGTCCGGGTCCAGCACGGCCAGCCGCAGGTCGCCGCGCCCGTGCAGGACCGCGAGCCGGCCGTCCCCGAGCACGGTGTACGGTCGCCCGCCCAGCCGCCACGGCGGCAGCACGAACTCCTCCTCGGCCGGGTAGAGCGCCCGCAGGCCGTCACCGTGGAGGCCGATCTCGTAGAGGTTCCACCAGCCGGAGCGGTCGGAGATCAGGTAGAGATGGGAGTCGTCCTTCCACGACGGCGCCAGCACGGACTCCGCCGGACCACCCTGCACCTTCCACGACGGCGCCGACCCGGCGACCCCCGCGCCACCCTCTCGCACGGTCGGCATGGGCTCCGCGGTGCCGCTTCCCACCGTCGGCATGGGCTTCGCGGTGTCGCTTTCCACCGTCGGTACGGGCTTCGCGGTGTCGCTTCCCACGGCAGGCACGGGCTCCGCAGTGCCGTCTCCCGCCGTCGGTATGGCCTCCTTGGGGTTGTTCCGCGCCGTCCGTGCTGGGCCGTCGTCACCCACGGTCAGCCGGGCGATCCGGAGTTCGGTGCCGTCCCAGGGCATGCGGGGGTGGTCCCAGCAGACATAGGCCAGGTGCCGCCCATCGGGCGAGACAGCCGGGGAGGCGTAGAAGTCGCAGCCCGTGGCCCATTCGCGGATCTCGCCGCCGTCCAGCGGGACGCTGACGATGGCCCGGGTGACCTTGCCTCCCTCGGCGTGCCGCTCGCGTACGCACCACACCTGGCCGTCGCGCACCAGCAGATCCGCGTAGCGGTCACCCTCGGGCGTGAGTGGTTTCGGATCGCCGTTTTCCCCGAGCATGTACAGCCGCTGGTCCTTGAGGTTGGCGAAGACGACCTCGCCCGCGGGGGTCACGGCATAGGGCATGCCACCGTACTCGTGGACCCGCGTACGCGCGCTCCACGGGGCCCGCAGCAGCTCACGGGTGGTCCCGTCGGCGGTGCGGGACACGATCGTGGTGCGCCCGCCCTCGTCGGGACGCTCCTCGGTCCACCAGACCCGGCCGCCCTGGAGCGTGGGCCAGCCAGGGCGCAGGCCGGAGGCGGCCACGTCTCTGGTCGAAATGGGGGAGGGCCAGAAAGGCATACCCGCATCCTGCCGGAAGATTGGCGAGCGTGCGGGACAGTCACCCCAGATCAGGGGCATCCCGCGGGGCGCGGCATGGACGAGGGGAGCCTGATCTCCGACTCGCCGAACCATTTGTCCAGCATCTTGGTGGCGGTTCCGTCCCGCCACATGTCCGCGACGGCCTTGTTGACGGCTTCACAGGTGGCCAGGTCGCCCTTCTTGAGCCCGATCCCCCACCTCTCGTTGCTGATCGGGTCGTTCAGCAGCCTGAACTTGCCGGGGTACTGCTGGAGGTATCCGGCCAGCCCCAGGTTCTCGGTGGTCACGGCGTCGAGCTTGTCGTCGGCGAGTTTGCGCACGCAGTCGGAGTAGTCGCGGGCCGGGATCAGCACGGCCCGGATGCCCAGGTCGCCGTCCGGGGGCGGATCGACGAGCCGCCGGTAGGAGTTCGAGCCCTCCGCCAGGCAGATCCGCTTGCCGCGGAGGTCGGCCACCGAGTTGATGTCAGGGTCGTCGGCGCGGACCATCGTGTCCTGCTGCATGGCCACGTACGGACCGGCGAAGGTCACCTTGGGCCGGCGGGAGCTGGTGATGGAGTACGAGGCGACGATCAAGTCCACGGTGCCGTTCTGCAGCAGGGCCTCGCGGGTGGAGGAGGGGGACTCGCGCCAGGTGATCCGTACGGGGGAGCCGCCGGCGAGCTTGCCGACGAGATAGCGGGTGACGTCCACGTCGAAGCCCTGGGGCTCGCCGGTGCCGGTCTTCCACCCCACGCTCGGCTGGTCCCACTTGGTGCCGACGACGACCCGGCCGGCGCTCCTGATCTTGCTCAGCGCGGTCGGGTACGGACCTCCGCCCACGGCCGGATACGGCCCCACACCGCTGCCGCAGGCGCTCGCACCCACCGCGATGGCCGCCGCCGCGAGCATCGCCCCACGCATGGTCACCCCGATTCCTCCTAACCACTAGGGGTAACGCGTGCGGAGAGGGTTGGGGGCAACTGCAAGGGAGATATGGAATTTCTTTGAAGGTTTGGAGAGATTACGGGCGGCGGGCAGGATGCCCGCCGCCCCCGCTCACCCCTGTTCGGCCGCTGTCCCCGGGGCGGCGCCGTCGCCACCGGGCACGCCGTCGCCGACCGGGTCGGGTGGGATGACCGGCCCGGCGGTGGCCGTCTTGCGGCTGCGCCGGCTGCGCCTCTCCAGCCAGGTGGCCAGGTAGCTGAGTGCCATGTTGAGCGCCACGTAGATGATGCCGATGACGATCGCCGCCGGGATCAGCGAGCCGAAGAAGCGGGCCGGCAGGATCTTGAACCCGGTGTTGAGCAGGTCGACGTAGGCGATGATGTAGCCGAGCGCGGTGTCCTTCAGCAGCACCACGAGCTGGCTGACGATGGCCGGCATCATCGCGGTGACGGCCTGCGGCAGCAACACCAGCCGCATCACCTGGTTCTTGCGCATGCCCACGGCGTAAGCGGCCTCGGACTGGCCCTTGGGCACCGCGTGCACGCCCGCCCTGACGACCTCGGCCAGCACCGAGCCGTTGTACAGCATCAGGCCGACCACGACCGCCATGAACGTGTAGTCGCCGGGCCCCGCCACGGTAGGCGCGAGGTAGAAGATGAAGAAGATCAGCAGCAGCAGCGGGATGGACCTGAAGACCTCGACCACCACGCCGGCCGGGACCCGGATCCAGGCATGGTCGGAGAGCCGGGCCAGGCCGAAGACCGCGCCGAAGGCCAGGGCAAGCACCGCGGCCACCGCTGCGGCCTGGAGCGTGCCGAGCAGGCCGGGGATGATGTAGAAGTCCCAGGTCTCCCACTGCAGGAACGGCTGCCAGATCTTGGCTTCCCACTGGCCCTTGGCGTCGAAGCCGGACCAGATGCCGTACAGGACGGCGGCCACCACGATGAGGCTGACCACCGTGAGCACGCCGTTGCGTACCCTGGCGCGCGGCCCGGGGGAGTCGAAGAGAACCGTGGTGCTCATCGGGCCACCGCCAGACGCCGGGCCAGCCAGCCGGTGAGGTAGCCGATGGGCAGGGTCACGGCCATGAAGGCCACCACGATGCCGAGGAAGATCGGGATCGAGGCGCCGACCTGGTCGAACGACTCCTTCATGTTGGCCGCGGCGTCGGCCGCGAACCCGCCCGCCACCGCGACGGTGCTGTTCTTGATCATGGCGATCATCACGCTGCCGAGCGGCGCGATGACCGCGCGGAACGCCTGGGGCAGAATGATCATCCGCAGCGACTGCATGAACGTCAGCCCGATCGCCCTGGCCGCCTCCGCCTGGCCCAGCGGCACCGTGTTGATGCCGGCCCGCAGCGCCTCGCAGACGAAGGCCGCCGTGTAGACCGCCAGGCCCAGCCCGACGATCCAGAACGAGTTGGTCCTGGGCACATCGGAGAAGACCAGCCCGAGCTGGTCGCTGAGGCCCAGCGCGGAGAAGGCCAGCACCAGGGTCAGCGGGGTGTTGCGCACCACGTTGACATAAACCGTGCCGGCCGCGCGCAGGACCGGTGTGGGGGAAACCCTCATCGCCACCAGAACGGTGCCGAGAATCAACGAGACGATACCGGCCACAATGGAGAGCTTGATGTTCTCCAGAAACCCCGCTGCGAGGTCGGGCGCGTATCTGATCAGATCTTCCATCGTGCTCCACCGCATAGGACGGCGGCGGCCGAGCCGCCGGCCGCCGCCTCTGGCGTGATCAGCTGCAGCCCTCGGCCGGAGGGGCGGTCGTGGACAGCTTCAGGCCCTGAATGCCGCCGAACCACTTGTCCAGCAGCTGCTTCATGGTGCCGTTGTCCCACAGCTTCTTCACCGCGGTGTTGACGGCCTCGCAGGTCTTGGTGTCGCCCTTCTTCAGGCCGATGCCGTACTTCTCGTCCGTGAAGCCCTGGCCCAGCACCTTGAAGCCGCCGGCGGCCTGCTTGGCGAAGCCCGCCAGGATCAGGTCGTCGGTGGTCACGGCGTCGAGGTTGCTGCCGGTCAGCTTCTGCACGCACTCGGAGTAGTTGGCCGCGTCGACGGTCGTGGCGTCGAGGTCGAGCTCGCCGTCCGGCGGCGGGTCGGTGATCCGCTTGTAGGAGTTGGAGCCCGCGGCCTTGCAGATCTTCTTGCCCTTGAGGTCCTGCGGGGTGTTGATCGAGGTGTCGGCCGCGCGGACCATCACGTCCTGGTGGGCGACGACGTACGGGCCGCCGAAGCTGACCTTGCCCTTGCGCTCCTCGGTGATGGAGTAGGAGGCGAAGATGATGTCGACCGTGCCGTTCTGGAGGAACGGCTCGCGGTTGGACGAGGCCGACTCCTTCCACTGGATCTGCACGTCCTTGCCGCCGTTGACTTCCTTGAGCACGGCTTTGGCCACATCGACGTCGAACCCCTCGGGTTCGTTGCCCATCTTCAAGCCCAAGCCCGGCTGGTCCCACTTGGTGCCCACCACGACCGTGCCACCGCCCGCGATCTTGTCGGCCACGGTGGCGAAAGTCTGCTCCCCGCCACCACAGGCGGTCAGGCCGGCGGCCATAGCCGCTATCGAGAGCACAGCTCCCGTTCGACGCATGTGCATGTGTACCTGCCTCATTTATCAGTGCGTGAGGATCTTCGAAAGGAAGTCACGCGCCCGGTCGGTCTGCGCGTTGGTGAAGAACTCGTCGGGGGTGTTCTCCTCCACGATCTGCCCGTCCGCCATGAACACCACCCGATTGGCGGCCCTGCGGGCGAAGCCCATCTCGTGCGTGACGACCACCATCGTCATGCCGTCACGAGCGAGGCCGATCATGACATCGAGCACCTCCTGCACCATCTCGGGGTCCAGTGCCGAGGTCGGCTCGTCGAAAAGAATCATCTTCGGGTCCATGGCCAGCGCCCTGGCGATCGCGACGCGCTGCTGCTGACCGCCGGAGAGCTGCGCCGGATACTTGTCCGCCTGCGCGGCGATGCCCACGCGCTCCAGCAACTCCATGGCCCGCTTGCCCGCCCCCACCCTGGAGATGCCGCGGACCTTGACGGGGCCGAGCGTGACGTTCTCCCGGATGGTCTTGTGGGCGAACAGGTTGAAGGACTGGAAGACCATCCCCACTTCGGAACGGAGCTTGGCCAGCGCCTTCCCCTCCTCGGGCAGCACCCGGCCGTCAAATATGATCTTCCCGCCGTCGATCGTCTCCAAGCGGTTGATGGCACGGCAGAGCGTGGACTTCCCGCCCCCCGAAGGGCCGATGACGACCAGGACCTCGCCACGAGAGACGGTCAAGTTGATGTTCTTCAGGACGTGCAGGGCCCCGAAGTGCTTGTTGACGTTCTCCAGCCGAACGAGTGGAGTGACGCCGCCGTTCTCCGTCATGGACCAAAACGGTAGAGGGCGTTGGAGCGCTGGTCACTAACTGGGTGGTACCGATCCGATCACATCCGGCCATCAAGCTGGCCTTTTAGATCGGTACGGGTCTTGCCAAGGCCGAGTGCGACTACCCTTGAACCTGCCATGACTGTGACCCAGGAGGGCGCCCGCACATACGAAGTGCGCACATATGGGTGCCAGATGAACGTTCATGACTCCGAGCGGCTTTCGGGCCTGCTGGAGGATGCCGGCTACGTGCCCGCGACCGACGGCGAGACCGCCGACGTGGTCGTGTTCAACACGTGCGCGGTACGGGAAAACGCCGACAACCGCCTCTACGGCAATCTCGGCCACCTCAGGCCCGCCAAGGTGAGCAACCCGCGCATGCAGATCGCGGTCGGCGGCTGCCTGGCGCAGAAGGACCAGGGCGAGATCGTCCGCAAGGCCCCGTGGGTGGACGTGGTCTTCGGCACCCACAACATCGGCTCGCTGCCGGTGTTGCTGGAGCGGGCCCGCGTCGCGGGCGAGGCACAGGTCGAGTTGAAGGAGTCGCTGGAGGTCTTCCCCTCGACGCTGCCCACCAAGCGCGAGTCCGCCTACGCCGCCTGGGTGGCGATCTCGGTCGGCTGCAACAACACCTGCACGTTCTGCATCGTGCCGTCCCTGCGCGGCAAGGAGAAGGACCGGCGGCCGGGCGACGTCCTCAACGAAGTCCGGACCCTGGTGGACCGGGGCGTTCTGGAAGTGACCCTGCTCGGCCAGAATGTCAACACCTACGGCGTCGAGTTCGGCGACCGGCTGGCCTTCGGCAAGCTGCTGCGCTCGTGCGGCACGATCGACGGCCTGGAGCGGGTCCGGTTCACCTCGCCGCATCCGGCCGCGTTCACCGACGACGTGATCGCCGCCATGGCCGAGACGCCCAACGTCATGCACCAGCTCCACATGCCGCTGCAGTCGGGCTCGTCGCGGCTGCTGCGCGCGATGCGCCGCTCCTACCGCGCCGAGCGCTACCTGGGCATCATCGAGCGGGTGCGCGCTGCCATGCCGGACGCGGCCATCTCGACCGACATCATCGTCGGCTTCCCCGGTGAGACCGAGGAGGACTTCCAGGCCACGCTCGACGTGGTCCGGCAGAGCCGCTTCGCCAACGCCTTCACCTTCCAGTACTCCATCCGCCCCGGCACCCCGGCGGCCACCATGCCCGACCAGGTGCCCAAGGAGGTCGTGCAGGAGCGTTACGAGCGCCTGGTGGCCCTGCAGGAGGAGATCTCCTGGGCTGAGAACAAGCAGCAGGTGGGCCGCACGCTGGAGGTCCTGGTGGCCGAGGGCGAGGGTCGCAAGGACGAGGCGACGCACCGCCTGTCCGGCCGCGCCCCCGACAACCGCCTGGTGCACTTCACGGTCGGCGCCGAGACGCCGCGGCCGGGGGACATGGTGACGGTGGAGGTGACGTACGCCGCCCCGCACCACCTGGTGGCGGACGGCCCGGTGCGGGAAACCAGGCGCACGCGGGCGGGCGACGCCTGGGAGGCCCGCCAGTCGAGCCCCGCGACGGGCTCCGGGGTGCTGCTGGGCATGCCGGGCATCGGCCGTCCAGCCCCGGCCCCCGCCGCACCCTCGGGGGCCTGCTCGGCTTCCTGAGGCTCTCCGAGGCTTCGCCGCGACCGGTCCGGCCCCGGGGGAGGGGCGGCGGTCAGCGGGTGAGCCGCTCCAGGAGGCTGTAGCACGGCTTTGTGCGGAAGTCGTTGAACGTGGCGCAGGGGTCGGGACCGATGCGGCTCGGAGACCTCGGCGTGGTCGTGGCCGGATCGGGCCGCGGGGCGGGATCGTCCTGGGGAGGCGCCTGCGGCGGTGCCTGAGGCGCCGGCGAGCCGGTCGGCCGTGGTGGTTCGGAGCGTTCCATGCGCGGGCCTCTGGCGGATGCGGGCGGGGTGAGGAGCGTCGGCGGCAGGGGGCTCGCGGCCGGCGGGGGTACGGCGCTCGCCGAGGGCAGGCCGTCCACCACGGGGACGGCTTCCAGCGGGGCCAGTGGGTCCAGCGAGGGGACCGTGCCCAGGGGTGGGACCGCGTGGATCCAGGGCAGGGGCAGCAGGTCCGTCGCCGTCTCGGTCCCGTGGGCGGCCGGAAGCCGGAGCGACCCGGCCGGTTCCTGGGCCGATGGGGTCGGCGTTACGGGCGAAGGGAAAATCGATCTTGAGGAAATCGGCGTTTTCCGATCGTTTTCCGGAGTGCTTTGCTGTGATGCTTCCGGCGCGTTAGTGAATGCCAGGAAAATTCCCAGGGTCGCGGTGACGAGCACCCCCGTGACTCCGGCCACGGGTGCCAGGTGGGCGCGGCGACCTGGCCAAATGGATCTTTGGGGGGACAAGTCGTGATTCCTTTGTGATTGTTGTGCGAGCATTCCGTCGTTGCGGCTAGTGTGGTCTATCACCCGCGGAAGCCGGTGAGCTTTCCCCGATACAACCGCAGGGAGCTGTACCACCATGCGTGATCCGATCGAGACGGATCGTCAGGAAATCCTGTTGGGGCCAGGGGATGTCAACCTGGCATCGAGGAACGCGTACTCGAACACCCCGCCGCCCCCCTACGCGAACACCCCGCCACCGCCACAGCCGCCGAGGAAGACGAAGAAGACCCTCCTCATCGTGGTCTCGGCGCTCGTCGCCCTGCTCGTGGCGGGCGGTGCCGGCTACATGCTGGCCGCCAACCCCTTCGGCGACGCGCGACAGGGCGGTAGCCGGCCCGCGCCCTCCGAGAGCGTCGCCGGTGACGAGGCCGCGCCCCAGGACGACCAGGCCAACATGGGCGACGCGGCCACCGACGCCCCTGACGACGGCGGGCTGCCCGTCGGCGGGCCCGACGACGGCAGCATGGGCGACGTCAACACCGACTTGGGCAGCGGGGGCGACCCCGCCGCGGACACCGGTTCGAGGGGGACCGACTCCTCCGGTGGCACACCCCAGACCGGCGGGGGCGGGAAGAAGCCCACGACGACGTCTCCCACCAAGCAGCCGCAGGCACCGGCGGCCGACAACCCGGCGAACGGCCCAGCAGGCCAGGTCGCCGGCCAGTGCGCCGCCGCCGGCTGCTGAACCCCCCGCCACCGGCACGTCGCGGGGGACCGCCGCCGGGCCGGGGGACGAAGTGGCTTGTCGGTTATGGGCGGTATTGGACCTGGGGTGAGGCTCGCTTCCTTCGTAGGGTGATGGCATGACGACTGACAACGCGGCCCTCCTGCGAGCGCTGCACGTCCCCGGAACCCCCTTGGTCCTCCCCAACGTCTGGGACGCCGCCTCCGCGCGCGCCGTGCGGGAGGCCGGGTTCCCCGCGATCGCCACCGGCAGCGCCGCCGTGGCGCGCGTGCTGGGGTACGCGGACGGCGAGGGCACGCCCGTCGCCGAGATGATGGCGGCCATCGCCCGGATCGTCCGGGCCGTGGACCTGCCCGTCACCGCCGACGTCGAGCGCGGCTATCAGCTCAAGCCCGCTGAGCTGGTCGAGCGCCTGCTCGCGGCCGGAGCCGTGGGATGCAACCTGGAGGATTCCCGGCCGGACACGGGCGAGCTGGTGGATCCCGGAGCGCAGGCGGACTTCCTGGCCGAGGTCCGGGCGGCCGCCGGTCAGGAGCTCGTGATCAACGCGCGCGTCGACACCTACCTCCGGGGCCAGGGCTCGCGCGAGGCGGCCGTGGAACGCGGGCGGCGGTATCTGGCGGCGGGGGCCGACTGCGTCTACCCGATCGGGCTGGGTGCCGAGGACGAGATCCGGGCGCTGGTCAGCGAGCTCAGGGGACCGGTGAACGTGCTGTTCAGGCCGGGCGTCCCGGCACTCGACCGGCTGGGCGAGCTGGGGGTGGCCAGGATCAGCTTCGGCGGCGGGCTGCACCAGGCGGCGCACCACTACGCCCAGGGGCTGTTCGCGAAGGTACGCGAAGGGCTCAATCCCTACTGACGCCGGTCGCCCGAGTGCCACGTACGCTTGCGCTCGTGCTTGTATCCGCCGCCGTCTGCCCGCCGACCCCGCTGGTCGTGCAGGGGCTGCCCGGACTCCGCGCAGCCTGCCGCGCCGCCGTCGCCGCGCTCGTCGCGGCGAGTCCCGACGCGCTGCTGGTGGTGGGCGGCGCCGAGACATCCGGCACGTACGACGCCCGCGCGGCCGGCACCCTGCGCCCCTGAGGGCTGGACGTGACCACCGGCCACGGCGAGCCCGTCCTCCCGCTGTCGCTCACCGTCGGCCGAGTCCTGCTGGAGGACCATGTCCCGGACGGGTTCCAGGCGGTGGCCTTCGACGCGCTGCAGGCGCTGGCGGGCGCGGCGGGCACGAGCGCGCTCCGGGGCCGCCTCCTCATGCGGCAGGCCCCCCACGGCGTCGGCTATTTCGCCGGGCTGTGGACCTGACGCCGGGGCACGGGGATCCGCATCAGGTCGCGGGCCGTCACCACCTCCCCGTCGAAGCTGCGCCGCACCTCCGCGGTGAAGGACGCCTCGTCGGCGAAGCCGTACCGCTCGGAGAAGTGCGTGAGCACCAGCCTGCGCACCCCCGCGTCCGCCGCCACCACCCCCGCCTCGTAAGCCGTCAGGTGCCCGTATTCCTTGGCCAGCGCGCTCTCCGGCGACAGGAACGTGGTCTCGATCACCAGCAGGTCCACCCCCGAGGCCAGCTCGAAGACGGCGTCGCAGAGTCGGGTGTCCATGATGAACGCCACGCTCTGTCCAGGTTTGGGGACGCTGCACTCATCCAGCGTGACCCCGCGTACGGCCCCGGTGCGCTGCAGCTCGCCGATCTCCGGCCCGCGGATGCCGTGCGCGGCCAGCCGGTCGGGCAGCATGCGGCGGCCGCCCGGCTCCTGGAGGCGGTAGCCGTAGGACTCGACGGGGTGGGACAGGCGGCGCGCGGTCAGCGGGCCGACGCCGGCCAGCTCGCCCGTGACGGGGTGCTCGGAGATGACGGAGGTGTCGGCGAACACGGCGGCGTGCCGGAGCCGGCGCCAGTAGACCTGGCCGGAGCCCGGGAAGACCGCGCGCACCGGATGCCTGACGCGGTCGCGGGCGATCCGCTGGACGACGCCCGGCACGCCCAGGCAGTGGTCGCCGTGGAAGTGGGTGACGCACAGCCAGTGCACGTCGTTCGCGCTCAGCCCGACGTGCGTCATCTGCCGCTGCGTGCCCTCGCCCGGGTCGAAGAGGAAGCCTTGACCGTCCCAGCGCAACAGGTAGCCGTTGTGGTTACGGTGTCGGGTAGGGACGGCGCTGGAGGTGCCCAGCACCACGAGTTCACGAGAGGACATGATGACCACAGTCGCCTTCGCCGAGGTGCCGACGCCGGTGGGCCCGTTCGTGCTGGCCATGACCGAGGTCGGACTCGTCGCGTCGGGCTGGGGGTCCCGGCCGCCGCTGGCCGGCAGCCTGGGCCTGGCTGAGGTTCATGATGCGGATCGTACGGCCTTGGCGGTCGCCGAGCTGAATGCTTATTTCGCGGGCGATCTGCGTACCTTCGAGACGCCCATCGACTGGCGGCTCATGTCCGGCACCCGGCTGCGCGTGCTCCAGGCCCTGCACCGCGTCCCGTACGGCACCGCCGTCACCTACGGCGAGCTGTCCCGGCTCAGCGGCACCGGCGTGCCCGCCCGCGGGATCGGCTCGATCATGGGCTCCAACCCGATCCCCATCGTCGTGCCCTGCCACCGCGTGGTCGCCGGCAACGGCCTGGGCGGCTTCAGCGGCGGCGAGGGCGTGGAGACCAAGCGCCGGCTGCTGACCCACGAGGGCTACCTGCAGCCGACACTGCTCGATCTCTAGCAGACTGGTCGCCGTGCGTCAGCAGTCAGCCATTTCCCCAGATATCGCCCAGGTGATCGCCATTGTCGGCCCCACCGCGGCGGGAAAGTCCGACCTCGCCGTGGACATCGCGCTCCGGCTGGGCGGCGAATGCGTCAACGCCGACTCCATGCAGCTCTACCGGGGGATGGACATCGGCACCGCCAAGCTCACCCTCGCCGAGCGGCGCGGAGTCCCGCACCACCTGCTGGACGTGTGGGACGTCACGGTCACGGCCAGCGTGGCCGAATACCAGCGGCTGGCCAGGGCGGTCTTCGCGACCGTCGAGACGCCCGTGCTGGTCGGCGGCAGCGGCCTCTACGTGCGGGCCGCCATCGACGACCTGGAGTTTCCCGGCACCGACCCGGAGATCAGGACCAGGCTGGAGTCCGAGCTGGCCGAACGCGGCGCCGCCCCCCTCTACGAGCGGCTCAAGGTGCTCGATCCGCCGGCCGCGGCGGCGATCCTGCCGAGCAACGGCCGCCGCATCGTGCGCGCCCTGGAGGTGATCGAGCACTCCGGGCGCCCGTTCTCGGCCACCATGCCCTCCTACGACACCGTCCACCCCAGCGTGCAGATCGGCATCGAGGTGCCGAGGCCCGTGCTGGACGAGCGGATCGCGCTCAGGGTCGAGCGCATGTGGCGGGCGGGCCTGGTGGAGGAGGTGCGGGGGCTGCTCGGGCAGGGCCTGGCCGAGGGCCGTACGGCGAGCCGCGCCCTCGGATACGCCCAGGTCATCCGCTTCCTGGAGGGGGAGTGGAGCGAGGAGCAGGCGATCGAGGAGACCGTCAGGGCCACCAGGCGGTTCGCCCGACGGCAGGAGTCGTGGTTCCGGCGGGACCCGCGGGTGTGCTGGCTCCCGTACGACGCTCCCGATCTTCTCGAGCGGTCCCTGGCGCGAATCTCGGCACGGGTGTGCGAATAAACTTTCAGAATGCGCTTTCTCAAGGGGCACGGCACCGAGAACGATTTCGTCATCCTTCCCGACCCGGAGGGGGAGGTGGACGTCTCCGCCGCGCTGGTCGCCAAGATATGCGACCGGCGGGCCGGTCTGGGGGCCGACGGCGTGCTCAGAGTGGTGCGTACGAAGCAGTGCCCCGAGGTCGCCGAGCAGGCGCAGGCGGCCGAGTGGTTCATGGACTACCGCAACGCCGACGGCAGCGTCGCGGAGATGTGCGGTAACGGCTCGCGCGTGTTCGCCCGCTACCTGATCGACGCCGGGCTGGTCGACCCGACCGACTTCGCGGTGGCCACCAGGGGTGGCCTGCGCAGGATGCACGTCGAGCCGAACGGCGACATCACCGTCGACATGGGCAAGCCCGTCACGCACGGCGAGAGCACGGCCACCGTCGGCGGCCAGGAATACACCGGGCTCCACGTCGACATGGGCAACCCGCACCTGGCCTGCGCCATCGGCGACCCGGTCGTCCAGCTCGACCTGTCCTACCAGCCGGGCTTCGACCCCGCCGTGTTCCCGTGCGGCGTCAACATCGAGCTGTTCAACCCGGTCGGCGTCAGCCGCGCGGTCATGCGCGTCTACGAGCGCGGCGTCGGCGAGACCCGCTCGTGCGGCACCGGCACGGTGGCCACGGCCGTCGCCGCCGCCGCACTGTCGGGCGACACCACCGGCACCTGGACGATCGAGGTGCCCGGCGGCACCGTGACCGTCCTGCTCGATGAGGAGACGAGCTACCTCTCCGGCCCGGCGGTCATCGTGGCCAGGGGCGAACTGTTGCTTGCCGAATGAAGCTCGCCTGAGGGATGCTGGGTCCACTTCACGAACTGAGGGGTGGACATGGCGGACCCGCGAACGACCGCGGCCTCTGTGAGGGCGCCCATCGGCCAGTACGGCGGCGGGTTCATGATGTCGAGGGAGGCCAAGGCCGTCTGCGACGAACACGGGCTCGGCGCTCGCGAGTTCTACTTCCGCGGCCGCTGCGGCGTGCTCGGCGAGTGCGACGCCGACGTGGTCAATTCGGTCGTCGTATTCTTCCCGCGCGAACACGTCGAGGAGAGCTGGAACGGCGGCCGCAAGCTGCCCGTGGAGCGGGCCGTCGAGCTCTACGCGGAGGTCTGCCGCGCCTGGGGCAGGCGCAAGCTGGGTGACCACGACGGCTGCACCAGGATCGCCGAGCTGCTCCTGCGGGTGGTCGAGCGGGCCTCCCCGGCGGGCGTGCCGCTGTTCGCCGGGTGGCGGGCCGTGCCGCTGGCCGACGACCCGCCGGCCCGCGCCGTCCAGCTCATGCACGTCGTACGCGAGCTGCGCGGCGGCCTGCACGCCAACGCCGTGGTCGCGGCGGGCCTGGACCCCCTGGAGGCGACGCTCGCGGCCGGCCACGACGCCACCCCGTTCGGCGCGGTGGCCGGGGAGCGGATCGCCCGGTTCTTCAACTGGCCGGAGCCGTACGCCACGCCCGGGCCGCACGTCGTCGCACGCAGGGCGGCGGTGGAGGAGACCACCGACGACCTGATGGCAACGGTGTTTTCGGTCCTGGACGAGGACGAATCGGACGACCTGATCGAGCTTCTGCGTTTTGGACATGCCCGTTGACCTGGCAGACTGACTGCCCATGGACGTGGACATCTGGGCCTGGGTCGGCGACACCCAGCAGCAGCTTTCCGAGGCGGGCAACGTTGGCCTCGCCATGGCGCTGGGAGACCTCCCCGCACAGGCCTATGAGGGCCGATATCCGCAGCTCGACGTCATGGCCCCGGCCATCGCGCAGCAGGCCGAGACCCTTGAGCTGCCCTGGCTGGAGTTCTACGCCCGTTACTGGCATCTGATCGGCCGCATCGGTGACCGGGCGCAGGGCGCGGTGGCGATCGACGACGCGCGGCAGCTTCTCGCGTTCGCCCAGCGCGAAGACGTCCGTGACTGCCCGGCCGCCCCGGCCGCCGTCGAGGCGCTGGCCATCGCGTTGGCCAACGCCGACGGCCCCGGCCACGCCGCCGAGCGCCTGGAGGTGCTGAGTGCGGCCATCGAGGACGTGGGCCCGGAGCGGTCGGCCTACACCGGGCTGGTGACGCAATATGTCGGCGCGCTCATCGACGCCGGCAAGCCCGGCGAGGCCGTGAGCTACGCCGACTCCGCCATCGAGCGGGTGCGCGCGGCCGGCCGCGAGGCGAGCTGGGAGCTCGGCGCCGAGCGCGCCCGCGCGCTGCTCGACGTGGAGCGCGCCGACGACGCGCTGGCGGCGCTGCAGGCCGCGGCCGAGTTCCAGGCCGACGACCCGGTGGCCAAGGAGCACCGCGACGGCGTGCGGCGCGCACTCATCCTGGCCACGCTCGGCCGCACCGCCGAGGCGGTGGACGCGCTGCCCGACCTCGACGTGGTCGGCGAGCACCCCCGCGTGTTCGTCGAGTGGTCGCGGGCGGTCGCCAAGCTGGCCGGATCCACCCAGATCACCAACACCTGGCAGCTCGGCCGCGTGCTGCGCCAGTGGATCGACTATTTCGGCATGATGGGCGGCTACCGCTCGCGGGTCGAGCTCGCGCTGATCGCGGGCGACCTGGCCCTCGCCCGGCAGGGTGTGTGGCAGGCCAGGCTGCTGGCCGACGTGGCCGAGTCCGGCGCCGGCGAGCTGCGCGAGCCGGACGGGGTGACCGAGCGCATCACCGCGCTGCGGGCCGCCGCCGACACCACCACCGAGCCGGAGGCGCCCGGGCCGGTGCCGGAGCGGGTCGGCCTCTTCGACGCCGCCGACGGCTTCAACGCCGATCCGGAGAAGTGGGTCGGTTGGCTGGCGCCGCTGTCCGGCGAGAACGTCGAGGCCACCCGCCGCCACACCACCACGCTCGGCTTCCTCGGCTACCCGTCCACCGGCGCCGACATCTACTGGAAGATGCTGGTCGACAGCGGCGAGATCGACACGGCCGAGGCCGACGACGTGGCCTACCTGACGACGCTGCTCATCGAGGCGCGTCAGGACGAGCGGCTGGAGCAGATGGCCGGGATGCTCCCGCACGCCGCCCAGTACGTCACGCTGGCCAGGCTGCACAGCGCGCGCGAGCGCTATCAGGAGACCGTCGAGACGGCCGAGCACGCCATCGCGGCCGGTGCCGGGGTCGACGCCCGTCGCCTGCTGGCCGCCGCCGCCCAGCAGCTCGACCAGAATGCCAGGGCCGCCGAGGTGCTGGTGGAGGTGCTCGACGAGCTCGAGGACGAGGACGTCTGGCGGATGGTCGTCATGGCCACCTCGGCGGAGGACTGGGACACCGTGCGCAAGGGCACTGCCAAGATCGGCATGCCGATCAAGTCCACGGAGGGGCCGATCGAGGAGGAGATGGGCCTCATCCGGGTCATCCTGCCCGCGCCCGACGGCGGCCAGCGCCAGGTGCTGTCCATCCGCACCGGCCCCGCCACCGCCCGGCTGGCCCTGCCGCAGCCACGCGGCATGGACTACAACGCCGGTGACCTGGTCGTGTTCGACCCGCAGTTGCTGGAGCCGGTGCCGGACGACCCCAAGGAGCAACAGAACTTCGTGCCGCCCTTCGCCGCGGTGCGCATCCTGCGGCCCGGCGGCTACACCAGCTACTTCTTCGACGGCGCCGCGCCGAGTGAGGAGGACTGGGCGGAGTTCACCGAGGTCATGGCCGAGCGCGGCTGGCCGATGTGGGTCTACAGCGACGAAAACTACGCGGTCACCCACCCGACCAGCGGCGAGTCGCTGCCGGGCGTGTTCGGGTGGGTCGCGGTGCCGCCGGACGTGTCGGCCTCCGAGGTCGACGCGCTGCTCGACGACGCCACCGAGCGGTGGGTGCACCCGCTGGCCTGGCTCGACCTGGCCCGCGAGATCGACGTCGAGGTCGAGCGGCACGAGCGGATCGTCAAGGAATACGGCCTCTGACGTGCTTTCGCGTTTCGGCCGCGGCCGGGAAGGCGGGCTCTGACGTGCTCTCTCGCTTCGGCCTCGGCGGGAAGGTGGCCATCGTCACCGGGGCGTCCTCGGGGCTGGGGGTTGCCCTGGCCCGAGGGCTCGCCGAGGCGGGCGCCGATGTCGTGATCGGCGCCCGGCGGGAGGAGCGGCTGGGGGAGACGCGACGGCTGGTCGAGGAGACCGGCCGCCGGTGCCTGGCCGTGCGGACCGACGTGTCGCGGCCGGAGGACTGCGACGCGCTGGTGGCCGCGGCCATGCAGGCCATGGGCCGGGTCGACGTGCTGGTCAACAACGCCGGGGTCGGCACCGCCGTGCCCGCCGTGCGCGAGACCCCCGCGGAGTTCCGGCAGGTCGTGGACGTCAACCTGCACGGCACCTACTGGATGGCGCAGGCCTGCGCGCGGGTCATGGGGCCCGGCGCGTCGATCGTGAACATCGGCAGCGTGCTCGGCGTCACCACCGCCGGGCTGCCGCAGGCCGCCTACAGCGCGTCCAAGGCGGCCGTGGCCGGGCTCACCCGGGATCTGGCGCAGCAGTGGACCGGGCGGCGTGGCATCAGGGTCAACTGCCTCGTGCCGGGGTTCTTCGCCTCGGAGATGACCGAGCAGTACAAACCCGGCTACCTTGAGCGGACCATCGAGTCACGGGTGGTCATGGGGCGGGCGGGTGACCCGGCGGAGCTGGTGGCGGCCGCGGTGTTCCTGGCGAGCGACGCGTCCTCGTACATCACCGGGGTGACGCTGCCGGTGGACGGCGGGATGCTGATCACGTAAGCGGCGGGGTCGCCACGGCGGAGTCACTGCGGCTGCTCCGGCGGGACCAGGAGGTCGTGGCGGGCGGCGAGGAAACCGGCGTGGAAGCGGGTCCTGGCGCCCAGGCGCTCCGACAGCACCTGCACGCGGCGCTGCACCGTACGCGGGCTCAGCCCGAGCTGCCTGGCGATGGCGTCGTCCTTCATCCCGGCCGCCAGCAGGGCCAGCACCTCCGTGTCCGGGGTCTGCGGCCACACTTCGGGCTCCAGGTTGTCGTCCGCGGTCAGGCGGAACGGCACGGCGGCCCGCCACAGCGTCTCGAACAACCCCACCAGGGCGTCCAGCAGCGCCGATGGGTGCACCATGAGGGCGCTCTCCACGGCCCGGTCCGTGTCGGAGACCAGGGGCAGGATGGCGGTGCGCGCGTCGGCGATGGCCAGCTTGACCGGCACCTGGCCGAGCCTGGCCCGCTCGCCGTCGGCGATGGCGCGGCGGGTGTGGGCCAGCATGCCCGGCTGCTCGAACGCCTGCGGGCTGTAGATCCCCCGGGTGGGCGCTCCCTGGCGGGCCGCGCGCTGCCGATTCTCCCGGTCGTCGCTGATGTCCACCGCGTACGGCGGATGGACCAGCACCAGCATCTCCTCGGTGGCGTTGCGTTCGAGCTGGAGGTAGCGGCGGGCCACGGCGTCGCGCCCGGTCACCACCTCCAGCACCTCCTCCGGGTGCGGCCCGTTGCGCTCGGCGACCTCGGTGGCCAGCAGCGCGGCGGCCGCCCTGCTGTGGGCGATCTCCTCCTGGCGGCGGGCGACGAGGATGTCGATGGCGACGTTCGGGGGAGTGGCGACCAGCCGCAGCGGCCGGCCCGCGACCCGGGAGATCAGCCCGAGGTCCTCCAGCCGGGGCAGCATGCGGCGGATGGCCGTGACGGACGCGCCGGTCTCGGCGGCGAGACTGCTCAGCGTGGCCGGGCCGTGCCGGAGCAGTGCCCGGTAGGCGCTCTCCTCGGCAATGGTGACGCCGAGCCCCTCAAGTAAGCGCCGCTGCGCCATCTCGCCTCTCTCTGACATGCGATGATCCCGAATCAGCGTAGGGCGGACCGCGTCCGGAGGTCCACCGCGGCCAGCGCGGGGCTCTTGTTCGGGGGATCGCTGGGTTCTATGTTCGTTGCGTAGTCAGCCACGTGTTGCGTATTACGGAACAATCGGAGGCGTCATGAGCCGGCCCCGTCTGGTGGTCGTGGGAGCGGGCATCGTGGGATGCGCTCTCGCCGACGAGCTGACCGAGCGGGGGTGGACCGATGTCACGGTCGTCGACCAGGGGCCCCTGTTCACCACCGGAGGATCGAGCTCGCACGCGCCCGGCCTGGTCTTCCAGACGAACCCGTCCAAGACGATGACCGAGTTCGCCGCCTACACCGTGCGCAAGTACGCCGCCCTCGGTGAGGGATGCTTCCGCCAGGTCGGCGGGCTGGAGGTGGCCACCACCCCGGAGCGCTGGACCGACCTGCACCGCCGGTGCGGCTGGGCCGAGTCGTGGGGGGTGGAGGGGCACCTGATCGACCCCGGCAGGTGCGCCGAGCTGTGGCCGCTGCTCGACCGGGACAAGCTGCTCGGTGGCTACCACGTGCCCGGTGACGGGCTGGCGGCGGCCGTCGCGTGCGGCGAGGCGCAGGCGGCGCGGGCCACCGGGCGCGGGGCCAGGTTCCTGCCCGGTCACACGGTCGTGGGCATCGAGCAGAAGGGCGGGCGGGTCACCGGGGTCTCGGTCGTGACCGCGGGCGAATACCGGACGATCCCGGCGGACGTGGTGGTGTGCGCGGCGGGCTTCTGGGGGCCGTCGATCGGGAAGATGGCCGGGCTGACCGTGCCGCTGCTGCCGCTGGCCCACCAGTACGCCAGATCGGGCCCCGTGCCCGCCCAGCCGGTGGGCCCGATCCTCCGGCACCAGGAGCGCGACCTGTACTTCCGCCAGCACGGCGACCGCATCGGCGTCGGCTCGTACGCCCACCGCCCGATGCCGGTGGCCCAGGACGAGATCGCCCCCAAGGGCACCACGATGCCGTCGGTGCAGGCGTTCACCGAGGAGGACTTCGACCCCGCCTGGCGGGACGCGGTCGAGTTGCTGCCCGCGCTGGCCGAGTCCAAGTACGAGGACGGCATCAACGGGATCTTCTCCTTCACTTCTGACGGGTTCCCGCTGATCGGCGAGGCGCCGCACCTCGACGGGTTCTGGGTGGCCGAGGCCGTCTGGGTGACGCACTCGGCCGGGGTGGCGCGGGCGCTGGCGGAGGTGCTGGTGGACGGGCGCTCCGGGTCCGACCTGCATGAGTGCGAGCTCAACCGGTTCGAGCAGGCGCAGTTGTCGCCGGCGTTCGTCGAGGAGCGCGGCAGGCAGAACTTCGTCGAGGTCTACGACGTGATCCATCCGCTGCAGCCGATGGAGGCGCCGCGGCCGCTGCGGACGAGCCCGTTCCACGTGCGGCAGCGGGAGCTGGGCGGGTTCTTCCTGGAGGCGGCGGGGTGGGAGCGGCCGCACTGGTTCGAGGCGAACACGGCGCTGCTGGAGGACCTCGTACGGCGCCGCCGGGCGGAATACGCGGACCTTCCGGAAGAGGCGCAGGGCATGGCCGTCGAGCCCTTCCTGGGGGCGGCGCAGCGCGACGAATGGGCCGCGCGCTACTGGTCGCCGATCGCCGCCGCCGAGTCCCACGCCACCAGGGAGCGGGTCGCGCTCTACGACATGACCCCGCTCAAGCGCATCGAGGTCAGCGGGCCGGGCGCGGCGGGGTTCCTGGAGCGCATGACCACGAACAACGTGGACAAGAAGCCCGGCTCGGTCACGTACACGCTGCTGCTGGACCTCGGGGGTGGCATCCGCTCCGACCTGACGGTGGCGCGGGTCACGGAGGACACCTTCCAGGTCGGCGCGAACGGCAACCTCGACCTCGACTGGCTGGCCCGGCAGGCGCCGGTCGGCGTGCGGGTGCGCGACCTCACGCCGGGCACCTGCTGCGTGGGCGTGTGGGGGCCGCTGGCCCGGGAGTTGGTGCAGGGCCTCACGGACATGGACCTGTCGGACGAGAACTTCCGCTACTTCAACTGCCGTACCGGATATGTCGGGCACGTACCGGTGCTCGCGCTGCGGGTCTCGTACGTGGGCGAGCTGGGCTGGGAGCTCTACACCAGTGCCGACATGGGGCTCAAGCTGTGGGACACGCTCTGGGCCCCCGGGCTGGCGGTCGCGGGCGGGCGGGCGGCGTTCAACAGCCTGCGGCTGGAGAAGGGATACCGGCTGTGGGGGGTGGACATGACGGCCGAGCACAACCCGTACGAGGCCGGGCTGGGCTTCGCCGTCCGGCAGGACAAGGACTTCATCGGCCGCGACGCCCTGTCCACGGAGATCACCCGCAAGCTGGTGCCGCTGCTCAGCACCGAGGTGGTCATGGGCAAGGAGCCGGTACGGCACGGCGGGCGCACGGTCGGGTACGTCACCAGCGCGGCCTACGGGCACACCGTCCAGCGGCCCATCGCGTACGCCTGGTTGCCGATCGAGCTCGCCACCCCAGGGACGCATGTTGACATTTCCTACTTCGGCCGCCGCGTCCCCGCGGAAGTGGCCGCCGAGCCGCTGTTCGACCCCGGGATGGAGAAGATCCGACGTTGACCCACCCCGACTTCCTCTGGCGCAACCCCGACCCGAAACCGTCATACGACGTCGTGATCGTGGGCGGCGGCGGCCACGGCCTGGCCACCGCCTACTACCTGGCCAGGAACCACGGCCTGACCAATGTCGCCGTGCTGGAGCGCGGCTGGCTGGCCGGCGGGAACATGGCCCGCAACACCACCATCATCCGCTCCAACTACCTGTGGGACGAGAGCGCCGCGATCTACGAGCACTCGCTGAAGCTGTGGGAGGGGCTGAGCGCGGAGCTGGACTACGACCTGAAGTTCAGCCAGCGCGGGGTGCTCAACCTGGCGCACAACCTGGGTGACGTGCGCGAGGGGCGGCGCCGGGTGAACGCCAACCGGCTCAACGGGGTGGACGCCGAGTGGCTGGACGCGGACGAGGTGAAGAAGTTCTGCCCGGTCATCAACGTGTCCGGGCGCGCGCGGTATCCGGTCATGGGGGCGACCCTGCAGCGGCGGGGCGGGATCGCCAAGCACGATCACGTGGCGTGGGCGCTGGCGCGCAAGGCGGACGCGTACGGGGTGGACCTGGTCCAGGGGTGTGAGGTCACCGGGTTCGAGATCACGAAAAATCGGGTGGTGGCCGTACAGACCTCGCGCGGGCGGATCGCGGCCGGGAAGGTCGCGCTCGCGGCGGCCGGGCACACGTCGGTGCTGGCGGCCCAGGCCGGGCTGCGGCTGCCGCTGCAGTCGCATCCGCTCCAGGCGCTGGTGTCGGAGCTGCTGGAGCCGGTGCTCGACTGCGTGGTCATGTCGAACGCCGTTCACGTGTACGTCAGCCAGGCCCACAAGGGGGAGCTGGTCATGGGGGCGGGGATCGACGCGTACAACTCCTACGGGCAGCGCGGCGGGGTGCACGTGATCGAGGCGCAGATGGCGGCGGCGCTGGAGCTGTTCCCGATCTTCAGCCGGGTGCGGGTGCTGCGCACCTGGGCGGGCGTCGTGGACGTGTCCCCGGACGCCTCGCCCGTCATCGGCCCCACCCCCGTGGAGGGCCTGTACCTGAACGCGGGCTGGGGCACCGGCGGCTTCAAGGCCACCCCCGGCTCCGGCTGGGTGTACGCCCATACTCTCGCCCACGAGCGGCCGCATCCGCTGGCGGAGCCGTTCGGGCTGGAGAGGTTCACCACCGGGGCGCTCATCGACGAGCACGGCGCGGCGGCGGTGGCGCACTGATGCTGCTGATCGACTGCCCGCACTGCGGCCCCAGGGACGAGACCGAGTTCCACTACGGCGGCCAGGCCGGGGTCGCCTATCCCGCCGGGCGGACGTCCGACGCGCAATGGGCCGAGTACGTGTTCCTGCGCGACAACCCCAAGGGCTGGTTCCGCGAGCGCTGGTTCCACGTGCACGGCTGCCGGAGCTGGTTCGACGTCGAGCGGCACACGGTCACCCACGAGATCAGGAACACCACATGAGGTTCACCTTCGACGGCCGCCCGATGCGGGGCGAGCCGGGCGACACGCTGGCCGCCGCGCTGCTGCGCAACGGGGTACGCGTGGTCGGCCGCAGCGTTGAGCTCGGCCGCCCGCGCGGCGTCTTCACCGCCGGGCCGGAGGAGCCGAACGCGCTGGTCCGGGTGGGCGCGGATCCGATGGTGGCGGCCACCGTCGTGGAGCTGTACGACGGGCTGGAGGCGTGGAGCCTGCGCGGGAAGGGACGGGTGGACCCGGAGGCCGTGGACGATCGGCGCTGCGACAAGGGCTACCTGCATTGTGACGTGCTGGTGGTCGGCGGCGGTCCGGCGGGCCTGGCCGCCACCGTGGCGGCCGGGCGGTCGGGGGCGCGGGTGATCCTCGTGGACGACCAGCCGTCGCTCGGGGGAGATCTGCTGAACAGCCGCGTCCTCCTGGACGGCGTTCCCGCCCTGGAATGGGTGGCCGGGCTGGCGCTCCCCGCCCGGGTCCTCACCAGGACCACGGCCGTCGGCTACTACGACCACAACTACGTGGTGGCCGTGGAGCGGCGGGCCCGGGGCGAGCGGCTGTGGCACATCAGGGCGCGGCGGGTGGTCCTGGCGACGGGGGCACACGAGCGCTCGCTCGCCTTCCCGGGCAACGACCGGCCCGGCGTGATGCTGGCCTCGGCCGCCCGTACCTACGTGAACCGGTACGGGGTGCGGCCGGGGCGGCGGGCGGTGGTGTTCGCGTGCGCGGACTCCGGGTACACGGCGGCGCTCGACCTCCTGGCCGCCGGGGTGGAGGTGGCCGCCGTCGTGGACCCGCGCCCGGCGGGGCTCGCGGCTCCCGTCGAGGTGCTGGCCGGGGCGGTGGTGACGGGCACGACGGGTGACGCGGCGGGCGTGCTGACCGGCGTCCGGGTCGGGGACCGCCGTTTCGAGGCCGACCTGCTGGCGGTGGCGGGCGGCTGGAACCCGGCCGTGCACCTGTTCAGCCAGTCGCAGGGGCGGGTGCGGTTCGACGTGGGGCGGCAGGCGTTCGTGCCGGGCACGTCGGCCCAGGCCGAGCGCTCGGCCGGGGCGTGCAGGGGGCTGTACGGCACCCGCGAGGCCATCGCGGACGGCCACACCGCCGGAACCGCCGCAGCCAAGGCGGCCCTCGACGGCCGGTCGGGGAGGGCGGGCGGCACCGCGGACACAGGGCAGGCAGCCCCTGACACGGGGCGGGCGGTCTTGGACGCGGGGCGGGCGGTCTTGGACGTGGGGCGGGCGGCCGCGTCCCTGCGGGTGCCGGAGTGCGACGAGCGGCCCCCGCGGCCCCCGGCCGCCCTGTGGGTCGCCGGCGACCTCACCCCCGGCCCGCCGGCCGGTGCCGGGGCGGACGTTCCGGCGGAGCCGGCCGGTGCCGGGGCGGAAGCGGAGCCGGCGTTCGTGGATCTGCAGCGGGATGTGACCGTGGCCGACCTGGTCCGGGCCGCCGGGACCGGCATGCGGTCGGTCGAGCACATCAAGCGGTACACGACCGCGGGCACCGGCGCCGACCAGGGCAAGATCTCGGGGGCGGCGGTGGCCGGCGTCATGTCGGCCCTCCTCGGGGCCGGGCCCGGACAGGTCGGCACCACGACGTTCCGGCCGCCGTACGTACCGGTGTCGTTCGCGACCCTGGCGGGCCGGGACCGTGGTGAGCTGTCCGACCCCGTCAGGACCACCGCCATGCACGACGCCCACATCGCCAGGGGAGCGGTGTTCGAGGACGTCGGCCAGTGGAAACGCCCGTGGTATTTTCCGCAGGACGGGGAGTCGATGCGGGCCGCGGTGCTGCGCGAGTGCCGCGCGGCCCGTACCGCCGTCGCCGCCATGGACGCCTCGACCCTCGGCAAGATCGACCTCCGGGGCGCCGGCGCGGGCGCGTTCCTGGACCGGATCTACACGAACATGTACTCCACCCTGCCCGTCGGGGCCTGCCGCTACGGGCTGATGTGCGGGGCGGACGGGATGGTGTTCGACGACGGCACGACCACCAGGCTCGCCGAGGACCACTTCCTGATGACCACGACCACCGGCAACGCCGCCGCCGTGCTCGACTGGCTGGAGGAGTGGCACCAGACGGAATGGCCGGACCTGGACGTGTCCTGCACGTCGGTCACCGACCACTGGGCGACGGTCGCCGTGGTCGGCCCGCGCGCCAGGGAGATCATCGCGGTGATCGCCCCGGACGCGCTGGAGCTGGCGTTCATGCGCTACGCGAGCACACCTGTGCTCGGGGTGGCGGGGCGGGTTTTCAGGATCAGCTTCTCGGGCGAGCTCGCCTACGAGGTCAACGTCCCGTGGCGGTACGGCAGGGGGTTGTGGGAGACGGTCCTGGAGCTCGGCGCGGTGCCGTACGGGACGGAGACCATGCACGTGCTGCGGGCCGAGAAGGGCTTCGCGATCGTCGGTCAGGAGACCGACGGGACCGTCACCCCGCAGGACCTCGGGATGTCCTGGATCGTCTCCCGGCGTAAGCCCGATTTCGTCGGCAAACGCTCCCATTCCCGTCCGGACACGGCCAGGACGGACCGCAAACGCCTGATCGGCCTGCTCCCCGACGCCCCGGCGACCCTCGTGGAGGAGGGCGCCCAGCTCATCGCGCCACCCGGTCCCCATAGCGGCGAGGCGGGGGCCGCCCTCCTGCCCGTGGACGGGGCGGTGCCGATGCTCGGCCACGTGACCTCCAGCTATCACAGCGCCGCGCTGGGCCGCGCGTTCAGCCTGGCCCTGGCCAGGAACGCCAACGTCGGCGACCGTCTCGTGGCGGTGTCCGGGGGAGCGGCGCACAGGGTCACCGTCGTCGAGCCCGTCTTCTACGACCCCGACAACGCCCGCCGCGACGGCGACCCGCCGGCGGGCGCCCCCACCGAGCGACGCGCCGGCGACGCGCCGGCGGGCGCCCCCAGTGAGCGATACATGCTGGTCACCGCCGCCGCATCCCGCACCCCCAACCGGGGGGAACGCCGCGCGGAGAGTCCCGCCGCCGCCTTCGCCGCCCGCTTCGAGGCCGCGAGCACCGAGGCCGTCCGGCTGCGGGAAGTGCCGTTCGAGCCGATGTGGGAGGTCCATGGGACGGACCCGGGTGTCGGTCTCCGGCTCAGCCCGTCCTGGTGGTTCATATCCGGAAATTTCCCACCAGGCCCCGGCTGGGTGGACGTGTCCGACCAGCGTACGATCCTGGAGCTCTCGGGCCTGCGCGCTGATGACGTCCTGATCACCGGCTGCCCGCTGGACCTGCACCCGGACGCGTTCCCCGGCCACGCCCAAACGCTGCTGGCCCAGACCTCGGTGCTGCTGGAGCGCAGAGCACCCGCCACCTACCGCATCTACGTAAGATCATCTTTCACGAAATACCTGGCAGAGTGGCTGATCGACGCCCTGGTGGGGTTGTAGGGCGCAATTTGGGCATTTGATTACCTAGACTTGGCAAAGTTTTGAAGCGGGTCTGGGGGACGGGTGCGAGTTCGAACGATGATGGCCGGTCTGGCCGCCACGTCGGTGCTACTGACCGGCTGCGGTACCACCGGCCTGGAAGCACGGCAGGGGCCTCAGAAGCCCGACTCGGCCTCCATCTCCGACGCCCGGAAGAAACTGGCCGACCTGGTCGTCAAGGGCCGCGCCCCGAAGACCGGCTACGACCGCGACGAGTTCGGCCCCGCTTGGTCCGACGTGGACCACAACGGCTGTGACACCCGCAACGACATCCTCAAGCGGGACATGGAGGACGAGAAGTTCAAGCCGGGCACCCACGACTGCATCGTCCTGAGCGGCACCCTCCACGACCCGTACAGCGGCAAGACGATCGACTTCGAGCGCGGCCAGGACACCAGCTCGGACGTCCAGATCGACCACCTGGTCCCGCTGTCGGACGCCTGGCAGAAGGGCGCGCAGCGGTGGTCGGACGCCAAGCGCAAGGAGTTCGCCAACGACCCGCTCAACCTGCTGGCCGTGGACGGGCCGCTGAACGGCCAGAAGAGCGACAGCGACGCCGCCACCTGGCTCCCGCCCAGCAAGGTGTACCGCTGCTCCTACATCGCCCGCCAGATCGACGTGAAGGCGAAGTACGAGGTCTGGGTCACCTCGGCGGAAAAAGACGCCATGGAGACCATCCTGGACGCCTGCTGACGGCATCCAGGCGGCTCGTGACGCCGCCAGGGCCTCCCGCCGCCGGACCGCGCAGCTTGACCATCCTGCCGCCAAGGCCTATCTGAGCAAGGGCGAATCTGAGCAGGCGGCGCATAGGGTGTGGGAGTCGTATTAAGTGCGCCAAAGTAAGCAAAGCCTCATCACCTTTGCCGCCACTCGATAGCTGTGTTTAACTGTGGGCAGAAATTTTCTCCAGGTGCCTAGGGGCTTGGCTCCGAACATCACATTCTAAGGCCGTCCCTCTGGGGCGGCCTTAGCGCTATGGTGCCGCTATGCAGTTCTGCTGCCTCGACGAAGCGGGCGGCGATAACGCTTGCGATGACGAACCTGGATCTGCTCATAGTATGAGTCATGGTCGGGGCAAGAGCTCTAGCGTTCCAGCGCCTCCAGAACCGCTGCTACGTTCTTCTCGCGGGCCTGTGCGGCCTGCCTCAAAAGCTCCAGCTCTTTGCTGTTCTCGGCGATGTTTTTCTGTTGAATCATCACCTCGGCGCGCCGTAACACGTCCACCATCTCGACTTGGTACTTGCATATGACGTCCGCGGTGGCCACCTCGCGCTCCTTCACCGATGCCGTCGGGGTGTTCAGCTTCCACTCCTTGTCGGCGATGGCGTCATCGGGAGAAGCATAGGAAAGTCCGCGAGAGCGCATGCATGTCTGCCATGACTTGTTCACGGCTTGCGCGCTGGGTTGATTTTTTGCGGCGTTAAGGGACGCTCTATTGAGACGGATAAGTAATGCCTCGTCGACCTTGCCGACCGAGCGTTCGAGGCGATCGTAAGCCGATGCAGCACAACCATCATCTGCGGACTTGTCGGAACCTCCCGGGTTCCCGGCCTTATTGGATCCGAAATATCTATCAGCCGCACGTGGATTCCTGAGAATCTCGTTTCGCTTGCGTAGAGTTAGCTGTGATTGAGCGCTGACCGGGAGATGGTAACCGATGTGTTCTGCGATGTCTGGATCGATTACTCCGTAGCGGCGCCGCTTGGGATCGAATCCAGAATTTGGCTGCGGCGGCACGTACCAATCGAATCCGGCGTTCTTCATGCACGCGCGGGCGAGTAGATCAAACGCCCGGTTGTAGCGAGAATCAGCCTCGCCGGTGAGTTCGTAGGCGTCGAAAGGCAGGCTCAAATCAACGGCAGCGGCACGCTCGCCAACACTCGGCTCGTGGCGGTCCAGAATTGCGTAGTATCCGATGCCGCTCAGCGCGATGATCGACGCAATAACCAGCATCACAGCTTTGGTTTGGTTTCTCATCACCGTTCACCAGAAGAATGCGGATGAAGGGGTCCGGGATGCCCCGCGATGCCGGGCTGAAAGAGACGGTGCCCGGGACCTAGGGAGGTCCCGGGCCAGAGGGATGGTTCAGCAGCTCATCGTGTGCGCGCTCGCCATATTGTCACCCAGATCGGTGTCGTCCCTCACATTGTCAACGATGCGGCCGGCCGAGATGCGGGCGACAGCTCCGGAGCCACCGACGTTCTGCCAAAGCTGGACCTGGCAGGGCTCTCTATTCCAGGCAGAGCTTGTCTCGTTGTCGATCCCATCGGTGGTGCCGATCCAGGAGTTATCGTTGTAGTTGGTATCGGGGCCCGTCCAGTCGACGATTCCCCCGGTGCGGTTGTAGTTCTCGTATACGCAGAATTCGCCCGTCTCGCAGACGCCATTCTTAGGCGTTGCTTGAGCGGCGGTGGAGAAGGCTGTAGTGGCGGTGGCGACGGTGAGGACGACGAGCCCGGCCCTGCGCATGATACGACCCATGAGGGAGATTCCTTTCTTGAGCGTTCATGACGTGCGTGTCTCTCAACGGCCTCTAACGTGCTACTCTGTCAAAAATATGCCCTTGGCCGTTGTGGATTCAGATTGCCAGAACTGCTTGGACAAAGTCATTAACGCTCAGTCCACAACATTTTGACCATGCATCAACTTCCGTGTTAATGCATCATTTGTTAACTACATGGAAGTATTTGTTCATTGGTGCGATCTGGAGGGAGTGACCATGTTCCCCGCCGCGGTGACCGGCTCACGCGGAACCCGTGGCTCTCGCGATCCCTTCGCGGTGGGACCAATACTCCAACCGCACTTATCGATCTTTGAGGCGTTGTCGCTGGTAGTGGCTTTGTCGGGCGCAGGTTTGGCGGCGTCGTCGCCAGCGTGACAGAGCAGGATGTGGTCTTCTTTGATGAGTGGTCGGGTCAGCAGGGCAAAAGGCGGCGGATCTTGTTGGCGGAGGCCATGATGAGCTGGTCGGTGGTGGCCGGCTCGCGGGTTCAGGGGCCAGGGCGGCGCAGGTGACGGCGAGGAAGGCCAGGGCGAGCATGGCCAGGGTGATGTAGCGCCCTTGGCGCGCGCTTCGCACGTCAGGCGCTGCCATCCGCTCTTGGGCACCCGCAGGAGTTGAGGCTTGGTGGCGAAGGCAACCTGTTCGGGGACTCAGGCAGGTCGACTACCTCTACGGCACCCGGGCGGCCCGGTCGGCCGGGGTGGACTATCTGAACACCACGGTCGGGCCTCTGCTGCGGGGTTTCTGTGACGACAAGGCCGGCGCCGAACTGCTAGGCGAGTTTTCCGAATGTTCGGTTGTTCCGTCCGGCCTTGTGTGGTTGCTGCCCTATGTCACGATGCTGGCGTGGACACGTCCGACATGACAGCCGCCGCGTACGAGGTACATCGCCGCTGGCGTGCCTGGGAGGCGCCTGCCGGAGACTTCACCCTATTCGCCGATGGGTCTCTGTCAGTGATGGACCTCAGGTGCCTCTCCTCGCCGGGTCGGCGCAACGATCTGGGAGCTGAGCGGTGGGAGTGGGTCGAGCGCCTACGAGCCACCGCATGGACGGCCGTCGACTGGGTGGATGTCGATTGTGTGCTCGCCTCGCGCACCTACGCCGGAGGCCGCGCTTTGGCAGGAGAGTCATGCGCCCACGGCGGCATTGGCTGGGTCGCCCTGACGCGAGACGATGACGAAGGCACTCTGGAATGGGTGGTGATCTCCAGCGGGTCCAATCCGTTTGCCGAGGTCGCTCTGGATGAGACCACTGTGACAGCCGTCAGTACGGCAGGCTGTCTGGGCCTTTCCCCGGAACGCCCCTCAGCAGGTGAAGATCACTGCAGATCCGGCCTACCCTCGCAGCCCGTCAGGCCTCGGCGCTGAGTGCCGCCTTCGTCAGGTCGGCCTGGCGCCGGATCTGGCCAAGGACGATCGGGTTCACGCCCTTGGCCTGGAACGTGGCGACCATCTGGTCCATGACCGCGTTCGCCCGCTCCAGATCCCCCTGCCGCGCCTCGGCCCTGGCCAGGCGGCGCATCACCAGGTTCAGGGTGATGTTGTCGACGCCGGGCTGCTGGGTGACCCGCGTGAGATGCTCGATGCCCTGCTTGGGATCGGGCTGCCGGACCTGCAGCCGCTTGCCGGCCGTCACCGCCTTGAACTCCCGCTCGGCGTTCAACCCCTTGACCAGCCGGGCGTAGACGGACAGCGGGTGGTCGCCGTACCGGTCGATGACCTCGTCCAGTGCCACGTTGCCCGAGCGCAGTGTCGGCGAGTCGGAGCCCAGCAGAGAGAACAGCTTGCCCTGTTCCTCGCCCAGCATCAGCTCGGCCACCCGGTGGTCGTCGCGGCTGACCGGGAGGCGCACCCGGACCAGGCAGGCGGGGGAGACGATGCGGGAGCCGTCGGCGGCGATGTACTGGGCGCGTACGTGGTATTCGCCTGGCTGCTGGAAGTAGTGGCCGTCGCGGCCGTGCCCGATGTACGCGCTGCGGTACATCGCCGGGTTGCCCTGGTCCAGCCGGATCTCCGGTGAGGTGTCCACGCAGTGCCGCATCATCGGCCGGTAGAGCACGGTCCTGCCGCCCGGCTGCGTGATCGACACCTGCGTGAACTCCGTGTCGGGGTGCAGGTGCCCGTGCGTGCTGCGGGGCTCGCCCTCGTAGGACAGCTTGAACTCGACCACCACCGGCTCGCCCAGCTCGAACGAGTCCTTGGCGCGCACCTCCAGCCGCAGCCCCGAGTTGTCCTCGACCGGCCGCTCGAACGGGTCGATCTCGGCGGCCCCGGTGCCGAACGCGTTCGCGCCCATGGCCACGTCGCGGTAGAAGCCGTGGCGCAGGTGCGCCAGCTCCGCGTCGGTGAACTGGAAGGGGAAGGCCGCCCAGTAGCCGGGTTCGCCGCCGGGCACGTAGTTCTGCACGTAGTTCATCCAGGACAGGTCGCCGAAGCCGCCGGCGGGGCCGAGGGGCTGGGGCGGC
Organism: Nonomuraea sp. B12E4; assembly: GCF_039871825.1. Lineage (NCBI taxonomy): Bacteria > Bacillati > Actinomycetota > Actinomycetes > Streptosporangiales > Streptosporangiaceae > Nonomuraea > Nonomuraea sp. B12E4. The sequence continues at coordinate 20,219 of NZ_JBDPME010000012.1, read as the reverse complement.
GTGCCGAGGTTCTTCTGCCAGGAGTGCAGCAGGTTGAAGGCATGGCCGAGCTCGTGCACGTAGGTCCGCAACTGCGCCCGCTGGGCCTGCGGCGTGGTGCCCCTGATCGCGTCGTAGAAGACCGCGGCCCCCTGCCGCTGGTGCCGGTCGTTGTAGTCGAACATGATGCCCCGGAAGGCGCCCACGTGCTTGCTGGCCACCAGCAGCCACACCCGCCAGGCCGGTGCGTCGCCGAACGCGTTGAAGTGCTGCGTCATCGCGTGGTGCAGCTCGGCGTCGTCCCACGCCAGGTCCGCGCCGGAGCCCTGCACCGGGATCACCCCCGGCTCCGCGAGGGTCAGCTCGATGCCGGCCTCCGCGTAGGCCGCGCTCACGCTCAGCTCCCGCACCGGCGAGCCGCTCGGCCCCGGCAGCGTACCGGTCTGGTACGACACGAACGGCACGGTTCCCACCACGGAGTCCTGCTCCAGCAGCACGCTGCGGAAGTGGGGAGAGGCGAAGGACACCTGATAGGTACGCCCCGCGACCACGGCCGTCCCAGACCGGTCGGCGATCACGATGGCCACGTTCGGCTCTGTCGTGCCGAACGTGAACGCTCCCCGCCCCTGGATTCGCACGCCGTCACCCTCGGCCGGCACCCTTACAGGGGCGTTCACCACGAACGAGCCGACGTAGGAGGTCGTCGCGCCCGCCACGGTGAACACGTCGCCACTGACCCGTTGAGTGGGTCTGGTCCCGTCGACGTCGATCCGGAGCGACAGCCGCGAGTCGCCGTCCTGTCCCTGGTACAGCCCGCTGATCATGAGAGCTCCCTGGGGGGTCACCGAGTTGTCTACCAGGGACACTTCTCCCGGCGGGCGGCCCTGTCAACGAGATCCGCGAACTTCCAATGCCCCCAGCAAATCCTCCGAGGCACGCGTGATCGCCTCGACGGCCCGGTCGAACGCCTCCGCGTTGTGCGCGGCGGGCGCGCGGAACCCGGAGATCTTCCGTACGAACTGCAACGCGGCGGCCCGCACGTCCTCCTCGGTCACGCTCTCGGTGTACGGGGGACGCAGTGTCTTGATGCTTCGGCACATGCCCCTAACCGTAATATCCGATCCGCTGGCTTATCTCCCGGCCGGCCGCCACCAGCAGCTCCGCCACCTCCGGCAGCCGCCGCGGCGTCAGCCGGTAAGACGGCCCCGAGGCGCTCACCGCGGCCACCACCGCGCCGTCGCTGCCCCTGATCGGCGCCGCCACCGCGTTCAGGCCCACCTCCAGCTCCTCCACGGTGGTGGCCCAGCCGCGCTCCCTGATCTCCTCCAGGGCCAGCCCGGCCACCGAGGTGACCGTGTGCGGCGTGTAACGCTCCAGCTCGGCGGGCAGCCGCAGGGCGCCGAAGGCCAGCAGCACCTTGCCGCTGGACGTGGCGTGCGAGGGGGTGCGCTGGCCGACCCAGTTGTGCCCGCTGATGGCCGCGGGGCCGCGTACCTGGCTGACGTTGACCGCGTCGCCGTCCTGCGGCACCGCGATGTTGACGGTCTCGCCGACCGTCTCCGCCAGGCGCAGGCACACCGGCCGGCTCTCCCGTGACAGGTCGAGCTGGGCCGTGGCGGCGCCCGCCAGCCGTACGACACCGAACCCGAGCCGATAGCGCCCCCGCTCGCTGCTCTGCTCCACCAGCCCGCCCTGCTCCAGCGCCGCCAGCAGCCGGAACGCCGTGGACTTGTGCACGTCGAGCTCCACCGCGAGATCGGTCACGCGGGTGGCGCCGTCGCGGGCGAGGATCTCCAGGATCGTGATCGCCCTATCGACCGACTGGACCGACGTCGTGTTGCTCATAGCGCAACACGATACTTGCCGGTGCCGCCTTCCGAGTCGCCTGCGGCCGCTTCACCCTCCGCCGGTCGCGGGGCTGAGCTCGTTGCCGAAGTCGAAGGCGATCTTCCGCATGCCCTCCGCCAGGTCCTCGCGGTTCAGCGCCTCGATGCGCTCGGCGGGTCCCGAGATCGACATGGCGGCCACCGCCCGATCTCCGTCCCACACGGGCACGGCCAGGCAGTGCACGCCGAGCTCCTCCTCGCCCAGGTCCATGGCGTAACCCCGGGCCCTGGTCAGGTCGAGCTCGGCGAGCATGGCGGTCACGTCGGTGATCGTGTTCGGGGTGCGCCGCGGCATGCCCGTACGCTCGAACGTCGCGACCGCCTCCCGGCCCGGCCGCCCGGCCAGCAGCACCTTGCCCACGGCCGTGCTGTGCGGCAGCACCCGCCGCCCGACCTCGGCGAACATCCGCAGCCTGCGCGGCGAGGGCACCTGCGCCACGTAGACGACGAAGTCGCCTTCGAGCACGGCCAGGTTGGCGGTCTCGCCCGACAGCTCCACCATCTTGGCCAGATACGGCTGCGCCCACACGCCGACCATGCCCTCGGCGATGCCGCCCAGGCGGACGAGCCCGCCGCCCAGGGCGTAGCGGCGGTCGGACTCCTGGCGCACGTAGCCGCGCGAGAGCAGGGTCTGCAGCAGCCGGTGGATGGTCCCGTACGGCAGCCCGGTGCGCGCGGCGATCTCCGACAGGCTCGCCGACCCCCCGTGCTCGGCCAGCGCCTCCAGCACGTCGAGCGCCCGTTCGACCGACTGGACGCTCACCGGCCCTGCCTCAAAGGGTCACCCCGCGCAGGGAGGCGTCGAGCACCTCGGCCGTGTGCGCCACCCTGATCTCCGCCCCGGCGCGGCGCATGGCGGAGGCGATCTGCATGGTGCACCCGGGGTTGGCGGAGACGAGCAGCTCGGCGCCGGTCGTGGCGACCGCCTCGGCCTTGCGGTCGCCGAGGTCGCCGGCGGCCTGGGGCTGCAGCAGGTTGTACGTGCCCGCCGAGCCGCAGCAGATCGCCGACTCGGGGATCTCGCGCAGCTCCAGCTCCGGGATGCCGTTCAGCAGCTCGCGCGGCTGGGCCCGGATCCCCTGGGCGTGCGCCAGGTGGCAGGCGTCGTGGTAGGCGACGGTGAGCGGCAGCGGATGCCGCTTGGCCACGGGACCCAGCTCGGCCAGGTATTCGGACAGGTCCATGACCCTGAAGGACGGCCGGCTGCCGAGCAGCTCGCCGTATTCCTTCATGGACGAGCCGCAGCCGGCCGCGTTCACCACGACGGTGTCCACCCCGGCCCGCTCGAAGACCCTGATCGTCCGGCTCGCCAGCCGCCTGGCCTGGTCCTGGCGCCCGGAGTGCACGCTGAGCGCCCCGCAGCACCCCTGGCCGGGCGGGATCACGACGTCGCACCCCTCCATCGCCAGCACCCGCGCGGTGGCCGCGTTGACCTGCGGGAAGAACTCCCCCTGCACGCACCCCGTGAGCATCCCGACCACGGCCCGGCGCTCGCCCCTGGCCCGGACCAGGCGAGGCAGGCGCTGGCGCTGCTCCACCCGGGGCGCGAGCGCGGCCATGGCGCCCAGGCTCGGGTGCACCCGGCCGAGGAACGGCGCCATCCGCCCGGCCAGCCACATCGCCGGCCGCAGCAGCCGCAGCCGGCGCGGGTAGGGGAACAGGCTGAACACGACCTCGCGTACGGCCCGCTCGCGCGGCTCGCGTTCGTGCTCGCGCTCCACGGCCGCCCTGGTCTGCTCGATCAGCAGGTTGTACTGCACCCCGGACGGACAAGCCGTGACACACGCCATGCAACCCAGGCAGGCATCGAAATGTCCGGCCATCTCCGGTGTGATGGGAGTGCCCTCGACGTGCTGCTTCATCAGGTGGATCCGCCCGCGCGGCGAGTCCATTTCCTCGCCCCACAACGCATAAGTCGGGCATGTCGGCAGGCAGAACCCGCAGTGCACACAGTCGTTGATCAGCTTCGGGTCGATCTTCGGATCCACGTCAGATGCCTCCCAAGAACCGTCCGGGGGACATCACGCGCCCGGGGTCGAAGCGTTCCTTGACCCGCCGCATCAACGGCAGCCCGCTCACCTGCCCCCACCGTTCGACCCCCGCGTACGGGGCGGCGAGCACGTTCACCCGCCCCCCGGCCGACTCCACGGTCGCCCGCAACCCGGACACCGCCGCGGCCAGCTCGCTCTCCCCGACCGGCCGCCAGGGCTCCAGCAGCACCCGCCCGGTCACCGGCGAGCCGCGCAGCGCGAAGCCGGTCTCGGCCGCCGCGTCCAGCACAGCCCGCGTGGCCGTGGTCGGGAACCGCACCTCGACCAGCACCTCGTCCCGCTGGATCAGCCCCCACCACGACGGCCGCTCGCCGGTCACCGAGCCCTTCCCGACCAGCTCGCGTACGGCCAGCGCGCGCGCCTCGGCCTCCGTGCCCTCCACCAGCACGGCCAGGCTGATCGGCCCGGCCGGATCCGGCCAGTCCACCTCGACCGCGCTCGGCTCGGCCTGCGAGGCGGCCAACGCCGCGGCGACCGGCGCCACCTCGGCGCGGTCGAGCTCCGCCGTGACCCAGCGCCGGTCGGCGGGCAGCGGATGCAGCCGGAACGTCGCCTCCGCGATCACGCCCAGCGTGCCCTGCGAGCCGGTGAAGAGCTTGCCGAGGTCGTAGCCCGCCACGTTTTTGACGACCTTGCCGCCCGACTTCGCGATCGTGCCGTCCGGCAGCACCACGGTGATGCCGATGAGCAGGTCGCGCGCGGTGCCGTACCGGAAGGCGCGCGGCCCCGCCGTCGCGGTGGCGAGCGTGCCGCCGACCGTCGTGTGCTCCGCGAACGGCGGGTCCAGTGCCAGCTCCTGGCCCTGTTCGGCGAGGGCGGCGGCCAGCGCCTCCATGGTCACCCCGGCCTGCGTGCGCACCACGAGGTCGCCCGCCGCGTGCTCCAGGATCTCGTTCATGCAGCACATGTCGAGCAGCACGTCGCAGCGCTCGGGCGGGCGGCCCCAGTGCAGCTTCGTGCCGCCGCCCGCGGGCACCACGGCCAGGTCCCGCTCGGCGCAGGCCCGCAGCAGCGCCGCGACCTCCTCGACGGACTCGGGCAGGGCGACCCAGCGCGGGCGCACGCCGCTGACGGCGTCCTCCGCGCCCGCCTGCCTGACCGTCACGCCGATGTCGCCAAGCACGTCGCTGTCGTCAAGCATCAGCACCGCCCATCAGAACTGCTCCGCCTTCCCCGACTCCACCAGCGGATGCACGCCCTTGCGCACGCCCGGCACCTCGCCGCACAGCCGCGGCGTGGGGAACACCTTGCCCGGGTTGGACAGCCCCCGTGGGTCGAACGCGCACCGGACGAGCTGCATGGTCTCCAGATCGTCCTCGCTGAACATCCTCGGCATGTATCGAGACTTGTCCACCCCGACCCCGTGCTCACCCGTGATCGAGCCGCCGTGCTCGATGCACAGGTCCAGGATCGCCCCGGACACCACCTCGGCCCGCTCGCCCGCCCCCGGCTCCCCGTCGTCGAACAGCACGAGCGGATGCAGGTTGCCGTCACCGGCGTGGAAAACGTTGGCGACCTTGATCTGGTGCTCGTGGGAGAGCCGGTCGATGGCGGCCAGCACACCGGGCAGCGCCGTGCGCGGCACCACGCCGTCCTGCACGATGTAGGCCGGGCTGATGCGCCCGACGGCCGCGAACGCCGACTTGCGCCCCTTCCAGATCGCCGCCCGTTCGGCCGCGTCGGCCGCCACTCGCAGCTCGAAGGCCGCCGAGCAGATCTCCTGGAGCCGCTCGAACTGCCGCCGCACCTCCGCGTCGGGCCCGTCCAGCTCCACGATGAGCACCGCGCCTGCGCCCGCGGGGTAGGAGCAGGCCACCGCGGCCTCGGCCGCCTCGATGGCCAGCGCGTCCATCATCTCGATCGCGGCCGGCACGATGCCCGCCCCGATGATCGCCGAGACGGCCTCGCCGCCCTGCTCGATGTTCCCGAACGCGGCCAGCACGGTGGTCACGGACTCGGGCGCGCGGCTGAGCCGCACCGTGATCTTGGTGGCGATGCCCAGCGTGCCCTCCGAGCCGATGAACGCGCCCAGCAGGTCGTAGCCGGGATCCATGCGGTCGAGCGTGACCAGGTCACCGTCGGGGGTGACGATCTCGCAGGCTTCGACGTGGTTGACGGTGAAGCCGTATTTGAGGCAGTGGGCGCCGCCGGAGTTTTCCGCGACGTTGCCGCCGATCGAGCAGACCTGCTGGCTGGAGGGGTCGGGAGCGTAGTAGTAGCCGCGGTCGCGCACGGCCTCGGTGATCGCCAGGTTCGTCACACCGGGCTCGACGACGGCCCTGCGGTTGTCCAGGTCGATCTCCAGGATCCGGCGCATCCTGGAGGTCACGATGAGCACGCCGTCCTCGCGGGGCAGCGCCCCGCCCGACAGGCCCGTGCCCGACCCCCGGGCGACGAAGGGCACGCCGAAGTCGTTGCACACGCGCACCACGCGGGCGACCTGCTCGGCCGTGTCCGGCAGCACGACCACGCCGGGGGTCGCCCGGTGGTAGGTGAGGCCGTCGCACTCGTACGTGCGCAGGCGTACCGGATCGGTGATCACCGAGCCTTGGGGCAGCAGCGAGCGCAGCGCGGCCGTCAGCGTTTCCAGCACCGATCCCCCTTTACGTACTTGTCCTACGGCATTCGAGCATAGGCCGGAAGAGTCAGGAACTCCGCGAAGTCGTCGTCCAGGGCGACCTCCTTGAACAGGGCCGTCGCCTGGGCGTACAGGCTCTCGTCGTAGCCCGGCTCGGCGGCGATCTTGTCCAGCTCTTCCATGATGATCTGTTCCACCAGCTCCTTCGTCACCTGCGCGCCGGTGTCGGCGAGGGTGATGTCGTTGTGGATCCACTGCCAGACCTGTGAGCGCGAGATCTCGGCGGTGGCGGCGTCCTCCATGAGGTTGTGGATCGCCGCCGCTCCCTGCCCGCCCATCCAGGAGGCCAGGTAGCGCAGCCCCACGTCCACGTTGCCGCGCAGCCCCGCCTCGGTGATCTCGCCGGGCGTCTCGGACACCGCCAGCAGCTCGGCCGCGGTCACGACGACGTCCTCGCGCAGCCGGTCGAGCTGGTTGGGCCGCGAGCCCAGCACGCCGTCGAACACCTCGCGGCAGATCGGCACCAGATCGGGGTGCGCCACCCACGACCCGTCGAATCCGTCGCCCGACTCGCGCGTCTTGTCCGCCCGCACCTTCTCCAGCGCCACGGCGTTCACCTCGGGGTCGCGCCGCGAGGGAATGAACGCCGCCATCCCACCGATGGCGTGCGCGCCGCGCTTGTGACACGTGCGCACCAGCAACTCAGTATACGCGCGCATGAACGGGGCCGTCATCGTGACCGTGTTCCGCTCGGGCAGCAGGAACTCGCGGCCCCTGGTGCGGAACTTCTTGATGACGCTGAACAGGTAGTCCCAGCGGCCCGCGTTGAGCCCCGCCGAGTGGTCGCGCAGCTCGTAGAGGATCTCCTCCATCTCGAACGCCGCCGGGTACGTCTCGATGAGCACCGTCGCCCTGATGGTGCCGTGCGGGAGGCCGAGCAGCTCCTGCGCCTTGGTGAACACGTCGTTCCAGAGCCGCGCCTCCTGGTGCGACTCGATCTTGGGCAGGTAGAAGTAGGGGCCCTTGCCCTTGTCGAGCTGCCGCTGGGCGCAGTGGAAGAAGTAGAGGCCGAAGTCGAACAGCGAGCCCGACACCGGCCGCCCGTCCACCGTGGCGTGCTTCTCGTCCAGGTGCCAGCCGCGCGGCCGCACCACGACCGTGGCCAGCTCGGCATCGGGCCGAAGGGCGTAGGTCTTGCCGCCGGTCTCGAAGTCGATCGTCCGGTCGAGGGCGTCACGCAGGTTGAGGTGGCCGCTCACGCAGTTTTCCCAGAGCGGCGAGTTGGCGTCCTCGAAGTCGGCCAGCCACACCTTGGCGCCCGAGTTGAGCGCGTTGATGGTCATCTTCTTGTCGACGGGGCCGGTGATCTCGACGCGGCGGTCCTCCAGACCGGGCGCCGGGGGAGCGACCTGCCAGTCGGACTCCCTGATCTTCTGGGTCTCCGGGAGGAAGTCGAGCATGCCGCCCGCCGACAGCTCCGCCTGCCGAGCCTGGCGGGCCTCCAGCAGCTCCAGCCGCCGGGCGCCGAACTCCCGCTGGAGAGCCGCCACGAACGCGAGCGCCTCCGGCGTGAGGATCTCGTCGAACCGGTCGAGCATCGGGCCGGTGATCTCCATGGGACCTCTCCCTCATATCATTTTCCATCTTATGGAAAACAATTTCTGGATTGTGGAAGTGAACGTACTCTCTGGGCGCTTCCCGGGTCAAAGCTGGGGTTGACCCCGGCCCACGTTCCGGGGCATCCCCGATGTGGCGGCGGCCATGCCGAGAAAGGATGTGGGCATGAAATCGATCGCCATCGCGGGCGGACTGCTGGCCTCCGCACTGCTTTTGTCCGGATGCGGGCTCGCGGCCGTCGGCGGCCCGTCGGACCAGGACACCGTTTCGTACGAGGTGACCGACAAGGTCACCACGCTGCAGCTCAAGAACGGCTCCGGCAACGCCGTGGTCACCGAGACGGGGGGATCGGCCGTACAGGTGGTCGAGACCCTGCGCTGGCGCGGCGACGCGAAGCCCGAGACCGAGCACAAGGTCGAGGGAGGCAGACTGATGCTCACCTACGACTGCCCGGCGAACTGGGGGAACTGCAGCGTCGACTACAAGATCGAGATCCCCAAGGGGCTGCGCGTCGACCTCGACGCCGGGTCCGGCGACCTCACGTTGAGGGGCCTGACCGGGGAGCTCTCCGCCCGCCTCGGCTCCGGAGACCTCGACGCCTCTGGGATGGCGAACAAGAAGGTGGTCGCCGAGACGGGGTCGGGGGACATCGAGCTGAGCTACGCCGCCGCGCCCGACAGCGCCGAGCTGAAGGCCGGCTCCGGGGACCTGACGCTCAGCGTTCCCGACGGGGCCTATGACGTGAAGAGCGAAACCGGCGCCGGCGACGCGAACGTCTCCGTCAAGACCGACGCCTCCTCGCCGCACAAGATCTCGATGAGCACCGGTTCCGGCGACGTCACCGTGTCGGCCGGATAACCACGTGATTACGCCAGGGATGTCGTGCCACCATCATGGGAAGACACCGGGGTGTCCGGACGTTCCCTCATAGAGATGACACGAATGCACGAATACACCGCGCCCGACGAGTTCGAGACCGGCGACATGGACCTCGAGGACCGGCAGGCGCTGCGCCGCGTGGCGGGCCTGTCCACCGAACTCCAAGACGTCTCCGAGGTCGAATACCGGCAGCTGCGGCTCGAGCGGGTCGTTCTCGTCGGCGTCTGGACCTCCGGCACCGCCGGTGACGCGGAAAACTCCCTTCTGGAGCTCAAGCTCCTGGCCGAGACGGCCGGATCGCAGGTGCTCGACGGCCTCATCCAGCGCCGCCAGAAACCTGACCCGGCGACCTACATCGGCTCCGGCAAGGCGCTGGAGCTGCGCGACGTGGTCGAGTCCAGCGGCGCCGACACCGTGATCTGCGACGGCGAGCTGACTCCCGGTCAGCTCCGCCAGCTGGAAGAGACGGTCAAGGTCAAGGTCATCGACCGCACCGCGCTGATCCTCGACATCTTCGCCCAGCACGCCAAGAGCCGCGAGGGTAAGGCGCAGGTCGAGCTGGCCCAGCTCTCCTACCTGCTGCCCCGCCTGCGCGGCTGGGGTGGCAACCTGTCCAGGCAGGTCGGCGGTCGCGCCGCCGGCGGCGTCGGCATCGGCGGTCGCGGCCCCGGTGAGACCAAGATCGAGCTGGACCGGCGGCGGATCCGCGAGCGCATGTCCAAGCTGCGCCGCCAGATCGGCGGCATGTCCACCTCGCGCGAGACCATGCGCTACCAGCGCCAGCGCCGCGAAGTCCCGGCCGTGGCCATCGCCGGCTACACCAACGCCGGCAAGTCCTCGCTGCTCAACCGCGTCACCGGCGCGGGCGTGCTGGTGGAGGACGCGCTGTTCGCCACCCTCGACCCGACCGTACGCCGGGCGCGGACACCGGAGGGCCGGCTGTTCACGATCGCCGACACCGTCGGGTTCGTCCGGCACCTGCCGCACCAGCTCGTCGAGGCGTTCCGCTCCACGCTGGAGGAGGTCGCCGAGGCGGACCTGATCCTGCACGTGGTCGACGGCTCGCACCCCGACCCCGAGGGGCAGCTCGCGGCGGTACGCGAGGTGCTGGCCGACATCGAGGGCGCCTCCGACATCCGCGAGATCGTCGTGATCAACAAGGCCGACACCGCCGACCAGGAGGTGATCGACCGGATCATCCGGCGTGAGCGGCACAGCGTGGTGGTCTCGGCGCGGACCGGCAAGGGCATCCCCGAGCTCATGGCGCTCATCGAGCGGGAGCTGCCGCGGCTGGACCACGAGGTCCAGTTGCTGGTGCCGTACGGTCGGGGGGACCTGATCTCGCGTGCCCACAAGGAGGGCGAGGTGCTCTCCGTGGACCACGTCGAGGACGGCACGATCCTGCACGCCCGCGTGCTGCCCAGCCTGTTCCAGGAGCTGGAGAGGGTGGGCAAGCCGGTCGAGCGCGTCTCCTAGCGGATCGCCCGCAGGTGCTTGGGCAGCTCTCGCCGCAAATAGCGCAGAGCTGCCCAAAAGCGGCAGTGGTCGCCGAACCCAGGGGTTGCTAGGATTGTCCAGACCAATCGTTGGCCTGCTTTTGGGTTTGGGTTCTGGGTTTCGGATGATGACTGCATGTGCCGAAGTCGTCAGCGGGGGCCATGGGGACGAGGTAAAGCTGGGTGACCGGTGGGAACAGTGGTCTTTCTTCCGAATAACCCTGTACAGCAAGCCCAGCTGTGAAATAACGTAACTGAACTGAAATCGCCGGATCATGCCTCCCGGCGATACGGTCACCGCACAGCTTGATGCGGATGAGAGCAGGAGACCCCCCATGTCGTCCGGACCCGGAGCGGACTCAATGGGCGCGGCCCAGGCCGTGCGCTGTGCGCTATGCCTGCCTCGGGGCCTGTCGGCGGGGCCGTGCGGGGCGGTGATGCGGTGACCGTTCGACTGCTGACCAACATCGGCCGCCTCTGGACCGGCAACGAGGTCCTCAGCAACGCCGCCATCCTCGTGCACAACGACCGCATCGCGTGGGTCGGGCGGGCGCCCGACCTGCCGCAGAGCGTGCCCGGAGTCGTCGACGACATCGTCGACGTCGACCATGTCGAAAACCTCGGCGGCGCGCTGGTCACGCCCGGCCTCATCGACGCCCACACGCACCCCGTCTACGCCGGCAACCGCTACGCCGAGCTGGCCATCCGCACCGGCGGCTCCACCTCCGCCTCGATCACCGCGGCGGGCGGCGGCGTGGGCTCGACCGTCACCGTGACCCGCGGCACCGACCCGTGGACCCTCTGCAACGGCGTGCGCGAGCGGCTGCGCGGCTGGCTGCTCAGCGGCACCACCACGGTCGAGGCCAAGACCGGCTACCACCTCACCCGCGACGGCGAGCTCGCCGACGTGCGGCTCCTGCGCGAGCTGGAGAAGGAGCCGATGATGCCGCGGGTGCACGTGACGTTCCTCGCGGCGCACGTGGTGCCGCCGGAATACTTCGGGCGGCAGCGCGAATACGTCGAGGCGGTGGGCGCCTGGTGCGCCGACGCGGCCGCGGCGGGCGCCGACAGCGTCGACGTCTACTGCGACGAGGGCCACTTCACCACCGAGGAGTCCCGCTGGGTGCTCGCCTCGGGCCGCAACGTCGGCCTGCTGCCGCGCATCCACGCCGGCCAGTACAGCCGCCGCGGCGCCGTGCAACTGGCCGCCGAGCTCGGCTGCGCCTCCGCCGACGGGCTGCACCACATGTCGGACGAGGACATCGCCATCATGTCCCGCTACGGCGTGCCCGCCGTCGTCTGCCCCGCCACGGCGCTCCAGCGAGGTCACCTCCCGCCGGTCCGCCAGATGATCAAGCACGGCGTGCAGATCGCGCTCGGCAGCGACCACAACCCCGGCTACTGCGGCATCACCTCGATGTCCCTGGTGATCGCCATGGCGGTGTCCGCGTTCGGGATGAGCGTCAACGACGCACTCCGCGCGGCCACCCTGGGGGGCGCCACCGTCCTCGGCGCCCCGGACCGCGGCGTGTTAGCCCCTGGGCGGCTGGCGGACATCGTGCAGTGGGACGCCGACCATGAGGGCGCCTTCGCCTGGTCCTTCGGCCTCAAGCCGCGGCGGGTGTGGCGGGGCGGGACCCCCGTCCAGTAGTTGATCTCGGGTGATGCGGCACCGGGTCGCGGTCGTCACGGACTCCACCGCCTGCCTGCCTGCGGGGGTTGGGATCACGGTGGTGCCGGCGCAGGTGGTGGCCGGCGACGCCCGGCACATGGATGTGGCCGGCCCGGCGGTCCCTGGCTCGGGTGACGACCGGCCGGCCGACCTCGCCGCACCGAGTGGCGGCGAGTCGTTGGCCGGGGGCGTTGGGAGGCCGGGTGGCGAGGATTGGTTCTCCGGCGAGTTGGTCGGCGCCACCACTTCCCGGCCCGCCCCGGCCCGTTTCGCCGCCTGCTACGCGTCCTTGGCCGCCGCTGGGGCCACCGGAATCGTCTCGATCCACCTGTCGCGTGAAATGTCGGGCACCGTGGAGTCCGCCATGGCGGCGGCCCGTGACGCGCCGGTGCCGGTGGAGGTGATCGACAGCCGTTCGATCGCGATGGGCCTCGGCTACCCGGTCCTGGCCGCCGCCCGAGCCGCCGCCGAGGGAGCCTCCCCGGAGACCGTCGCCTCGGCGGCCCGCCGCCGCATAGAGACCACGCGCACGTACTTCTACGTCGACACCCTGGACTTCCTGCGCCGTAGCGGTCGCATCGGCACCGCCGCCTCCCTCGTCGGCTCCGCCCTGATGATCAAACCCCTGCTCCACATCGCGGACGGCCGCATCCTGCTTTTGGAGAAGGTCCGTACAGCGTCGCGGGCCATCGCCCGGCTGGAAGACGTGGCGGTGGAAACAGCGGGTGAGCGCGCGGTGGCGGTGGCGGTACAGCACCTGGGGGCACGGGAACGGGCCGAAGCCCTGGCGGAACGGCTGCCGAAACGGATTCCCGGGCCGGCGGAGGTACGGGTGGTGGAGGTCGGGGCGGTGATCGGCGTACACGTGGGCCCCGGAATGCTCGGCCTGACGGTCACCTCACCCGACCTTTAGCCTCCCGCGCCGATCACCGGCAACTCTCGGACCAGTTCCGCCCCTTGCCATCGGCCCGGCATCGGGGCGCAGCCGCCGGTGGGGGCGCCAGACGGCAGGTGCCGGCCACCGCAGGGCGAGATGGCCGACGGGGCCAAGCGGTTGCCCAGCGGTGGCTTTCTGCGGCGTTCAAGCGGTTTCAACGGTGGCCTCCGCCGCGACCAAGCAGCTTCAACGGTGGCTGTCCGCCGCGGACCTGAGCGCGTCGAGCGTGGACTGGTGCGGCTGGTCGATGACGGCCTTCGACTCGTCCGCGAGGCCGGTCAGGCGGGCCATCTCGGCGTCGGTCAGGCTCTCGGCGACCTCGGCCGCGGCGATGTTGGCGCGCAGGTGATCGGGGTTCGTCGTGCCGGGGATGACGACCATCGCGGGCGAACGGCGCAGCAGCCAGGCCAGCGCAACCTGGGCGGGCGTCGCGCCGAGGCGCCTTGCGGGGCCTGTCAGCTCGTCGTAGCTGGTCAGCCGCCCGGAGGCCAGCGGGTAGTAGGGGACGAACATGATGCCTTGCTCCTCGCAGTCGGCGAGGACCTGCACGCCGCTGCGGTCGAGCAGGTTGAAGCGGTTTTGTACGGCGGCGATCGGCGTCATCCTCCGCGCGCGGGCCAGCATCTCCGGCGACGCGCCGGACAGGCCGATGTGGCGGATGAGCCCCTGGTCGCGCAGCTCGACGAGCACGCCCAGCGAGTCCTCCAGCGGCACGTCGCTTCGCGGTACCGGACTGTCGCCACCGAGTCTCAGGTAGGTCAGCTCGCTCACTTCCGTACCCAGGTCGGTCAGCGATTCGTGGACCTGGCGGCGGACGGTGTCCGGGTGGTCGGTGATGATCCACGACCCGTCCGGGCCGCGCCCGGCGCCGACCTTGTTGCCGACGATCACTCCCTCGGGGAACGGCCGCAGCGCCTCCCCGATCAGCTGGTTGACCGTACGCGGCCCGTACGCGTTCGCGGTGTCGAAGAACGTGACTCCCAGCCCGACCGCCAGGCGCAGCACCCGCCGCGCCGACTCAGGGTCGCCCGGCGGCCCCCACACGTTCGGCCCGGCGAGTTGCATGGCTCCATATCCGAGCCGATTCACTGGCTTCTCCCTCGATGTATCACTGCCACGCTAAACTGCGTAGCACTGCCTGTGTCAGTGATACGCCAAATGCCGTAGCATCGCAACCGTGGATGACGCGAAGACCCGTATCCGGCGGCAGATCATCGAGGTGGCGGCCGACCTCCTGGAACGGGAGGGCGCCCAGGCGGTCTCCACCCGCTCGGTCGCCGCGGCGGCCGGCATCCGCGCCGCCTCCCTCTACCAGTTCTTCGGCGACAAGGACGGCCTCCTCGCGGCCCTGGCCGTCCACGCCTTCGACACCTACCTGGCCGAGAAGCACACGTTGGCGCGTACCGACGACCCCGTCGATGACATGCGCCGCGGCTGGGACATCCACGTCGACTTCGGCCTGCGCCACCCCGCCTTCTACCTGCTGATGTACGGCACCGACCGTCCCGGCCGCCGCCCACCCGCCGCCGACGAGGCCAATGACCTCCTGCTGAAGTTCCTCGGACGTGCCGCCGCCGCCGGCCGCCTCCGGGTCCCGCCCGCCCTGGCCGCCCGCCTCCTGCTGGCCGCCGTCACCGGCGTCACCCTGTCGCTGATCGGCGCCCCCACCGAGGACCGCGACCCGGAGACCTTCACGAGAATGCGCGATGCCCTCATCGACTCCCTGACCACCGACCCGCCCCCGGCCACGGACCCCAGCCTTGCCTCCCGGGCCCTCGCCCTCGATGCCGCCCTCACCACCTTGGACGGCGCCACCCTCCCACTCCGCCCGACCGAAACCGCCCTACTCCGCGACTGGCTCCACCAACTCGCCCGCTGACGGGAGTCACCGGGCCTGTTGATCAGGCAGATCCGGAGCCTTGGGCGGCCGCCGATCGGCGATCATCCAGGCCGGCCACCGAAGGACAGGCCACGGGTCCCCGGAACCACTCACAAAACCGTCGCCCCGGACTTCGACACACGTCCATGCAGCGCTCATGGGGGGTCCCTCCGAGTGGTGGATCAACGATCTCGTTGTGCGTTGCCCAACTGGGCGAACAGAGCTGCGCGGGTGAGGAATCACGCCGCTGTGCGGGACATCACCTGGCCCTTCCCCAGCCCGCTCGCCCTTTCCTGGCCCGCCCGGACGGGGTGTTCCGCTCCAGACGCCAACTCCGCTCCAGGCGCCGTTATCCACAGTCGCGTCACCCCAGAACTGGCCTTATCCCCAGAACACGGCTCGGTCTCCTGGCGTTACCGCAGAACGCCTACATTCGCGGGCGTGCGAAGCCCCGATCCAACGGCAGAGCGGACGATAGCCGAGTCCCGGCTACGGTCGATCACCGCGCCTGCCCGCCGACCCTTCGCCCGGCATGCCAGGCCGAGCACCCGCCGAGACGAGCCGTCCACGTCCAGCGCCCGCCATTCCCGTGATCGCCCCCAGCTTCGCGAAGCCGACGATTGGCACATCCCAGACCCGGGCGACCTCACGGCCCTCCGGAATGTCCGGGACCAGAGCGACCTCAGGGACCTTCGAAACCTCCCGGACTCGGCGGACCCGAGCGGCATCTGGAATGTCCTGAACCCGGGCAGCCCCAGGGACCTCCCGAATGCCCCGGACTCGAAGGACCCCACGGGCATCTGGAATGCCCCAGACCTGGGCAACCCCTGGGATGCCACCCTCGATAGCCCCGACGCACTGCCACCCCCTCGTCCACGAACGATCAGCCCTGTCCCTCTCCCGTCCTCCTTCCAGGCATTCCGCAAAGCGCTCGCCTCCCAGGCGCCGAGGCTGGGCTCCACGCTCGACCCGGGCAAGCCGGGACTTCGCGTGCTGCTCGCCATCGCCGCCCTCGCGGTTGCCGTCGCGGCCTTCCTCGCCTGGCAAGCCCAACCTTCCCCAGATCCCTTGCTACCCCCAACACCGATCTCGTCCGCGCTCCCGTCTCCCTCCTCCTCCGCCACTGCCACCAAGGTGACCGTCCACGTCGCCGGCAAGATCCGTGACCCCGGCGTCTACCTGCTCCCTTCAGGCTCCCGAGTTACGGACGCGGTGACGGCTGCCGGAGGAGTGTCCCGAGGCGCCTCCATCGGCCCGCTCAACCTCGCCAGACGCCTGATCGACGGCGAACAGATCGTCGTAGGAGCCACCACGGGCCAAGCCGCCGCCCCAGGCACCCCCGCCCTGGACCCCGCCACCGCCATCCTTGACCTGAACGCCGCCACCACCGACCAGCTCGAACAACTCCCAGGCGTCGGAGAGGTCCTGGCGGCCCGAATAGCCGAGTTCCGGACCAGCCACGGCGGCTTCACCACAGTGGAACAGCTACGTGAAGTTAACGGCATAGGCCCACGAAAGTACGACGAGATCAAGCCGAAGGTCCGGGTCTGACATGCGCCATCCGCATGCTGAAAAAGCGGGCCGCCCCCGGACTACCGACTCGGACCGCACGCGAGCTACCAAGGCCGACCACACCCGCATGCTCCCTGGCACGGACGGTCTGGACATTGCCTCTGAAGCGTTGAAGCGCAGCACGGGCAGGCCCAGGTCCGTCCCCGAGAGCCTGGACGGTGCTCGCGTTGGGCGGGGCGGTGGTGCGGACGGGATGGGCCCTGTCCGTGGCGAGCTGGATGTCGCCCTGGAGCCGCGGGGCAGTGGCGGTGCTGGGTCTGGGTCTGTCCCGGGCGGGCTGGACGTTGCTCGTGACGGCGGAGGCAGCGGTGCGAACAGGGTGGGCTCTGACCGCGACGGGCCGGATCCTGGCCCTGCCGGCGGACTCAACCCCGACGCCGACAAGCGCGATCACGCTTGGCCCCTGATCCTCCCTGCGGTTGCCGCCTGGGCCAGTGCACTGGCGCTGCTGGGTTGTTCTGCGCTCACGGGCATGGCAGTCGCGATCTGCGCCGCCCTTGGCGCCTCAACCGTGGCGTGGTGCGCCCGCTCGCGACCTGAGCCGCCGGCCTGGCCCTCCACCTCGCGGCTCAGGTCCCCGACCCAATATGTGGGCCTGCGCCCCGGGCCTACAGGCTCTCCCGCCCTCTCACGACCCGCGCCGCCGGCCTGGTGGTTCCGCCTCTGGCCCAGGTCTTCGTCCTGGCGCGTTGGCTTGCGCCCTGAATCGCCGGCCTGGCGCAACATCGCCGTCGCCACACTCATCTGCGCCGCGGCATCGTCGGCATCAGTGGCCTTCCGAGTGCACGCACTCACGACGGGTCCCGTGCCCGAACTGGCCGCCCACAACACCGTCATCACCGCCCAGATAGCCCTGACAGACGACCCCAAACGGAGAGCCAACAGAGGTGGGCACTTCAACCAGGACAGCTACGTCATAGCGGCCACCCTCAAGAGCATCCGGACCGCCGTGACGAGGCAGACCGTCGACGTCCCCGTCACCGTCTTCGCCGCCGGAAACGCCTGGAAGGACTTTCTGCCCAGCCAGCGTCTCGAAGTCACCGGCCGCCTTGTAGAGCCGACCCCTGGCGACCTTGTCGCGGCCATACTCCTGGTGCGTGGCCCACCTAGAGTCCTGAGCCAACCGTCCGGGCTTCAGACGGCGGCGGGTGCCCTCAGGTCCGGCCTCCGAGCCGCCGCCGACACTCTCCCTCCGGATCAACGTGGCCTGCTTCCCGGCCTGGTGGTCGGCGACATCTCGCGCATGGACCCTCAGGTAGCCTCCGACCTCAAGGAGTCCGGCCTCAACCACCTGCATGCGGTAAGCGGGGCGAATCTGGCGATCGTCGCAGGTGCGGCCCTCGCGCTGTCCCGCCTGATCGGCCTTTCGCTCCCCGTCAGGGCGATCTTCGCAGCCCTGGCAATGCTGGCCTTCGCCGTAGTCGCCCGCCCCTCCCCAAGCGTCCTCCGTGCCCTCCTCATGGGCCTGGCTGCCGCCATTGCACTGGGCACCGGCCGAGCACGCGACGGGCTCGCGGCGTTGTCGACCACGGTCCTGTTCCTGGTGCTGTTCGCCCCCGAACTGGCCCGCTCCTACGGCTTCGCCCTCTCGGTCGCCGCCACCGCCGGAATCCTCATCCTGGCCCCACGCTGGCGCGACCACCTGTCAACCCAGAATGCCGAGAAAGATCAGAACACCCAGACCGCCCAGGACGCCGACGGCTCCGGAAACGCCGATGATGCTCGGAGCCACCACGACCCCCAGCAAACGAACGGTACCCGGAGCATCCAGCCTGCCCGGTACACCCAGGTCGCCTTGGGCGATGGAGCCGGCGAAGCCTCAGGGGAGTCTTGGGGAGGAGAGGGCTGCTCGAGGTCCAGCGGTTCGAGTGGAGAAGCGCCCCGTGGCGGTGCCCTCAAGGTGTGGTGGCGGTTGCCGCGATGGGCGGCTGAGGCGGTGGCTGTGCCGGCGGCGGCGCAGGTGGCCGTGACGCCTGTGCTCGTGTTGATGGCGGGGCAGTTGACGCCGGTCGCGGTGCTCGCCAACCTGCTCGTGGCTCCAGCGGTGGCGCCCGCGACCCTGCTCGGGTTCGGGGCCGCCCTCGTGGCGCCCGTCTGGCCGGATGGCGCTCGGTTGCTGGTTGTCCCGGCGGGCTACGCGGTCGGGTGGATCATCACGGTCGCCCGGTGGGCGGTGAACGTGCCCTTTGCCACGTTGCCGTGGCCTGGTGGGCTTCCGGGGGTGGGGCTGCTGGCGCTGGCGGTGGCCATCGCGATCCCGATCCTGCGGCGCCGTGCCTGGCGGGCGATGGCGTTGACGGCGGCCGGTGCCGCCTTGGTCGCGGTGCTCGTGATCCGGCCCATCGCAGGCCCGTGGCCGCCCAAGGGATGGCTGATGGTGATGTGCGACGTAGGGCAGGGGGATGGCCTCATCATCGCGTCGGGACCGGGGAGAGGCGTCGTGGTGGATGCCGGGCCGGATCCGGTCACCATGGATCGGTGCCTGCGTCGGGTGGGGGTCAGAGAGGTGCCTTTGCTCGTCCTCACTCACCCGCATGCCGATCACGTGGACGGCCTGCCAGGAGTCCTCAGGAACCGGCGCGTCGGAGCCGCAGTCGTCAGCCCGCTTGGTTCGGTTGGGCCGCTTGGCTCGGCCAGCGCTTCTGGCTCTGCCAATTCGGTTGGCTCGGTTGGATCACTCGGGCCGCTCAGCCCGCGGGGAACCGGCGCCCGAGCCGGTGAACGCGTCTCGGCGACGCTGGCGCATCATCGGATTCCGGAATGGATCGCCGTTCCGGGCACTCGGTGGCGGTTCGGGCCCTCAGAGCTCACCATCCTCGCTCCCGATCCCGCGCTGGGCGAGACGTATGGCTATGGCGAAGGCAGTGCCATCAACAACTCCAGCGTCGTCCTCCACGTACGCTGGCGGTCCGGGTCGGCGTTGCTCGGCGGAGACCTGGAAACCGAGGCACAGGAGCAGCTCCTGCATCGGATGGACATCAGGGCCGACATCCTCAAGACCCCACATCACGGGTCGAACAGGCAGTCTCCGGAGTTCCTGTCGTCCCTTGGTTTACGCGCTGCGCTGATCAGTGCAGGCGCCGACAACGACTACGGTCATCCAGCCCCGAGCACTCTCGGCCTGCTACGTCGCCTCGGTGCCACCGTTTACCGGACCGACCAGTCGGGGGACCTTGCGGTGGTAGAGCGGGATGAGGGATTGGCCGTGGTCTCACGGGGGCGATAGTTGGGCGATCGCGGAGCGGGTGGGCGGATCGAAAGCGCCAGGGTGTCGAGGGCGTAGTTGTGGTGCGCTGGGGTATCGGGCTGCTGGGGCGTTGAGGTGCTGGAGTGCTGGGGTGTCTGGATCAGGCGTTGATGTCTGCAGGCCAGTGGTTGATGAGTTTGCTTGATGATGGGGTGAGGTTTGGGGGAGGGGGCTTTCAAGGCGAGGGGCTGGGAGGCGTGGGTGACTGTGTGCACGTTTGATCGCCTGTGGGGGCGGTTGGTCTGTTTCTCTCGGGTGGAGTGAAGGGCCGTAGGAGGGGTTGCTCTCAGGGGGATAGGCGGTGGCGGGCGTGGGCCGCCGCGAGCACCCCACCTACCTCGGCGGTGCTGATGAGCACCGCCATGTTGGCCTGTGACGTACGCCCGCCGGTGATCTCGTCCACGGCCCGCATCAGGTGTTTGGTGA